>JBFKXO010000027.1:0-14246 GCA_041638115.1 Litorivivens sp. | reverse complement strand
GAATTCGGGGCATTGGAAAGCTTTTGGTATCAGGATTCGGGGATTTTCAGCGTCTGGCCCACCCGTATCTGGGTGTGGGCAAGTTGGTTTTCACGCTGCAGTTGAGCCACGCTTACGTCAAAGCGCGCCGCGATTTCCGACAGTGTATCACCACTGGCGATGGTGTACTCCCGAGGTTTGATTTCACCGCGTTTCAGCGCTGCCAGATAGGTGTCGGGCGGCGGGCTGCGGCGAAAATGACTGTCGATACCGTTAAAGATGGCGCGCGCCATTTTCTTGCGATACCAGTGGGTAGCCAGGTTTTTGGCCTCGCCCGGGTTGGAGATAAAGCCGGTCTCTACCAGGATCGACGGGATGTCCGGAGATTTCAGGACCGCAAACGCCGCCTGTTCCACCCGCCTGCTGTGCAGCTTGGACATTTGCCCCATCTCGCCCAGTACGTTGGCGCCGATCTTCAGGCTGGCGTCGAGACTGGCGGTCATGGACAGATCGGTCAGCACTCCCGCCAGTACATCATCTTTGTCGGCCAGACTGACGCCGCCGACCAGATCCGAGTCATTCTCTGAGCGCGCCAGGAAAGCCGCCGATGCGCTGGTTGCGCCGCGTTGTGACAGGGCGTAGACCGAGCTGCCGGAAGCCTTGGCGTTTTTGAAGGCGTCGGCGTGTACCGAGACAAACAGGTCGGCCTGCATCTTGCGCGCGATATTGCGCCGCTGGGCCAACCCTACGTAGTAGTCGCCGGTGCGAACCAGCTCTGCCTTGTAGCCCTTGGTGCTGTTAAACAGGCGCTGGAGTTCTTTCGATATTGCCAGAACCACGTGTTTTTCGTAGAGCCTGCCGGGCCCGATGGCACCGGGGTCCTCGCCGCCGTGGCCAGCATCAATGGCGATCACGACCGGGCGCCGATCGCTGGTAATATCGACCGCCTTTTTGATGGTGCGCGATTGCTGGCTTTCCTTGTCGTGAAAATCGATCACCAGCCGGTCGTGCAGCTCCCCATTAGCGGCCAGCATAAAGCTGCGCACCTTGACCGGCTGGCTGAGATCAAACACCACGCGCAGGTCTTTGCCGTTGCGCACGCCGTGGCGCATTCGGCTGACCGGGGTGTTGCTGAAATCGAGGTCTGCGGGCAGTTTATTGAGCGTGGTTTGCTGAATGTCTACCACCAGCCGTTCGGGGTTATTCAGCTCGAACACCTGATACTGGGCGGGGCGACTGAGGTCGAAAACAATGCGGGTGTTGTCGGGGGCGCGCCAGAGCCTGACGTCTCGCACGTCGGCGGCAAAGCCTGCCGCACTTGTTAGCAGTGCAGCCACCAGAACCCACAGGCTGTAAGTTGTTCTCATTATAGACTCAAGCCCTGAGCAATCTGCTCGCCCAGCTCCGATGCTGTCTCAATATGCAGGGCACGTCCGTCACCTTGCGTCTCAATCCTAACCCGGATGTCGGGCGGGGGCAAAACGCCGGCACCGCGCTCTGGCCATTCGATCAGGCAAATGCTGTAGGGACCAATATAATCGCGAATGCCCATATATTCGAGTTCTTCCGGATCGCCCAGTCGGTAGAGGTCAAAGTGGTAGATCAGACCGCCAGACAATTCATAAGGTTCCACCAGGGTATAGGTCGGACTTTTAACGGCGCCTGAATAGCTGTAGGCGCGTAAAAAACCGCGACAAAAGGTCGTCTTGCCCGCGCCGAGGTCGCCTTCGAGAAACAGCACCGTGCCGGGCTTGGCGGCGCGGCCCACTGCTTCGCCAGCGGCGACTGTGGCAACTTCATTGGCCAGATAGTGCATCACGAATTCAAAACTTCCGTTAAATGATCGATGACATCGCTGGCCAGCAGCCCGCGCTCGCCTCGGCTTGCGGCCAGATCAGCCGCTGCACCGTGAGCGCAGGCACCGAGCCGGGTGGCGTCGTCAGCGCTCAGGTGTTGTGCCAGCAAACCGCCAATGACGCCGCTCAGCACATCGCCCATGCCGCCGGTCGCCATGCCGGGGTTGCCGGTGTTGCAGACTGACAGGCCGTCTTCGGTGGCAATCACCGTGCCGGCGCCTTTCAGCAGCACCGTCGCGCCGGTAAATTGCCGCAAAGATTGGGCAGAGGCAAAGCGGTCAGCCTGAATCTGCGCAGTGTTGCTATCGAGCAGGCGGGCGGCTTCGCCGGGGTGGGGCGTGATGACGGTGGGCGCGGTGCGTTGCAAGTTGGGGCTGGGCCCCAGCAGGTTCAGCGCATCGGCATCAAGCAGCAGGGGTTTGTCCGTAGACAGACAGTGCTGCAGCAGGGCTCGGCCCCACTTGCCTTGACCAAGGCCGGGGCCGACAACCATCACACTTGCCCGCTCCAGCAGGGGTGACAATTGTGAAGCGGACTCGACGGGATGCGCCATGATTTCGGGGCGGCTGCTAATGAAGGCTGAAATATGTTCGCTGCGTGTTGCGCAGCTAACCAGTCCGGCACCGCTGCGCGCCGCTGCACTGGCGGCCAGCAACGCCGCGCCTGCCATGCCATGATCGCCACCCACGATAAGCACGTGACCAAAATGACCTTTGTGCGCCGTGCGTTTCCGCGCCGGCAGCAGGTTCAGGTAATCCGTAAAGCGCAGACGCTGGGCCGAGGGGGCTTGTGTTTCGTAGGTAGCTGCTGGTGCTTCCAGGTCGCTGAAATAGAGATGCCCGCAGCAATCGGCGGCGGCGCCGGTAAACTGGCCGCGCTTGAGACCGATAAAGCTGACGGTGACGCTGGCGTGTACCGCAGTGCCCAGAATTTGGCCGGTATCGGCACACAAGCCCGAGGGGATATCGACCGCCAAAACCGGCAAGCCGCTATCGTTGATTGCGTTAATGGCCTCGGCGTAGGGTGAACGCACCTCCCCGCGCAGGCCAGTGCCCAGCAGACCGTCGACAATCAGATCGCCCGTCGGCGGTTGGCCCTGCCAGGGGGTGACCCTCACGCCGGCGTCCAGGGCGCGTTCACGCGCGGTCAGGGCATCGCCCTGCTCGGCTGCAGGGCCAACTTGCCAGAGGTTTGCCTGGTAGCCGCGTTCCACCGCGAGCGCGGCCAGCAGGTAAGCGTCGCCGGCGTTGTTGCCCTTGCCGCAGAACAGCGTCAGCTCACGCGCTTGCGGCCATTGGATTTCCAGCGTCGACAGCAGTGCGCGACTGGCCTTGAGCATCAATTGAATGCCGGGCACGCCGTGCTGGTTGATAACCCAGGCGTCGAGGGCGCGAACCTGCTCGGCGGTATAGAGCGCGGTGGGCAGATTATCGCTACAACGAAGCATGAACACTCCTGATCTGGCAGAATGGCGCTATCTTAACGCAAGCGCCAGTACGGCAACGAGTCCATGTCTGCAATTCCCCACACTGATCTGAATCGCCTGGCCGACGACATTCGGCAGTGGGGTGCTGAGCAGGGCTTCCAGCAGGTGGGGATTACCGACGCAGATATCAGCGAGCACGCCGGGCGGCTAAAGCAATGGCTGGCGCGTGACTATCACGGCGAAATGTCTTACATGGCCGAGCGCGAGGGCTTGCGTCAGAATCCGGCCGAGCTGGTGCCGCAGACGCTGCGGATCATCAGCTTTCGGATGGACTATTTTCTGGATGAGAAGGACACTCGCGAGCTGCTCAAACAACCGGACAAGGCCTACATTTCCCGCTACGCCCTGGGGCGTGACTACCACAAGTTGATTCGCAAACGGCTGGCAAGTATTGCGGAGCGAATCAAGGCCAATGGCGGCGAGAACAGCCGCGCTTTTGTCGACAGCGCGCCGGTGTTGGAGCGTGGTTTTGCAGAAAAAGCCGGGCTTGGCTGGATCGGCAAGAACAGTATGGTGATCAATCCCAAGGCCGGATCCTGGTTTTTTCTGGGCGAGATCTACACCGACCTGCCGCTACCGGTGGACCCACCGCAACCGACCATGCACTGCGGTAGCTGCACAGCCTGCTTGAGTGATTGTCCTACCGGTGCGATTGTGGCGCCGTTCCAGGTGGATGCGCGGCGCTGTATTTCCTACCTGACGATAGAGCTAAAGGGCGCCATTCCGGAGCACTTGCGCGCGCCGATGGGCAACCGGGTGTTCGGTTGTGATGACTGCCAGCTGGTGTGTCCATGGAACAAGTTTTCGGTGCCGACCCAGGAGCAGGACTTCCGGCCCCGTCACCAATTGGATGATGCTGCGCTGCTGGACCTGTTCCAGTGGAGCGAAGCGGAATTTGATAACAAAACCCTCGGCTCACCCATCCGGCGCATTGGCTATCAGCGCTGGTTGCGCAATTTGGCGGTGGCGTTGGGCAATGCACCGGCGGACGCTGCCATCATCGCTGCCTTGGAGGCGCGGCTGCCGGAGGTGGCGCCCATGGTTGCGGAACATATCCACTGGGCGTTGGCGCAGCAGCGCGAACGCTTATCCTTGGTGCAGTAATGGGAGGCAGCGCAGCGTGACTGACAACAATCTCGCAGGCAACAGTGACGGCTTTACCCTGATGGAAATGCTGGTCGTGCTGGCAGTGTTGGCGATTCTCGCCACGATGATGGTGCCGACCTCGGGCTATCGCAACCTGCAGCAACAGGTGCTGGAATCGGTCGAGCTGGTGGAGCGCTATAAATTACCGCTGGAAACCAGTCTGCGTGCTTCGGGAAAATTTGCAAAGAACAATAAGGCCGCAGGTATGCCTGAACCCGACAAAATGATTGGCAATTACCTGCAATCTGTCACGGTGGAAGACGGCGCCATGCACCTGACATTCGGTCGCAAATTTCCCGAATCACGTCATGGCAAGGTCTTGAGTATCCGTCCGCTGATGGTCAAGGATTCGCCGGCCAGTCCGATTTCCTGGGTGTGCGGCTATGACGATGTGCCGGAGGGCATGGAAGCTGTCGGCGAAAACCGCACGGATCTTGATATCAAGGCGCTGCCGCTGCGCTGTCGTTAGCGCGGTGTCGTTGCGCTGATCGAGCGCGATACTTTTTGCAGCTGACGGGAGACATCGCGTAAGTCCTGCTGGTATTTTTTGCTGCATTCGAGCCAGGTATCGCGCCGGGCGCGGGCTGTCTGATCGCTGGGATCAAAGCGGGGCTCGTTTCCGCAGGCCTCATCCTGTTTGGCGATCAGATTGCGCTGTACTTGTTCCAGACGCTGGAGCTCGGCGTGATTGGCATTGCGGTAATTCGCCACATCGCGTTCGCGGTTATCGGCCCAATGCAGGGCGCAGCGCAGATCTCGCATCCGTTTGATATTTTCTTCCTGACGCTGAAACTGCTCAAGCTTTTGCCGGTTGCGATAGCTGTCGTCGCGATAATAGGAGTAGCGGTTATAGCGCTGTTCATTGCGCAGCGCGTCCTGTGTTTGTTTCTCCAGCGAGGTCAGTTGGCGCTGCCAGCTCTTGCGGCTGTAGTTGATCTCCCGCATAAAGCGGTCCGGCTGCTGGGTTGAATCGACGGAATTGGGCAGCTCTATTTCGCCACAGAATTGAATGCTGCCAATCTCGGTGAGGGGCGTCATGCCGTCGTTAGCACCTTCGAGGGTAATGTTTTCCACTGCGGCTTCAGCACTGGGCTCGTTCGGCGGGAATTGGCTAAAGGTGACATTGCCGTCTTCGTCGACAATCTTGTACAGCTGGGCCTGGGCAATGCCTGTGGTTGCAAGACTAGCCCAGATAAGCCCGGCAACCAGCAGGTTTCTTTTCGTTGTCATAGCATTCGCCCGCGGGTTCGAATAACGGCAGAGGTGAAAAGTCTACAATACGGGGCGCTCAGCTCAAGCAGAAATTCGTCGAGGGCGGTGTGGAGCGCGCGGCGCCCGGGAGCGCCGCGCCGGTGGGGAAGGGCCTTAGAGCGTGACTTTCAGCGTGACGAAGAAATCGGCTTCTGCTTTTTCCAGCGCGTCTTCGTTAACGTTATCTTCCGAAATGGATTCTGCCACCACGGCTTTTACTTCCATCCAATCCCAGGCGGACAGCGTGAGTCGCAAGCCGGCATCGGCGAGGCTGCTGTCGCTGCCGTAGTCGATGCTGCCGCTGCTGTCAGTGCCGGAGGCGTTCTCATATGTGGCACTGCCGTATTCAGCAAACACTTCGCCGTTGAGGGTGAAGTCTCCCAGCTGCCAGCGATAACCCAGTGCGGCGTCAAGGTGGTAACCGCTGTCGCCCACCAGTGCGCCGGGCAGGTAGGCGCTGATGCGATCCATGCCCCCCAGTACCCACTGCTGTTGTTGGGGCAGCTGTTCATCGGCGATCTGGGCATCAAATTTGATGCTGGCGCGCAGGTTTTCGGTCAGCGAATAGCTGGCGGCGGCCGAGGGTTTGAACAATACGAACTCGGCGGTGCGCTTGCCGATGTTGACCCCGCTGGAACTGTCGTCGGTGCCCAGTGTGCCCTTGTCGCTGCCCAGGCCGCCTTTAGCCGCTAAGGCGATCTTCCAGTTGAGCAGTTTGTCGCGCACTAGAGAGGCGCGAAAGTAGGATGCGCCGAGTTCGGCGGTAGCGTAGCGCTCATCCTGAATCACGGTGTCGATGCTGGAGTCGATCAGTGAGTCCACCCATTCCAGGCGCTGGGTCAGCATCAGGCGGTGGTCGATATCGCCGGATAGTACCTGGCTGCCGTTAAATGCCACCTGCTGAATCTCGGCGTCGAGATCGATGTCGGTAGTTGAAGAGGTGGTAGTCGGCACACACAGCAGTGGCAGCAGGCAGGCAGTGCCCTGGACGGTGATATCTTCCAGTTCGCGCACGTACTGAGTGTGGCTGGCTTCCACGCCGTAGAGGCCAAAACTGAAGGGGTGGTCAAGTTTTAATTGGAAGCGATGGTAATCCTTGCCGTCGCGCGACTCACCCAGGTCGGTTAGGGCGGTTTCGTAGCCGGCGGCGAATTCGGTGCCGTTGTCGAAATCATGCACCAGGCCTGCGTCGAAAAAGTAGCGACCGGCAAAGCGGCTGCCCTGATTGCCGAGCTGGGCTTGCACGGTGGTGCGGTCGGCGTCGGCTTGTTCGCGTTCGGTAAATACCAGATCAATGGCATTGATCTGGGTGTTTTCCTCATAGCTGACACCATAGTCGACGCCGCGGCGATCCGCATATAAACCGGCGAGAACTGCAGGTGTTTGAAACTCCTTCCGGGTCAGGTCGCGATCGCCTTCCAGTTCGGCAAAGTGCTTGCGCAGGGTGTCATTGCCTTTAATTTCGCCAACACTGTGCTGTACCGCGTGGACGGTGATTACGCCGTTGACCGGCGTGCTGTAGTAATAGCGCACCAGCAGCTGGCCCTGTTTATAGCTGGCGGCATTGGCCAGCAGGATGGCCTGGGACGGGGTTTGCGATTTGTCGATAATGCTGTTGAGGTCTTCAGCGGACAGGCCGTGCTCGCCGCTAAAGCGTAGCTCGTAGTCGCCAACCTTGCCGCTGGTTACGGCATAGCGTTCACTACTGCGAACAATTTCCTGATTTGCCGCCAGTTGTGGGGGCATTGCGGGTGGTAAGTCGATCGCCATAAAATTATTCCACTCGTGTATTTTTCTGTGCGTATATCAGACCGGCTTATTGCTCGGCGCTATTTTCTTTCACGTTATCGCCGGCGTCGATGTCCCCAGACTCTGGTGAGGCATCGCGTTCGGCACTGCCGCTTTCTTCCAGGAAGTTTAGGACGTCTTCGTAGTCTTCTTCAGCTTTTTCAACGCGTTTTTGTTGTTGTTCGGCCTGGCGCGCCTGTTCGCGCTCGCGCTCACGGCGGCGCTGCTCGGCCAGGGCGGCCTCCTGCGCGGCTTTTTTCTCTGCGGCAAGTCGTTCTGCGTTTTCAGTGCGGATTTGCTCGAAGGCTTCGCGCTCGACAATCGTTAATTCAACGCGTCGATTCTGCGCCCGACCCTCGGCATTATCCGCGCCGTTCTCGTCACTATTGGCTGCCATTGGTTTGCTCTCACCAAAACCGCGAGCCACCAGACGTTCTGGTTTGATGCCGTTGTCTATAAAGTACTGCATGATTCGCTCGGCACGACGTTGCGATAGCTTTTGGTTATAGCTGTCACTGCCTTTATTGTCGGTGTGGCCATCGATCGCGATCAATACCTGCGGGTATTTCGCGATAATGTTTCGGGCCTGCTTCAGTAATTCTTTTGAGGGTTCTGTGATATCTGTCAGGTTGAATTCAAAATTAACTCCGCGCAATACCAGCGGGTTTTCACTATCCAAATGACAGCCGGTTGGGAATACGGCTGCGCCTTTCGGCGTGTCAGGGCATTCATCGGCGCCATCACAGATACCATCGCCATCGGCGTCACCGTCCGTGCACTGTGAGCCTTCTTCCAGGCGACTGGTCAATCCAGCCACAGTATTGTCATCGCTCTGATCATCTGCGCAGCCCACACCATCGCAATTGCCGCCAGTTTCGCTGCCGTCACTGCCGTCTCCGTTGTTGTCACTGCCAATATCAATACCGCCAACGCCGCCATTACCACTGTCGTCGCCGCTGATGGCGGCAGCGCCAATCACGTTGCTATTGCCGCTGTTGTCACCGGACAGGGCGGCGGCGCCCACCGTGCTGCCGGAGCCGGAGTTGGCACCGTTGATGGCGCTGGCCCCGGCAAAACCGCCGTTGCCGGAATTGTCACCGCTCAGGGCGGAAACGCCCGCCGTGCCGCCGTTGCCTGAGTTGTCGCCGTTGATGGCGCCGACACCAGCAAGGCCGCCATTGCCCGAATTGCCCTCATTGATGGCACCGATGCCCACCAGGCCGGCGTTACCGGTATTGCTGCCACTCAGCGCGCTGAGCGACAAGGTCTGGCTGTTACCGGCATTGTCACCGCCCAGTACCGCCACGCCAGCGAGGCCGCCATTGCCGCTATTGTCGTCACCGAGCAGGGAAATACCGACCAGCTCGCCATTGCCGGAGCCATTGCCGGAGATCACCGCCAAGCCAACAAGGCCGCCGTTGCCACTGCTGCCGGGTGTGAGCAATGCCACGCCGGCCACGCCGCCCTCGCTGGTATTGCCGCTGCTGTCGCTGCCGGCAATCGCCAGGCCCACCGGCTGTTGATCCAGCCCTGGCAGGGTAATGGCGCTGCTGAGGTCAAAGTTGGAGTCGCCGAGGTTGGACAGGCTCTGAATGGAGTCGACCACGGGTACAATCAATGCGCCGTCAGGACCCACCGTATTGCGCAGGGCCTCGACCAGCGCGCTGTCAGGAGTCAGCCCGAGCATCTGGGTCAATTGCTGCAGACCGAGAAAGTCTAGCGGGATTGCCGAACCGGTGGTGCTGCCAAAGCCCAGTATCTCGGTGCCCCCGAGGGTCACGCCCAAGCCGTTTTCCGGTGTAAACAGGTCGGCGCCGAGGGTGTCGTTGTCGTTAGTGCCCTGGGGATTCAGGGCATCCACATCGATGCTGATACCGCTTCCCTGTAGGACCGCATTGATACCCGCGGCGTTGAGGGCATCAGTAAGGGGGTCGGCGCTGAGTGTAAATGGAAGAAGGGTGAAGATGGGTAGCGTGAGTTTGCTGGTCCAGCGCATGGCAGATTGGTCCCGAAGCAGGTAAAGGAGCGGCATGGGTGTTTACTGCCGCAAGATTAATGAAAGTATTTAATAGAAATATTTCAGAACCGCATGCTAGCGCAAGGGCGAGGAGGGTTAAACCCCGTCATAGTTTCATTTTGTGATGGGGTTCTGGTTTCTCTAACGGTGAGGCTGGGTCGCGAGCGCTACTCTGGCGCTACGACGCCGCTGCCCTGCAGGAACTCAAGAACATCCTTGTAGGCTTCTTCTACCTCTTGCACCCGCGCGTCACTTTCGGCTTTTTGCTCGGCAGCGCGTCGGGCTTCGCGGGCACGAGCAATTTCGGCAGCCCTGGCGCGGCTGGCATTGGCCTGTTCCTGGAGCTGACGTTGTTGTTCGTTGGCGCGCACCTGTTCAAATTCGTCGGGCTCGACAACCCGAAGCTGCACCCGGCGCTGCTCGGCCGCAGTGGGCGCGACATTGGCTAGCGGGCTGGCTGAGCCGTAGCCGGCTGCCAGCAGATTGCTCTCCTCGACCCCTCGGTGACTCAGGAACGTGGCAACGGCGGCCGCGCGGCGTCGGGAAAGGCTGATGTTGTACGCTTCATTCCCAGAGGCGTCGGTATGACCCTCCACGACCACGAGGGCTTCTGGATGGTCTCGGAGTACTTGTGCCGCCTGTTCCAATACGGCGACAGACTCAACATGCAGTCTGGTTGATGCAGGCTCAAATCGAATGCCCTCCAGAATCAGCGGGCGATCGAGGTCCAGGTGGCAGCCATTGGGTAGAACAGACTGATTTTCCGGGGTGTCTGGGCAGCTGTCCTGGTCGTCACAGACCCCATCGCTATCTGCGTCGCCGTCGCTGCACTGCGGTAGCTCGTCCGCGGCCAGCGATAACCTGTCGTCGGTTTCTTCGCCGCAGGCTGCCCCTTCGCAACTTTCGCTGGTCGAGTCATCGGACGAAAGTACTGAAAGTGAGACCAGTTGACCGTTACCCACGGTGATGCCGACCAGTGAGTCGTTGCCATCAGCGCTGTCGCCGATCAGGGAGACACCGAGCAGTTCGCCGTTACCCGTGGTTTGATCCGACAATACGGCAATACCGATGACGCTATCGGGCGCTGAACCTTCGTTGAGAAAGGCCACCCCTGACAGTCCAGCATTGCTTCCGGTGCCAGAGATATCAAGCGCGACCAATGAGCCACCCAAGCCAGGCAGGGTGACCGCACTGAGCATATCGAACCCGGACAGCGGCAGGCCAGAGAGAGTCGTAATTGAATTCACCAGCGGCACAACCGTTGCGCCACCGAGAGCGGACTCCATCAATGCATCGGCTGCTTGGCTGCCCGGCGCCAGCCCCAACATGCCGGCAAGCTGCTGGGCACCGACAAAATCGAGACCGCTGCCGCCGTTGTCATTCCCGAGCGGGGTGTTCTCAGGTAAGAATCCGGGAAGCGCGCCCCCGGTGACGGGTTCGGCGCCTCCGGTCAATGCCCCGGTTAATCCGCCAAGCGCTTCGCCGACAGCCGCAGGTAACGTCTGGCTTAGGCCGGCGTTAGTCGCAAGCGCCATACAACCCGTAATGAGTAGTAGACGAAAGCGGCGATTCCAGCTGAGGCGATTGTTCATGTTCGGTACTTCGCGGGGAAATCCTATGCTGTGTCATAGTAAAGGATTATCGCCCAGCCAGCGAATCAGCAATAAATTAGGCGAGTAGGCTGTCGCAGTGAGAGGCGTTGCCGCCTACAATACCGGATTGGCTCTCGTCGACGGATTGGGTTTCTGTGAAGGTCATTTTAATCTCAATATCCACTGCGCTTGAATCTGTGCTGTGTCAATGGTTCGACATGCGCGGGCGCGAGTTTTTATGTGTGTCGCCAGAGGCGGTTGTCGATCTGACCCCCGCCACACTATCAAACGCTATTGTCGTTGATATTGCATCTCTTGAGTCGCTGCAGTCGGGTAATGACCTCTCATTGCCGGGTTCGGCGCGACATCATTTGATTGACGTGGCAGCTGAGGCCAGGGCGCCACTGCTGCTGCTAAGCGATGGTCGAGTGTTTGATGGAGATTACGCGCCTATCAATCACCGGGAGGCTGACCGCGTGCAGCCTGGCAGTGTCGCCGGCGCGCGGCTTGCTGCCGCAGAGCAGTTGCTGGAACGCCATCTGGAGCGCTATCTGGTATTGCGTACCGGCCCTCTCTTTAGTGAGGCGGGCGATAATTTTTTTACCCGTTTTTTTTCGCAGTTGGTTCACGGTGGCGAGCTGGCGTTGAATTCGGGGCTGAAGACTTGCCCCACCCATGTGGCAGATTTAGCGCGGGTAATATCGGCGGTGATTGATCAGGTGAGTTGTGGCGCGGAAAACTGGGGTAGCTATCACTACAACAGTTCCGGCCAGACCAGCGCCTATGAATTTACCGAGGTGATGTTGGCCTTCGCATCGCAGCAGCTCGATCTGGAGAAGCGCAAGACCAGTCTGGCGATTGCCGAATCGGGGTTGCGTATTGAACCGGCGGTGCCGGTGTTGCGCTGCGAAAAAATTCTGCACGACTTTGGCATCAAGCAGCTGCCCTGGCGCAGCTATCTGCCACAACCCATCAAAGTATTATGTGAGGCAAAACAGAAATGAGCGCGATGAGCGAAGCCGTGGCCCTGCGCATCGGTGTGCTGACAGTGTCTGATACCCGAGATCGCAGCAACGATACGTCAGGCGATTTCCTGCAGCAGGCCGCTGAGTCCGCTGGTCATCAAGTCGGTGCGCGAACAATTGTTAAAGATGACATCTACCAAATGCGGGCGGTGGTCTCACAGTGGATTGCTGACCCTTCCCTGGACGTGGTGCTGGTGACCGGCGGTACCGGGTTTTCCGGGCGCGATTCCACCCCCGAGGCGCTGTCGGTGCTGTTTGACAAGCATATAGAAGGCTTTGGCGAGCTGTTTCGCCATCTTTCTTACGCCGAGATTGGCTCGTCCACGATTCAGTCGCGGGCGCTGGCAGGCTTTGCCAACAATACGGTGATCTTCTGTATGCCCGGCTCGACCGGGGCCTGCCGCACGGCCTGGGAGGGCATTATTCGCGAGCAGCTCACCAGTACTCACAAGCCCTGTAACTATGTGGGGGTATTGAAAACCCGCAAGGCGGACCAGCCCTGATGGCCTTGATGCCGGTTGATGAGGCTCTGAATCAGCTCTTGGCTGACGTACAGGTATTGCCGGTTGAATCCTGTCCTCTGCGGGAACTGGCCGGGCGGGTACTGCGACAGCAGGTCGTGGCGCAGGTCAATGTTCCGCCACTCGACAATTCGGCAATGGATGGCTACGCATTACGTGCGGAGGACGCTGCACTGTCGCCGCTGCCGGTCAGTCAGCGGATTGCCGCCGGTGACGTGGGTGTTGCGCTGGAGCCGGGCACGGCTGCCCGGATCTTTACCGGCGCACCGATTCCTCCCGGCGCCGATTGCGTGGTCATGCAGGAAGATTGTGGCGTGCTGGATGACGGTATTCGGGTGTTGGAAGCGTCTCGGCCTGGCCAGCATATTCGGCCTCAAGGGCAGGATATCTGCGCGGGCGATGAAAAGTACGTTGGCGGCGAACGCTTGAGCGCAGCGGATGTCGGCTTGCTGGCGGCGCTGGGTTTGGCGAGCGCACAAGTTTCACGACAACCGCGGGTCGCGCTGTTGTCGACCGGTGATGAATTAGTAGAACCTGGCCAGCCTTTGGCCGAGGGGCAAATTTACAATTCCAATCGCGCATTGCTGACGGCGATGCTGCGTGGACTGGGCTGTGAAGTGAGCGACTGCGGTATCGTTGAGGATACGGCCGAAGCAACGGCAGCCGCATTGGCGCAGGCATCGCAAAATTGCGACCTGATTATTTCGACAGGCGGTGTGTCGGTTGGTGAAGAAGACCATGTCAAAGCGCAGGTGGAAAAGCTCGGTGAGCTGCGCTTGTGGAAGCTGGCGATCAAGCCGGGTAAACCGCTGGCTTACGGTCGCATTGGTGAGGCGGCCTTCTTTGGCCTGCCGGGCAACCCCTCGTCGGGCTTTGTCACCTTTCTGATTCTGGTTAAGCCCTACGTGTTGGCGATGCAGGGTGCGCGTGATGTGATACCCCAGGCCTGGCCGGTGGCGGCCGATTTTGATTGGCCGAAACCGGGCCGGCGGCAGGAGTATCTTCGCGCCAGAGTTGGAGTGTCAGGCGGCGAGCTCAAGGCTTCGCTCTATGCCAATCAAAGTTCGGGCGTGCTGGCGTCGGCGGCCTGGGCGAACGCGCTGGTGGTGTTGCCGGAAGGCACGACGGTGCAAAAAGGTGAGCAGGTTAAGGCGCTATTGCTAAAGGATCTGCTGGGCTGACTTGGCACTCCTCTCCTGGGATGAGGAATGCCCTTTTTTCTTAGTCCGCGTAGCGCTTGAATACCAAGGTGGCGTTGGTGCCGCCAAAGCCGAAGCTGTTCGACATGATGGTGTTCAGTGTTACCCCATCCTTGCGCTCGCGCACAATCGGCATGCCGTCGGCTTCCGGGTCGAGAGTTTCAATATTCGCCGATGCGGCGACAAAGTTGTGCTCCATCATCAGTAGTGAGTAAATCGCCTCGTGAACACCGGTGGCGCCCAGCGTGTGGCCGGCCAGGGATTTGGTTGAGCCGACCAGCGGCATGTATTTGCCTCTGAAAGCCTCGCGCATGGCCTTCAATTCCTGGATGTCACCGGCCGGCGTAGACGTGCCGTGGCTGTTGACGTAATCAATCGGTGAATCG
>JBFKXO010000026.1:0-14566 GCA_041638115.1 Litorivivens sp. | reverse complement strand
CTTATGGCGACCTCTAAACTCACCGTTGAACACAACCTTGCAGACTACTTTCGCGAACGCTTACAGGAGCATGGCGAACAGCTGGCACCGCCACCCCAGGAAGATACGCTTTGGTACATGGGTAATATGCTGGCGCGCTTTGGCGACAGTGAGCAGTTGTTCTGTTATGACGAGGGCGAACTGGGCATCCGGCCGCTCGCCCTGCTGTACAAGGATGCCCACGAAGCGGGCACCACCCGCGAGCGCTGCCTCATTTTGCGTCAATTGGGCGACATGGCGCTGTTTATCGGCGCTCTCTTCCCTGAAAGCTATGCCCGCCGCGGCATCCTGCAGGATTATTTTGTTGGTATGGGCGGCGGTGCCTACAGTTACCTGTCCGAGAATGCCCCTAAAAACCGACACATTTTTTCCGAGCTGGCGGAAACCTTTAGTCGTATGCTCCATCTGGTCGAACAGGCCTGCTCAAAGGAGCAGCTCTATGATTCGTCCGATGTGCTTGGACTCTACGAGCGCTGGCGAGCGACGGGTGATATCCGGCTGCGTGATCAGTTGGAAGCATTGGGCATTTGTGTGATGGAGAGTCCGCAGGTGCATTGAACACCTGCGACAGCGAGAATCACCCCACACGCCGCTCTGCGTTCTGCCAGTAGGGTTCCCGCAATACCCGCTTGAGTACTTTGCCCGAGGGATTGCGCGGGATTTCACTGACAAAATCATACTGGCGCGGCACTTTATAGCCGGCAAGGTGCTCGCGGCAGAAGGTGATCAGCTCGTCGTGCGTGACCGTAGCGTCGGGTTTTAGTACGCACACACCCATGGCGGCTTCCCCGAATTTGTCGTCGGGCACGGCGATAACGGCGACGTCCTGAATGGCGGGATGACTGAATAGCACGTTTTCAATTTCGGCGGGGTAGATATTCTCACCGCCGGACACAATCATATCTTTCACCCGGTCGCGAATGTAGAAGAAGCCTTCTTCATCGGCGTAACCGGCATCACCCGTATGTAGCCAACCGTCGACCAGGGTTTCAACCGTTTTCTCTGGCTGCTTCCAATAGCCCTGCATGACCGTGCTTGAGCGAATCAGCAGCTCACCGGTTTCTCCGGCGGGCAACGTATTGCCAGCCTCGTCCACCACTTTCAATTCTGCACCGGGCAGCGGGCGTCCGCAGGAGCGCAACAGGTGCGGCTCGCCGTTTAATGCGCGTTGATGATCGCCGGCCTGCAAGCCCAGCACCATACAGCTCAGCTCGGTCATCCCATAGCCCTGCACAAAGTCGCATTTAAAAACGGCCAAGGCCTGCTGCAGCACTTCCAGGGAGATGGGGGAGGCGCCATAGGTGATGCGTTTTAGTGGGGTGAAGTCATAGTCGGCAATGTTTGGGACGAAGGCAAGCGTGGCCTGAATCATTGCCGGAACCAGCACCGTGTCGCAGCTCTCAGTGGCGACGATCGCTTCGACCAGTTGCAAAGGGTTGAAGTCTGCCATCAGCTGTACGCTGAAGCCGTTGCACAGCCAGAACAGGGTGGCCGCCAGCCCGGCAACGTGGAACAGCGGCAACGGCATAATTGCGGTGTGCCCGAGCTGGCAACGCGGCGGAATATGGTTAGCCATCACGTAGCCATTGGTCAATTGTTCGTGGCCAATCATGACGCCTTTGGGCAGTCCGGTGGTGCCGCTGGTGTAGAGCTGAAACACCATGCTGTCGCTGCGGGTGTCCAATTCGGGTTTGCTGTCGTCATCAGCCAGCAGTGTAGAGAATGCCTGCCAGCCATTGGCTTCGGAGAGGCTGATGCAGTGGGCGACGTCGCCGAGAGCGCCGCTCGCTTCGGCGGCATCGGTCAGCTCCTGGTCTCCGGTTACCACCATCCGCGCTTCACTATCTTGCAGGATGAATTTCAATTCGGCGGGCGCCAACCGGTAATTCAGAGGAACCAGGGTAATGCCGGCTTTCATGCAGCCGACAATGAGCATCGGGTATTCGACCATATTCTTGCTGAGCAGGGCGATGCGGTCGCCCGCCTTCAAACCCTTGGCCAAAAGGCCATTGGCGAGCCGATTGCACAGACGATCGAAATCCTGGTAGTTCAGCGTCGCGCCGTCAGCCTGCAGGGCGATGGCGTGCGGGTAGTTCAGCGCATTGAACTCAATCATCTGTTGCATCAGCATGGTCGATCTCACCTTTTTTATCAGAACGTTCGATTTTCGCGGCTTTCGGGCGTGGCTGATTGGTGTGGCGCGTCAGCCCTTGTCGCACCGCGCCATCAGCCGCTGCTGGCTCGTTGACGCTCTTGGACAAGCACTGACGCGCACCGACCTGTCGATTTATCGAGGCTTTCCCTACAGTGGAGCCTGAGAATGACAGAGAGTTGTTACCATGATTCGCACCCGCGTTACCGAAATGCTGAATATCGAACACCCCATAATTCAGGGGGGGATGATGGCCGTGGGCCTGGCTGAGCTGGCCGCTGCGGTCTCCAATGCCGGTGGTTTAGGCATTATTACGGCATTGACCCAACCCACGCCCGAGGAATTGCGCAAGGAAATTCGTCGCTGCCGGGAGATCACCAATAAGCCCTTCGGCGTAAATCTTACTCTGCTACCCACGATAAACCCCGTGCCCTACGACGAGTATGTGCAGGTGATTATTGATGAGGGTGTCAAAATCGTCGAAACGGCGGGCCGCAGCCCTGAGAAATACCTGCCGGCTTTCACTGATGCCGGTGTTAAGGTCATTCACAAATGCACCTCCGTGCGCCATGCGCTAAAGGCTGAATCTATTGGCTGCGCGGCGGCCAGCGTTGATGGTTTTGAGTGCGCCGGTCATCCCGGTGAAGACGACGTGCCGAATCTGGTGCTGCTGCCCTGTGCGGCGGCCAAACTGAAAATCCCAATGATTGCCTCCGGGGGGATTGGTAACGGTCAGGGGCTGGCTGCAGCGCTGGCGCTGGGTGCGGACGCCGTCAATATGGGCACCCGCTTTGTGGCCACGGTGGAAGCGCCGGTTCACGACAACGTCAAGAAAATGATGGTGGAAAGCAGCGAGCTGGACACAGCACTGATTTTCCGAACGCTGAAAAACACCGCCCGTATCTATAAAAATGCGATTGCCCGAGAAGTGCTGTCGATTGAGGCGAAGCCCGGCGACACTGATTTTTCTGAGCTGCAACCCTTGGTGTCGGGTCAGCGCGGTCGTGAAAATGTGCTGCGCAAAGGTGATACCGACGACGGCGTGTGGACTGCGGGTCTGGTGATGGGGCTAATCGACGATATTCCCACCTGTGCCGAGTTGATCGATCGGATGGTGCGCGAAGCCGAGGACATTATTACCCGGCGCATGGCCGAGATGGTTGTTAAGCAGCCCGCAGACGCAGCCTTGGCGGGTTAACCCGGATGAAGACCTTGGTGGTGCAACCACAGAGCGACGCCAGCGAGGAGTGGTCCCGATTGTCCGATACTATCGTCACCGGATTTTTCGAGAAAGCTCGCATTGAATATCTGACCGAGCTGGCTTCGCAGCTGGTAGCGCGATCCTCATCGTGGGTCCAGGCGTCTCTGCACCTGGACTATCTGGGAAGTTATCAGCGTGATCACGAAGCTACGATCGATATCTGCGTCACAGAGGTGGGTAACACCTCATTTACCCTGAGTTACCGCATTTACCAACGGCAGGAATTGCGCGTTACCGGGAACTGCGTGTTGGTGAATATTGATCACCACAGTCAGCGACCGGTGCGCTTGTGCACTGCGCAGCGGCGACTGCTCAACGATGACGTACTGAGCTTTTATCGCATGCAGAAAGAGGACTCGGCGCTGGCAGCGCAGCAGGGTTAACACAGTCACAAAACACGGTTAATGAATGATGTCTGAGCAAACCGAAATCAATCTGGACAGTTTCCGCACTGAGGTGCGCCGGTTTCTGGAAACCGCGCCGACCCCGGAAATTCTTGAAGCAGGGCGTAAAACCACCAGCGTATTTGCACCGTTTGAACAGGCTATGGCCTGGCAGCGCATTCTGTATGACAAGGGATGGGTTGCTCCAGCGTGGCCCGTGGAATACGGTGGCACCGGCTGGAATGTTGAACAGCGTTATATTTTTCTGGAAGAGTGCAATCGCCGGGGTGTTCCTCCGCTGCTGCCTCAGAATATACAAATGGTCGGGCCAGCGGTGATTGGCTTTGGCAGTGAGGAACAAAAGCGTGAGCTACTACCCCGGATGCTCTCAGGCGAAGATTTCTGGTGCCAGGGCTACTCCGAGCCGGGCGCCGGCTCGGATCTCGCATCGCTAAAATGTCGCGCCGAAAGCGACGGCGATGACTACATTCTTAATGGCAGTAAGACCTGGACGACCTATGGCCACCATGCCAACAAAATGTTCGCACTGGTGCGCACCAGCAGTGAAGGCAAGCCTCAGCAGGGCATCACCTTTTTGTTGCTGGACATGGATTTGCCCGGCATAGAAGTACGGCCAATCATCGGCCTGGATGGCTTTCCCGAGCAATGCGAGGTTTTCTTTACCGACGTTCGGGTACCCAAAGCGAACCGAGTCGGCGACGAGAACAGGGGCTGGAGTGTCGCCAAATATGTTCTCGAGTTTGAACGCGGTGGCAGCGCGTTTGCCCCATGGCTCAAGCCGGCGCTGGAACGCTTGCGTGCACAGTGTGCCGCACCCTTGGCTGGGGGTGGCAATGAGGGTGGCGAGTGTCTGCTGGACAATCCTCACCTGGCTCACAAACTCTCAGCACTGGAAGTGGATGCGCTGGCCTTGGAGCACACCGAGAAACGCGTGAATGCCAGCTTGAAGCACGGCGAAAATCCGGGGCCAATGGCGTCCCTGTTAAAGATTCTGGGTTCTGAAACCCTGCAAAAGTACTCGGAGTTGCAGCTCGAGGTGTCTGGCCTGGATGCACTGCCGTTGCAAACCGATGCCTTGCATGTGGGCAGCGAGGTGGACTTGCTAACACCCGAGCAGCACCTGTTGACCATGCCCTACTACCTCAATACCCGAGCGGCCTCGATTTATGCAGGTTCAAACGAAGTGCAGCGCAGTCTGTTGGCGAAAGCCGTATTGGGAATGTAAAGGACAGTGGAGATGACGATGCAATATCAGTACAGCGAAGAACAGTCACTGTTCAAAGATAGCCTGCGTAAATTTACCGAGGATCACTACAGCTATGAAGCGCGTTGCGCGCTCGCTGAATCCGAGCAGGGCTTTTCCAACGAACACTGGAATCAACTGGCCGAGCTGGGCGTGTTCGGGCTGAATGTTCCGGAAGCTTACGATGGGTTCGACGGCGAATTGGCGTTGTTGTGTGCTGTGGCCGAGGAATGCGGCCGCGCCTTGGTGCTTGAGCCGGTATTGCCGACGGCCTTGTTGGGGGCTGATTTATTGCGCTTGGCGAAACCCGAGCTGCGTGAACGCTGGCTGCCTGAGATTGCCTCCGGCAGCGCGCGCTTTGCCTTGGCCTGGGAGGAGCGAGCAAGTCGCGGCAACCCACGCCATCTGCACACTCGGGCCAAAGTGAGTGGCGATCAGGCGTTGATCACCGGCGAGAAACTCGCCGTTCTGAGTGGCGCGGATGCAGACCAATTGTTGGTGACGGCGGCGACATCGGAAACCACGGTAGGGCTTTTCCTGATAGTGCTGGAAGCGCCCGGCATAACCGTATCACGCTATGCACTGGTCAGTGGTGAGCGCGCGGCAACCGTTACCTTTGACGGTGCATTAGGCCGTCTGGTGTCAGCCGATGTTGCTCAGGAATTGCAGAACACCCTGAACCGTGGCTTGATCTTTTTGGGTGCCCAGGCGATGGGGGCGATGGATGCGTTGATGGCATCGACCATGGAATACTGTAAGACCCGCAAGCAATTCGGTTTGCCGATTGCCGCCTTTCAGGCGCTCCAGCATCGCTTGGCAGATATGGTTATTGCCTGCGAGAAAACCCGCTCCCTGCTGTGGGCAGCCATTCAGGCCGACGCCGCCGGCGACAGCGACAAGGCCGCTGCTGTACTCAAGGCGCAGGTGGGTGAGGCGGGCCGCTATGTTGGGCAACAGGCCATTCAGTTGCACGGCGGTATTGGCATGACCGAAGAATTACACGTCGGTGCGCATTTCAAACTGCTGACCGCAATAGACGCCCTGTTTGGCAACCGGGACTATCACCTGTCGCGGTTGTCTGCCTTGGCACTGGCGCAAGAGTCCGCACGCCTCGCTGTTCCCGCCTGAATACAGGCGCGTCTAGGCCTCATTGACCGGCTTTGATGATTGGTGTGCCCGGGATTGTTGGCGCGCGCGAGATTGTTGGCGCATGGCTTCGGGCGATGCGCCATAGTAACTGCGGTAGGCGCGATTAAAATTGTTGGTAAATTCGTACCCGAGTTGAAAGGCGATTTCTTTCAGGGGCATATCGGTGTGATAAAGATATTCCCGCGCCAACTCCATGCGTACTTCCAAACAGATTGCGCGAAAGCTGGTGTCGGCCTGAGCCAGATAGCGTCGCAGGGTTCGCGTGCCCAGCTTTAATTGCCGGGCGGTGCCCTCAAGCGAAAACTCACAGGCCTGGGGGTGCTCTACCAGTGCACGTTTAACCCGCGCGACAATACCGCTACCGCGCAGCGATTCCCCGAGTATGTTTTTGACTTCACCGGCAGCGCTGGCAAGGAGGCTGGAATCATGAGTCAGTATGGGTAACAGCATCCAGCTTTTCGGCAGGGCAATCACGGTGTGTGCTTCATCAAAGCCGACCTTGCAGCCGAGCAATTCTTCGTAGCGATGCTGGTGGGGCGGTGCTGCAAAACTCAGTGTGACAAAGGCAGGGTGAGCGGCCTGGCCGTCGGGCAATAGCGCCTGAATACACCGCCATATGGCGATAATGCTCATTTCCAGCAGGGCTTCCCGATAGGCTTTCACGGCTGCGGTGGTGGTGTATACCAGCAGGCAGTGCTCGTCGGTCATCACCATTTTTGAGCGAATAATATAACCAGACGCATTCAGGGCATGGCCAGTAATTTTCGCTGCCTGCAGCACCGTGGGGGCTGACAGAACTGCGTAACCCAGCAAGCCGGTATCGGTCAGTTGGGCGCGGTTGCCAACTTGCAAGGCGATATCGGGAATGGCGTCAGCGCGCAAGATATGCACCGCCTGCAGAAACAGCAGCATGCTGTCCAGCGCCTGGGGATTGCCCCAGTCCGGTTCGAGCCCCAATTGACGGGTAAGGCTGAGCTGGTCGACGTCCGGGTAGCGAGTGGTCAGCACGTCACGCAGTGCCACCAAACGGCGCCGGCCAATACGTTCTGACTCCATTAATTGCATTGCTTGGTCGCGCCCGTGTCTCTGATTCGTGGTTTAATTTCGAGGCTCACAGTGGAAACAGTGCCAGCAGCTCAGTATAGAAAACCCGACCTTGAGAGTCATGGTTCTGTCTGCGATTTGTGCAGTATGCTTGGCGTCACTGTGCAGACAACCCTAAGGATAAATCATGAGCTACACAACCATCGACTACGCGATTAACGAGCGGGTGCTGACGATTACGTTGAACCGCCCGGACCAGCTCAATGCCTTTACCGTCACCATGGCGAACGAGTTGGTGGATGCCTTCAATCGAGCCAGCGAGGACGACGCAGTGGGCGCTATCGTGGTCACCGGGGCAGGACGTACTTTTTGCGCCGGTATGGATTTATCGGTTAGCGGCAATGTGTTTGGTCTTAATGAAAGTGTAGAACCGACGCTGGCGGAACTGTCTGAGCAACTGGAAGACCCGGCGATGATAGAGGGAGTACGCGATACTGGGGGTCGCGTGACCCTGGCCATCTACGAGTGCAACAAGCCGGTGATCGCCGCCATCAACGGGCCGGCAGTGGGTATCGGTATTACCATGACACTGGCGATGGATATTCGCTTGGCCTCCGACAATGCGCGGATGGGTTTTGTCTTCGGCAAAATCGGTATCGTACCCGAAGCCTGTTCAACCTGGTTTTTGCCGCGCGTTGTCGGTCTGGCTCAGGCACTGGAATGGACCTACAGTGCAGAGGTGTTTGACGCCAACGAAGCCTTGCGAGGTGGCCTGGTAAAAGGAATATATCCCGCCGAGGAACTGTTGGAAGAGGCCTATCGCATAGCTGGCAAGCTGGCCAAACGCTCAGCGGTTGCCACGGCCTTGACCCGTCAGATGATGTACCGTAATTCGGCGCAGCCGCACCCGATTGAGGCACATAAAGTGGATTCACTGGCCGTGCTGCACATGAGTAAACACGACGGGAAAGAGGGGGTGCAGGCCTTTCTGGACAAGCGCGAGCCCGCGTTCACCAGTAAAGTGTCTACGGATATGCCGGCCTTCTTTCCCTGGTGGAAGTAATCGCCTAGCGTGTTACCCAGCCGCCGCAGACCGGAAAAACCTGTCCGACAAAATGGTCTGCGGCATCGCTGCACAGAAAGGCGGCAAATTCTGCGTCTTCGCGTGCGCCAACCAGACGGCCCAGCGGGACTTCGCGTTTCAGCCGCTCCTGAAAACGTGGATTGGCCTGCACCTCGGGAGGAAAGTAGGTGGGGTTGTCGACAAAATTCTGGGCGATGGCATTGACCTGAATATTTTGCGGCGCCACTTCAACACCCAGCGCCTGAATATAGGCCAGCTGCGCGCCACGGGCGGCGCTATAGGTTGAAGCCCTTTTCATGCCTCGCAGCGCTGACGCGCTGCCCAATAGTAGAATTTTGCCGTGGCCGCGCTTTACCATTGCCGGCAGTGCCGCCCGGCATAAGCGAGGTAGGGGGTCGACCAGCGCCGCAAAAACGGCTCGCCATTCCTCGTCATCTACCTCCAGCGCGGGCGTATTGGGCGCGGGCAAAGCCAGGTTGGCTACCAGCACATCAATCTCGCCCGCCTCGGCCACCACCTGCTCTGCCTGCCCGGGTTGGCTCAGGCTGGCGCTGCTGGCGACCACATCGGCACCCTTTTCAGTTAACAGTTCGCACAGGGCCGGGCCCATAAACGCGTCAGCTTGGGTAATCAGTATTCGTTTGCCCTGCAATACCTGATTCGCCATCAAAAATTCCTCATCTTTTCGGTAGGTTAACTCCATGCTGACCGGTTTTGCCCAAGAGTCAAGCCGCGGTTGGCCGTCGCAATCGTGTTGCGGAGAGTACGGATTTTACTGCGCGCTATGCTCATCTAAGCTAGATAAGTAAACCGACGGGATGGACAGCTTGGCTGACTCAGAAATTCAGAAAATTTTGAACGGGGAAAACCGGTTGCCTACGATGCCAGATGTGGCGCGGCGACTGGTGGCGATGCGTGGCCGCTCGGATGTTGGTCTGGAAGAGCTGTCGCAAATCGTAGCGCTCGATGTGTCGCTGGCGGGAACCTTGCTGCGTTACGCAAACAGCCCGGCTTACAACCTAGGCGTCAAGGTTGAGTCGGTCGAGCGCGCGGTCATTATTATGGGTTTTAAGGCGGTGATGGATATTGCGCTGTCCTTCAGTTTGGTAAAAGCCCTCAGTGATCAGGGCGGCGATACACTGGATTACAATCAATTCTGGAAACGCAGCCTGATTGCGGCTGCCTCAGCGCGGGCGCTTGGTCGCATCCAGCGCGAGAAAAATCTGGACGAGTTATTCCTCGCTGGCCTGCTACAGGATATCGGCATGCTGGCGCTCGATAGGGTGAACGCAACCCTGTACGCAGGGCTGCGGCAGGGCCAGATGAACCACGAGCAGGTGTGCGCGACCGAGGTGGCTGCTCTGGGGTTTGATCACGCCAAATTTGGTGCCGCCCTGTTGCAAAAATGGGGCTTGCACGATCGTACTGTTGGTGCCGTTGTGGGAAGTCACACGGATCAGAGCGAAAGCGAGCAAAACTTTCTTGCCTGCATTGCTGCCTCTGGCGCGGTTGCAGATTTCTTTATCGCCGGTGGTGGCCGCGAAGCCTACGCTAATGTCAGCGCGGTACTCTACCGCTATTTCAGCATCCGCGATTCCCAATGTATGCAATTGCTGATGGAAATCGATGAGGCGATCAACAGTGTCTCCACGCTATTTTCCAGTATTGTGAAAAGCACCGGCGACATTCACTTCGATATCACACCACCCGAGCATCCAGCCTCAGCGGTTGAAGGTAGCACAGCGGAAACGTTTGCCGGATTGCGCAGTGAAACCTATCTCGACGACGACGCTGAGTTGGACGGCATGATGAGCCGCAAAGCGTTTGAAAATAGTTTGAAAAACAGTTTCAAAATGTTGCGCGGCCAGCCGATCAGTGTCGTGTTTCTGTCGATTACAAACCTGAAAGCACTGGAGCAGGAACACGGCCGCAAGGTGGCGAGTTTGTTGTTGCGCGTTGTTAGCCGCAAGTTGCAAGAGCAGATCCGTGTCGAAGACTTTGTCAGTCGCTACGGTGACACCTTCGCTATTATATTGCTGGGTTCCTCGGTGGAGGATGCTGTGCGAGTGGTTGAACGAATTTGCGAACTATTTCGTGAAGCGCGCTACGCCGTGGCCAATGGCAGCAAGGTCGCCCTTGAAGTTGCTGCCGGAGTCGCGGGTAGCTCCGGTGAACTGCACTTTGAGTCTGAGAAAAACCTGCTGGATGCCGCTGCGGGCTCACTGCAGCGGGCGCGGCGTAAGGGACACTACTGTATTGAACACCAGACTCCAGAGCATCGTTTGATTGCGTTGGTCGGGTAGGCGCTCCTCTCGTCATCGTGTTCTTAGCGCGTTTTCTCGCCGCGCCTAGTTGCTAACGGGTACATCTCCTACTCCAAACGGCCGACCCCGCCTTGTTGACAAAATGTCAACAGAAGGCGAATGTAGCAGCTTCATGTATTTCGGAGCTGACTGTGTCCGCCACCTCTCCCCGGCGACCGCCGGACCTGCAAACCCTTAATCAGCGTGCTTCCCGCGAGGAGCGGCGCGAGCAGCTGATCAAGGTTGCGGCTCATATTGTTGAATTTGAAGGGATCGATGCGCTCAAGCATGTGCGCATTGCGGAGCTCGCCGGCTGTGGCCGGCCGTTGGTGTATTCCTACTTTCCCAAGAAGTCCGATCTGTATTTCGCCATTTCTGAATCTTTTTATCTGCGCCTGGAAGCCAGTTTTACCTGTGACGAGCAGTATCAGGCGATCCGGGATTTTCTGGCGGGCGACAGCAGCCGCACGACCCAACTGGAAAGCCTGATCTGGGATGTGGTGGATGAGTACGGCTGCGCGGGTCTGATTCTGCGCTCCGTGCCTGAGCTCAATGAAGATTTCCAGAGCTACCACCGTGAGCTGGTAAACCGCTACGAATTTCGCTGGCAGCGTTATTTTCTGGAGCTGGGCGCCGATGCGTTAGCCGCCCGGTTGTTGCTCGATAACTGCACGGCGATTACCAAAAACTTTGCCCTGGCCTATCGCCGTGGCGAGATGGATCGAGAGACTTCTCTTAAACGCACCTTGGCGGCGCTTGGCGCGTTGGTGCAGAGTGAAATGCAAGCAATTCAAAAACGAAAAGATAAACGACTTCAAACAAGGAGCAGGGTATGAGTTTTAAATTGAGCATCGGTATTTACGGGCTGGAAAACCTTTATGGAGGGAATCCGCGTGGATTGATTGAGGTGGCACAGAAGGCGGAGAAGGCCGGTATCGATCAGCTTTCCATGACCGATCACGTGGTGATGGGCAGTCGCACCGATCGTTATCCCTACGGGGAGTTTCCCTCGCCTCCTGAGACGCCCTGGCTGGAGCCGATGACGATAGAAGCCGCGATTGCCGGTTCGACCGACCGTATCGAATTGTCTCAGGGCATTTTGATCTCGCCGCTGCGCTCTGCGGCATTGTTGGCCAAACAGGTGGGTACACTGGATGCGCTGGCGCCGGGCCGTGTGGTAATGGGGCTCGGTACCGGCTGGCAGCGCGAAGAATTTGAAGCCTCAGGCCTGCCCTTTGCGGGTCGCAAATCGTATATGTTTGAACAGATCGGTGCGATGAAGGCGCTCTGGAAAAATGCGCCTGCCAGCTATCAGGGCGAGAAGATCGCATTCAACGATATTTACTGCCGTCCGGCGCCGGAAACTGTGCCGTGTTGGGTGGGTGTAAAAGCCAATGAGGAAAACAGTAAGGCCATTGCCGAGGTTGCCGATGGCTGGATTCCTATTGAGCAGGACCCTGCCGTATTTGGTGAGGGCGTGAAGACATTGCGTCGCGCCTTTGAAAACGCCGGTCGCGATCCGTCTGAGCTGCAGGTGCGGGCGATGGTCGAGCATAAGTTCGACAGCGAAGGTAAGCCGGACTATCAGGCAACCATCGACACCATTCCGGCCATGCTGGAAGCCGGTGCTACCTATATAGAAATCCTGCCGCTGTACTTTGTTTACGACGTCGCGATGTTTGATGAATTCTTCGGGCGTTTGGCCGAGGTTAAAAAACAGTATTCCTAAAGGGAGATTGGCATGAATAAGAATAACGAGGCCTGGCGTTTGGCCAACGAGTATGTGCGTATTGTTGACGACCGCCAGTTCAATGAGGCCGAAGATATCATGTGGCCGGATTTTACCCAGCACGGTCCCGGGTTCGGTGCGGAGTCGCGGCAGGTATTTATCGACAACCTGGAGTTCCTGCGTCAGTACAGCCGAACCTTCCACCTGATTGGTTCGCAGTTTGGTGAATGGGACGGCGATACCTATACCGGCGAGACCTACTGTATCGCTTCGCACTTTTATGTGAAGGAAGAAGTTGAGCACAAGATGGATATGGGGATTCGTTACCAGGAAACCATCGAAATTCGCGACGGCGTTGCCAAGTATCTCAAGCGCGGCCTTAACGTGGTGTGGACCGAAGACCGGCCGCTGGGAGGTCAGTGATGAGTAAAAAAGTTGCGTTCATCACCGGTGCGAGCCGGGGCATCGGTGCGTTAACGGCGTTGGAGTTTGCCCGCCAAGGCTATGATCTGGCGCTGACCGCTCGCACGCTGAAAGAAGGCGAGCAGAACGAGTACGGCAGTTGGGAGTCAACCAAAACGGCATTGCCAGGCTCGCTGGAAGCCACCGCAGAGCAGGCGCGGGCACAGGGTGCCGAGGTCATGCTGATCCGTTCCGATATTCTTGATACCGCATCGGTGCTGGCCGCCGCCGATCAGGCGCTGGAGCACTTTGGCAAAGTTGATGTGTTGTTCAATAACGCCTGTTATCAGGGGCCCGGTAATATGCAACGGGTGCTGGACGTTGAGCTGGAACAGGCTGAGAAGGTTTATCGAGGCAACGTATTAACGCCGCTGGCGCTGGTGAAAAAATTGCTGCCGGGCATGCTGGAACGGCGCAGCGGTGCCGTGATTAATATGGTGTCAGGGTCAGCATTGAGCGATCCGCCGGCGCCGGCGGACGAGGGCGGCTGGGGGTTTGTCTATCCGTCGTCGAAAGCCGCGCTGATTCGGATGATGCCCTCCCTGCGAGTGGAGCATAAAGACAGCGGCGTGCGATTTTTTTCCGTCGAGCCGGGCTTTGTGCTGACCGAGGTCATGAAAGCCAATGGTTTCGACGACAAGATTGCCGCGCGTTTCAATCCCACGCCACCGCAAGCGATTGCCGACATTGTCTATTGGCTTGTCTCGGCCGAAGAAGCCATGGAGCACCATCACCGCGCGGTGATCTTTGCGCCGCAGTTGCATAAGAAACTCTTTGCCGAGGCCTGATCTATGTTGCTCGCGGGAAAAATCGGTTTGGTTACCGGTGCCGGCAGTGGCATCGGCCGCGCAACTGCGCTGACCTTTGCGCGTGACGGTGCCAAAGTGGCGGTGGTGGATTATCACCTGGAAACCGCTGAAGCAACCGTTGAGCTGGTGCGCCAGGCAGGCGGCGAGGCCCTGGCTATTCGCGCCAATGTGGCCAGCGAACAGGATGTAAAGGCGATGGTTGAGCAGACAGTCAACGCCTTTGGTCGGCTGGACTGCGTCAGCAATAACGCCGCCTTCGGCGGTGGTTTTGCCTTTGCGCCGGAAGTGACAGAAAAGAACTGGCAGCTCGCGCAGGATGTCACGCTCAAAGGTGTGTGGCTTTGCCTGAAATACCAGATTCCGCAAATGCTCAAACAGGGGGGTGGTGCGATCGTCAATATCGCCTCGCTGTCTGGCGTACGCGGTGAGGCGATGCAAGCGCCCTACAGCGCCGCCAAGGGTGGCGTTATCGCGCTGACCAAAACCACGGCCGCTGAATACGCGCAGAAGAATATTCGCATCAATGCTATCAATCCCGGTGGCATACGTACCCCAGCCATCGTGGATTATTTCGCCAAGGTGCCGGGCGCGGAAGAAAATACTGCCAGGGTTCATGCGATGCGACGTCTGGGTGAACCCGAGGAAGTGGCTGACGCGGTGGCTTATCTCTGCTCTGATCGCGCGTCGTTTATTACCGGCACCACCTTGGACGTTGACGGCGGGATTATGGTGAACCCTCATACTCTCTAAGGGAGGGCGCGAGTTGCGCCACCGGCTGGACCTCGCTAGTGTATCGCTGATAAATCGAATAAGGATCACTACTGCTATGCGCCTGTTGCTCAGTTTGACTGCGGTTGCCCTGCTGGCAGCTTGCGACGCCCAGCGTG
>JBFKXO010000025.1:0-14616 GCA_041638115.1 Litorivivens sp. | reverse complement strand
CTTGGTTGGAAAAACGGCGGCTAAGTTGCCGTTGGCATCCAGGTAGGAACCATTGCTGGTGTAGTAGCGCTCGAGCGCCTGGGCGCCGGTCATCAGTGCGGAGGCTGCATCGGCGCGTTTGGCTTTCGCGATCTGCTCCTGATAACTGGGGTAGGCGATTGCTGCGAGTATGCCCACGATAGCCACCACAATCATGATTTCCATCAGCGTAAAGCCGCGCATTTTCATATTCAACGTACCTGTCGCCATGATTGTCGTCCTAATGAGCTGCCGGTACCTTTCTCGCGGGTAATGCTGATGGAGCCGCTGGAACCTGACACATATTTATATTCTTGTTTGCCCGCGCCAACGATACCCGGCGTCCGGATCAGTTGGTCTTCGCCAAGACCGCTGACGGGAATGAATTGGCCATTAAACTCTACATAATCTCCCTCTGTAAACTCCGAGTCATCGTTGAGATCAAAGGCCGAGAAGTCCAGGCGGCTGCCTGTTGCGGCATCCAGCTCCATCAACCAGCCGGTACCGCCGTAGCCACAGGGGTCGGGGTCAGGAATGTTGGTGGTAAAGATGATTCGACCATCGCGCACCAGGGCTCTTGAGGTTACCTGTTCTCCGGTTCCTTGTGCTCGCGCCGGTGGAATCAGATCGAGGCGCCAGCCATGGTCTGTTGGGGTGCCAAAACCGTTGTTGGTAACCAGTCGCACCGGCTGATCGGTGGGCGTATCGTCGGAGCTGTCGCCAACCTTGTTTTGCAGCTTGCCGCCACCTTCATAGATGATGGTTTGTTCCAGTAGATCGCTGCGTTGCACCTGTTTGTCTTCATCGCGAATACCGTAGAAGGTGTTTACCTGCGGATTGGCAGGAATAATCTCGTCGCCGGTTTCAAAGAACTTGCCGGTGCCGAAGTAGATCATCAGACCGCCTTCCTCATGCCGACCGATGACTGGGCGTGCGGTGATGGGTTGTGGTTTGCCGTCGCGGTCTACGGCTTTAAACAGGGGTTCAGGAGTCAGGCCTTGTTTGAACGCAACGCCCCACTGCAGGGGAGTGTTGCCGGTCAGGTCAAACTTCCACAGATTGCCCTGCAGGTCGCCAGCGTAGACATAGTCGCTGATGCGATCGTCGTTGGTATCCACCGGGACGACGGTGGACAAGCCGTTGCCGACGCCACTTACGCCCGTGTCGATGCTGCGTACTAGCGTACCGTCTTCCAGGTCGACCAGCATCAGCTTGACGTTGTCACCGGAGTCGTAGCCGTTGCCGAAAATGGCCAGCCAGCGATTGCCCGCTTTAACGCGGATAATGGTGGGGTCGCTCATGGCCACGCCCAGCTTGTCGACGGCCAATGGGCCTGTGGTGAATTCCCACAGGAATTTACTGGGGCCCATGGCATCCGGATCAGTAACATCAAGCGCAAAGACTGAGCGCCCGCCGGCGCCGGTAGAACCGACCAGAACGCTGCGCCAGGAGTTGGATAGGTAGACGTCTTTCACTCGCATGGAGCCATCGACAAAATAGCGATGGGAATAGCCGTTCTGGGCAAGGAAAAACAGGTTGTCGTAGATGCCGGCCGGAATGAACCCGAAGATTTCCTTGCCGGTTTCGGCGTCAAAGCCGTGCAGCATGCCATCGTTGCCGCCAACATAAATCATATTGCGGCGCTTTTTCTTGCCGCTGTCGCTTATCAGAAAGTTCCGGTAGGTATCACCTTCGGTGCCGGGCAAGATGGTGTAGCCAAAATCCTCTGAGTTGCCGACAAAGAAGGGATCGGAGTTGACGATATCGCCCAGCAGACGGCTGCGTATGCGGTAGCCCAGCCCTGTATCGTTCTCGTTGGTCTGGTCGCCGCGAATCCAGTTCATGACGTTTTTGCCATCGGTCTCGCTTTGCCCACTGCGCAAGGCGCTGCGTTGCGCATCCGAGAGTTTGTCCCACTCGCTGGGTTTGAAGTCGACCGATTGGGTCTTCACCGGTGTGCCCGTGTCCACCGCCGTGAAGATATTGCGGCTCTGCCAGCTGCTGAATTTCACGGTGTTGTCGGTACTCCACTTGATGCCGGCAAGCGATCCATCCGGGTTTACTCCCAGCGCTTTTAGGCTGCCCGACCAGTCGCGGGTGTCAAAGCCCGCTTGAAATAGCAAAGTACCGCTGTCCAGACGCGTTGAGTTGGTAGAAACCGCCGCAGCCGATGCGTCGGTTTCGACGGAAATGGCGTTTAGGACTCGTGCCAGGTCGGCAGCGAACTGGTTGGGATCGGCGGCGCTGAAAAAGCCACCCCGTGAGTTCACGGCTGCGTGCAGTAGATCATCTATTCGCGCCGGACAAGTCGCGCCTTTGCACGAGCCTTTGTCTGATTCGGGGTCTGGCCAGTTGATCGCGGCCCCTGACTCAATTGCTGCCAGCCCGGTCTTGGTTGGAACATTACCCTCCACCCCAAGACCAATTCCAAAGGTTGTCATATGTTGCCAGAAGGCGGGGTTGCGCTTTGTGGTGGCAACCTTGTTCTCCAGATCAGGACGGAGGTCATTGACCCAATAGTACATTGCCACATCGGCGAGGGTCTCGTCTCGATCATCGGCAAAAGGCGTCGCCGGGGTATATTGATACTGCTCGCCTTCCCAGCTAGTGTGGCGAGGGCCGATCGTTCCATCGACATTTTTGCGCGCATTGGAGTTGTCTGCGTCGCCGCTGCCACCGCCGGAGTAGTAGCCATCGGTCATCAAAATGGCATAGTTGCGGCGACAGGCCATATGTTCGGTTTTGTCGTCCGTGCCAGGAATCAGCCCGTAGGGCCCCTTGTTGTCTTTACGCTGAAAATAGGCTCCGACCTTATCCAGGGCGAACCTCGCGGGCGTGCCTGCTGCAGGGTTGGGACGTGTATAAAGGGTTTCATAGAATTTGTCGCGAGAACTCCCCTTGAATACACGGACGCCATCGTCGACAACTTCTGTTACTACGCCGTCGACGTTATTTTCATCCTGGTTCATTGAAGCAAAGCCAACGCGCATCCCTGAGCCTTGTTGAGAGAACGCGTAACCTACGCCCGCGCGAGCGGCCAGGGTGCGAGATCGGTAGTAAGTATACCAATTGGCGAAATTTTGAATTTCTTCGGCGTAGGTACAAATGCCATCGTCGGCGCGCAGGCAGTCGGTGCGGAATTCTCGATCGTGACCGGTGTACAGGCTTTGCGTCGGACGAATCTCGACACGCTGATAATTGTTGTAATTCCAGACTTCGCCGCCGTCATGCCAGAAATAAAGGGCTGGCCAGAAGAGACGCTCGTCTTTGTCGGTATCACAATCGGTTTCGACTTCTTCCAGAACGCCGTCTTCCCACTCTTCTTCATAGGTACAATTTGCCCACTCATTGCTATTGTATCGACGGTTGGGCACTGCAAGATTTCGGCAGTACGCCTGGTCAAAGGAGTTCAGTAGACCGGGGACAGGGCGTTCCGGGTTATGTAGCGCGCACAATGGTTCGGCATTTGGGTAAACCGAGCCATCTGAGCGAATCCAGGGAAGGTAGGTGACGCTGGGGTTGTAATAAATCGCATTTTGCTGGGGAGATCTCGCAACGGCATTGTAGGCGACGGGTTCCACAGTGGCGACTGTGTTCTTGTAGTCCCTTTCACCGTAAATGCCGTTTGCGCGCGGAAACAGATAGGCAACGCGCTTGCCGTCGATGCTAACCAGCGAGTCCGGCATAAGCTCCCAGTGCATTGAGCCAGAATCGTCCAGAATAAACATAATGTTGGGTTCGCTTTGCTGTGTAAGAAACAAAGGAACCTGCGATATTTTTCCGGATGCTGTAGCGCATCCTTCTTTCACGCCTGTTACCAGAAAATCACCGCGACAACCGGGCAGCACAGCGAGAATGTTGTCGGTAAAAGAAAAGGCCGAGGTGGGGCACAGCGACCACCCACCGCGGGTGCGCGTCAACTGAACGTTGGTGATCTGAGACATCTCAGGAATGGTGACAGACCGAGGGTTACGTTTTGATCCCACTCGCGTAACAGATTTTTGAATCTCACAATCCTGAGAATAAGCCGGAGCGGGCTGTAGCAGCATGACAGCGGTGGCGCACAGAGAAACCAGCGTCGCTTTAGCAATACCGGAAATGTTTTTTTCGGTCTTCATAACAGTCACCTGCTCAGTTCGGTATATCGTCATAGCCGTGGAGTAATTCCAACACGATAATGCTGTCGCCAGAGGTCTTTATCGAAACGATTTGGCCTGCCTCAAGCTGATTAAGCCGAAGTCGGCCCTTCATGTCTGGGCCAGCGCCCTGCAAGGCGGCACTGGTGATGCGATAAGGTGTCTCGTCTACTTCAATGGAGCGTCGGTCCTGACTGACGGCCGTGAGCTTTCCCACGAGTTCTGCAGCACTGACCGAAGCGACATTTACTATCGACGCTAGCAAAGCCAGGATCGGAATAGGGAGTTTCACAGAGCTATTCATTTTTCATTACCTCAATTGCGGCGATACGTAGACTGAAGCACGACCATACTCTTGTTGGTTGTGCCAAATCCGCGTGCAGTAATACGAAAATATTCGATATCGGCCAGCGGCAGATCCGAGTCGATCATGGAGTTTTGCACCTTGGTGCGGTTGTACTGTTCAATCACGTACTGAGGCTGACGCGATACACCCTCAAGGTCGGTGGCCACCTCGACCCAGCCTTTGGATTTCTTGTTGTCCAAGTCCGGCACCATGCAGGCATTGCGCGAATCGCCCTCGGCGCAAATTTCATAGAGGCCATTCGAGCCGTCGAAAACCAGACCGGCGGCCGCTTGCAGATTGTCTTCTGCTGCGCGCAATGCAACTTCTGCGGCCTGGAATGCGAGCACATTATCGCGGGTGTTACCCGAGATTTTCTCTTGTGTGGTGGCCAGATCCATTGACGACATGGCCAAAATGGTCAGTATCAACAACAATGCGAGCGCAACCACCAGAACAATACCTTTCTGGCGCTTCCTGCTAAGTTGTTGCAGCTGTTGGGCGCGGATCATGGCACACGATTCCTGATGGCAAATACACTGATAAAGGAGCGGCGATAGCGACCGTCGTTATTAACTACGGGCTGACCTTGAAAGGTTATGCGTTGAGCCGTATCGGCATTGCCCTGCGTCACCACATTTTCCTCATTGCTTACGACAAGCAGTTCAATTTTCACGCTGCGAACTCGCGCCCAGTTCACTACGTTGTCGGCATCTACATAGGTGTCGATATTGTTGTCACCATTGGTGTCTTCACCGTAGGTGATTTGCATATTCTCTACGCCGGCGACGAGCTCTGCCGGATCGGGCAGTACACCTGCTTGTCCGAGGGCGCGTTTTTGGACAAATAGCGCGCGTATCGGCGCGCCATCACTGGTTGTTCGACCTGTATCGCCCACGAAATAGTTGGCCGATTCGAAAGCGAGAATTTCGGCATCAGGGCCAAAAGCTTTCGACAAGCGGTTGGTGGCGTTGCCACTGTTGGCGTGGACAATGGTTGTTTTGCTTGCGCCTTTGGACACAGCGGTAGCGCGAAACAGATCGGTGGTCTCGCAGTCGGTGATGTACACCAAATCCTGGGCCACCAGATTTACTTTGCCGGTTTCAATTTGCACGTTGGCATTGGTAGCCGACATATTGCCGGTCAACTGGGCGGATCGCGCGGATGCGCGCCTTACTGTCAGAGTGTCGGTGCCTTCAACAGCGTTGAGCGCGTTACCCGCCGGCACATTGTTTTGACCTCTTACCGCTTGCGCCGGATCAGCGACGACATCAGCTGGTATATTGTTGGCTATAACATTTGGACTAACACCATCAATTGAGGCGCACCCCATGTAGCCAGCCATGCGGATATCCTTGCCCAGAAAGTGGGTAGCGTAGCGACTGGTAACCTGAATTTCCGAAATCGCTTCTTGCACGCGGTAGCTGGAGCGAGTAGCCAGAAACGCCTGCAAGATCGCCGCGGACAACAGCAAGCCGAGCGTTAGCGAGATCATCAGCTCTACGAGCCCGAAACCGGATTGTTGTCGTGTGGTCATCATAACCGGCTCTCGTAAATAAAGGTTTGCAGGTTTGGCGCGCCTGCTTCCCGGGTGTCATTGAGGCGGCTTTCATCCCACTGCACGGTTACGGTGACAACCGACCCGTCAACAGCTATGGAGGCATCGCCGGCGGGAAGCTGAGAGCTGACCTCCTGCAACCACTCGCGCAAATCAGACTCAGTAAAGGTGTTAGCGGTCGGCGCGTCGTCGTCCATAGCCAGGTCGTAGTCTCCGGCGATGGCCGGGCCGCGGTTGGCGCGCATCCGGTCGATCATATCGTGAGCCAGCAGCGTCGCGTGGGAGCGAGCGTTGGCGGCATAATTGAACTTGACCGAGTTGAGTTGGAGCGATGCAGCCCCCAGCACGCCGATAACGGTGATAAACACCGCCACCAGCACCTCAATCAAACTAACCCCCGCTTGGCCCCCTTTTGTAGGAGATCTGGACATTATTCTTCACATGCTCTTTCAGTGGCACTTACCATACCAGTGTAGACTACACGGATGTCCCGGTCCCACTCGCATTTGCTATCTGTGCGGTAGCTCAACACAAACTGGCTGCCGACAACCGCGTCGAGGAAGCCCTCAGAGGTGAAGCGAAAGTCTGCGGTGTTGTTGCTTTCGAGCAGAGTGGCTTCAGAGCCAAATTCACTGGCGTCCAAAATTTCTTCGCCGACATCAAAAGCGTTGTTGCCGTCCTGGTCAGCCCAGATCAGAAAACCTTCGTGCCAATTCGAGGCGTTTTTGGCAGATACCGTTACGGTTAAGCCGCGATTGATGGCTTCTGAACGAGCCAGTTGAAGACCTTTCAGTAGTGAACGATATTCGGTGGCTGAACGCGATGAGCCAATAAAGTCAAAAAAGTTAGGGCCTGCGGAGCCCAGGAGAATCGCCGCCACAGCCATGGCTGTGATCAGCTCGATTAATGTGAAACCCTTTTGTGCGGTTTTGATCGCTTTCATGGTAAACCCCCGGTAGTGACTTTTATGGCTCAGGCCAATTTCTCAGTGTGTGTCTTATGGTATGCAGTGATACTCGGTGACAACATTCGTAGATACGCGTAGTTGGCTTTCGGATTTCGAGATTTACTGGCTAATTACTGATAGTAAGCGCTCACTACATTGGGTTTAAGCTCGGCCAAAGTGGCGCCGAACTTAAAGACATCCAGGCTGGCTTACGGCGGTGCGGCCGGTGTATTTCACCTTCACCTCGTGGTTCCAGCTGCAACCGCCTTCCGCCACGTAATCGAAGGCAGCGCGGGATTTGGCAAATCCACGACGGTCGAAGGTAAAGTCGGCCTGGCCACTGCGCTCAACCAGCTGAGCCTCGGTGCTCAGAGCTGGCAGGGTGTAGAGAATTTCGTCCGCACTGGGCTGCTGGTCACCGTTGTGGTCTACCCAGATTTCGATGCCCTCAGACCAGTTGCTGTCCACCGCGCTTACGATCACCGCTTTACGCTGGGTAACGGCGGCAGAGCGGGCCAGCTGAAACGCCTTGCTGATTTCCTGAACTTCGGTTGTAGCGCGGTTATCCAGTACGATCGCAGTCACGCTGGGAACCACGGCGCCAAATAAGATGCCCACGACGCCTAAGGCCAGCATGCCGTTGATCAATGAAAAGCCTTTTTGCCCCTGTTTTGTGTGGCTCATGGCCGACCCCCTAACTTTGATATTTTGTGTGCTTTGTATGGGGTCTATTGTGTCGCTATGACACACTACGGGTAATCCGTGCATCTACGTAACTGCTTGGGGAATTACCGAAGGGGTTGAGCTTTTCACCTGCATCCCCATATAGGCAGTTCGTCCTTCTAATAACGCTGGGGGCCTCATGGCAGATATCACCGACTCCGATAACGTATTGAATGGTGAAATGGTCAACGACAACCACACTTCTCTGGTGATACCGGATTCGGTGCTGCCATCGGTGCTGTATCTGCTGCCGGTGCCGAAACGTCCGTTTTTCCCGGCGCAGGTCCAGCCCATCCTGCTGGAAATGAAACTCTGGCGGGAAACCCTGCAAAAGGTGGGTGAAAAGCAAAACCACGTGATGGGGCTGCTCTATTGCGGGGAGGACAGTCCCCAGGAAATTGACCCGGAATCTGCGCCCAGCATCGGTTGTGCGGTGCGGGTTCATCATGCCCACGAGGAGAAAGACACCGCGCAGATCGTGGTGCAGGGGCTAAAACGCTTCCGTATCCGCCGCTGGATCAACCGCAAGCCGCCCTACATTGTGGAGGTGGATTACCCGGACAATATCGGCGAGCGCGATACCGATGAGGTCAAGGCCTACGCCATGGCGGTGATCCGGGCGATCAAGGAGCTGCTGGCGATTAACCCGCTGTACAGCGAGGAGCTCAAGCAATACCTGTCCCGGTTCAGCCCCAATGAACCCTCCCTGCTGGTGGATTTTGCCGCGGCCATCACCAGTGCCAGTGGCGATGATCTGCAGGACATTATGGACACCCTGCCCCTGTTGCGGCGTATGGAAAAAGTGCTGCTTCTGCTCAAGAAAGAGCGTGAAGTGGCTGAATTGCAAGGAAAAATAAGCGACCAGGTCAACGAGAAAATCAGTAAGAACCAGCGTGAATTCTTCCTTAAAGAGCAGCTCAAGGTAATCCAGAAAGAGCTGGGGATCTCCAAGGACGACCGCACCGCGGACGTAGAGGAATTTCGCCAGCGCCTCGACGGCAAGCAAGTGCCCGACACGGCGTTAAAAAAGATCGATGATGAGCTGCATAAGCTGGAGGTACTGGAGACCGGCTCCCCGGAATACGGGGTGACCCGCAACTATCTGGATTGGGCCACTGCCTTGCCCTGGGGCGTGTTTTCCGAGGACAAGCTGGACCTGAAACATGCACGTAAGGTGCTCAACCAGCATCATCAAGGGCTGGAGGACGTCAAAGACCGCATTACCGAATTTCTGGCGGTGGGCAAGTTCAAGGGCACCGTAGCGGGCTCGATCATTCTGCTGGTGGGCCCGCCAGGGGTGGGTAAAACCTCCATTGGTCGCTCCATTGCCGATGCCTTGGGCCGCAAGTTCTATCGGTTTAGCCTTGGCGGCATGCGCGACGAGGCCGAAATCAAGGGTCACCGCCGCACCTATATTGGCGCCATGCCCGGCAAGCTGGTGCAGGCATTAAAAGATGTGGAAACTTCTAATCCCGTCATCATGCTTGATGAGATCGATAAGATCGGCGCGTCCTATCAGGGTGACCCGGCTTCTGCCTTGCTGGAAGTGCTCGACCCCGAGCAGAACGTGGAGTTTCTCGATCACTACCTGGATATGCGCTTTGATCTGTCCAAGGTTTTGTTCGTCTGCACCGCCAACCAGCTCGATACCATTCCCGGGCCGCTGCTCGACCGGATGGAAACCATCCGTCTCGCCGGTTACCTGGCCGAGGAAAAGCTCGATATCGCGCGCAAACACCTGTGGCCGCGGTTGCTGAAACGCAACGGCATTGCGAAAAAGCGGCTGAGCATTAATGCCGCCGCACTGCGCCATGTGATTGATGGCTATGCCCGCGAAGCCGGTGTGCGCAACCTGGAAAAGCAACTGGGCCGCATCGTGCGCAAGGCCGCAGTGAAGTTACTGGAAGACGAGTCGCTGATTGTGAAAGTTGGCCGCGAAGAGGTGGAGGATTTTCTTGGCAAACCCATCTTTAAAAAAGAGAAACCCCAGCAGGGCGTTGGCCTGATCAATGGTTTGGCCTGGACTGCCATGGGTGGCGCCACCCTTGGGGTGGAATGCACCCGCGTGCATGGCCTCAATCGCAACTTCAAACTGTCCGGCCAGTTGGGCGACGTAATGAAGGAATCCGCCGACATTGCCTACAGCTATGTGATGTCTCACCTGAAAGAATTCGGCGGCGACCCGGCCTACTTCAATGAAGCTACCGTCCATCTGCACGTGCCGGAAGGTGCAACACCAAAAGACGGCCCCAGTGCCGGCGTCACCATGGCTAGCGCCTTATTGTCGCTCGCGCTAAATAAAGCGCCGAAGCCGGGCTTTGCGATGACGGGTGAGCTCACCCTCACCGGGCAAGTGCTACCGGTGGGCGGCATTCGCGAAAAAGTGATTGCCGCCAAGCGGGTCGGCATCAAGAAAGTGATCTTGCCAGAAGACAATCGCCGGGATTTTGATGAATTGCCGGATTATGTAAAGAAAGGAGTTACCGCACATTTCGCCGAGCATTTTGATCAGGTGCGATCACGGCTTTTTCCCTGACACAATTTCACATTCCTGAGCCTGTGCCCGTAATCTGTGAAGATTTACGGGCATTCTTATAACCCCAGCGCCACCATGGCGGCTCGCCAACATCACCGGTCACTGACGTGTGAGGAGAGTTCGCGATGGCCCGCGCCCTGCCACGCCTTATTATCACCGGCGCATCCGGTAAGATCGGTACTGCGCTCTACGAAAAATTTCGCGACCGTTTTCATGTTATCGGTCTGGATATCAAACACAGTGACAGTCTGGACGAAAGTCTGCGCTGTGACCTCACCAGTCCAGACTCCATTGAACTGGCGCTGAGCGAAATCGCTCGGCAGCATGGCAGGCGCGTGGCTGCGGTTATTCATCTGGCGGCATACTTTGATTTCACCGGCGAGGATAATCCGCTTTACCAGAAGGTAAACGTCGAGGGGACGCGTAACCTGCTACGCGCATTGCAGGCGATGGACGTTGATCGCTTTATTTATTCCTCAACGATGCTGGTACACGAACCGGGTGTCCCCGGGCAGAAAATCAATGAGGAAACAGCGCTTGCGCCGGGCTGGGCCTATCCGAAATCCAAGGCTGAAACGGAGGAGGTTGTCCGTCAGGAAGCCGGAAAAATTCCCTTCACCATATTGCGTCTGGCCGGCCTCTACGACGAGCACACGGCGGTACCCACCCTGTCGCACCAGATTGCGCGCATTTATGAGCGTGACATCCACTCTCACGTTTACGCCGGCGATCTTTCCGCGGGACAGGCCTTTATCCAGCAGCAGGATATGCTGGATGTGTTTGCGCGCACGGTGGAGCGACGCAAAAAACTGCCCAAGGACGCGGTCATTCTGGCCGGTGAAAGCCATGTGATGGGCTATCAAGCGCTGCAAAATCGCATTGGCCATTTGATCTTTGGCGCCGAGGAATGGAAAACGCTTACTGTGCCTGCGGCGGTTGCGAAACCCGGTGCCTGGCTTGAACAGCAGGCCGAGCCGGTGGTGCCGGATGTTATTGATCAGGGGGAAAAACCCTTTATCCGGCCATTTATGATTGATCTGGCGAGCGACCACTACGAGCTGGATTGCAGCCGTGCTCGCGATTGGCTGGGTTGGCAGCCGCAACACGATATCTACGATGGCCTGGAGACGCTGGTCGAAAACCTGTTGGCCGACCCCGCCCAGTGGTACGACGACAATGGCATTACCCAGCCCCACTGGATGCAGGCGGTAAAACAGGATAACGCACGGCTCAACCCGGAGAAAATTCGCCGCCGTCACGAACAGCACTACCGGGAACAACACGCCAATTCCCTGTGGGCGCACTTTCTGAATATGGCGCTGGGGTGCTGGCTGCTGACAGCACCTGCCACGCTGGCCTATGAAAGTGCGGCAATGCACTACAGTGATTGGGCCAGTGGCGCCCTGTTGCTGATATTTGGGGGGCTTTCCCTTTCCTGGCAGCTCGGCTGGGCGCGTTGGGCCGCAGCCTGCGTTGGCTTATGGTTGCTAGCCGCGCCCTTGGTTTTCTGGGCGCCAACGGCCGAGGCCTATCTGAACAGTACCCTGACGGGGATGCTGGCGATTGCGCTGGCGGTGTGTGTAAGGCCTACCCCTGGGGTATCCTGTGTGGCAGCGGAAACGGGGCCGGAAATTCCCCCTGGCTGGGATATTAACCCCTCAAGCTGGCACCAACGGCTTCCCATCATCATTCTGGCCTTGGTGGGCTTTTTAATCTCTCGCTACCTCTGTGCCTATCAGCTGGGTCATATTGATGCGGTCTGGGAGCCATTCTTTTCCGGTAAAGCGAGCGATCCCCAGAACGGCACCGAAGAAATTATTACCTCGCCCTTCTCCAAGGCTTGGCCCGTGCCCGACGCAGGTCTTGGCGCCATGACGTACGCGTTAGAAATTCTGGTGGGGATTGTCGGGTCAACGAGACGTTGGCGCACGATGCCCTGGCTGGTCATGTTATTCGGTATCATGATTGTCCCATTGGGTGCGGTCTCCATATTCTTTATCATTATCCAGCCCATCATCATGGGGACCTGGTGTACGCTATGCTTGATAGCGGCTGCCGCGATGCTGATTCAGATTCCCTACTCCATGGATGAACTGGTCGCGACCAGCGAATTTCTCTACCGGCGCAAAAAGCAGGGACGCTCCTTGCTGCGGATCTTTTTTGTGGGCGATAGTGACCAAGCAACCGGCGCGAAAGCCGAACCCCCAGCGGATAGCTTTGACCGGCCACCGCTCCAGGTTATTCGGGATATGGTTGCCGGCGGCGTCAGCCCCTCCTGGAACCTGCTGGCCTGCGTACCCGTTGCGCTATGGCTAATGTTTACCCGCCTCACCCTGGGAACCGGCGACGCACTGGCCAATGCTGAGCATTTAATCGGCTCGCTGGCCTTAACCGTGGTCGTGATCGCTTTTGCGGAAACAGTTCGGGCAGTGCGATATGCACTTATCCCGCTGGGTCTGGCGTTGCTGGTAACGCCGTTTGTTTTCGACGGCGGAGCGTTACAGATTATATCGAGCCTGGTTTGCGGGGGATTGCTGGTGGTGCTGAGCTTACCGCGAGGTAAGATTTATAGCCGTTATGGGAAGTGGGATCGTTTAGTTGTCTGAATGTGTTTTGTTCGCATGGCACTTTTTAAATTTTTTGCCACTGCGACACCAACACGGATCATTACGACCGAACTTAAGTGGCGGTAAAAACTCGCCTTTCGTATAGACCCACTGCCCATCGCGTTTTTCAAACTGCGACAGCTCGTGCAATTGTTCCAGGCTATTTTCGCGTTCAAAAAACGCCGCAAACTCGACCTGACCGGTCGTGTCTTTTGTTTTACTGCGCAAAACATGCAGTGCCAGCCACGTGACTACTGAGCAGTGTTGTTCCAAAAGCTCACGTTCGTTGGTGGCATGCAATTCAGGTGCGCTGGTTTTCAGCAGGTAGTCGACGTTGTAGGTGGCGAAGGCACTGTAGCGCGAGCGCATCAGTGCCTCGGGGGTGGCGGCGGTTGTGCTGCCAGCCAAGAGAGGCTGGCAGCAATCTGTGAATCGTTGTCCTGAGCCGCAGGGGCATGCGTTTGCGTCAGATGACATCAGTTGGGCAGCGGCAGCGGTGAACCGCCGCCGTTGTCTTCGGCCTGTGTGCAGCCTTCGCTGTTGTGGTACTTGCTGTTGTCTTTCACCACGACATTGTTGATCCACTCAACGATCAGGTCCGCGGCTTCCTCATCAACCACACTGCGGCCGAGCGGCGGCATTCTGGCTGCGGCGCTTTGTGCCTCTGGGCCGATGCGGAAGGCGAGGATGGAATCCAGTGCGTTGGCCGGATGAATGTCGTAGGTGCGACGGCCGCTGCCTTCCTGGCCGGTCGCGGTTGGCTTTTTGCAGATGCCGTAATTCTCGTAGGTTTTGAGATCCGGCAGCGCATTCAGATAAAAGCCGGTGTTGGAGGCAAAGCCACTCACGTTATGGCAGTGCTGACAGTTGACTTCCAGCCAGGCGCGGGCGCGCTCTTCAATGTCCAGATCGCTGTTAGGGGCATGGCCTGAGTCACCCGGTTTGTTAAAGGCCGGGATGCGTTCCACATTGGTGGCGATTTGGGTTTGTGGGTTCACCCCGAGGTTGCTGGGGCAGCCGCTCAGAATGCCGTTAGCACACCACCAGGCGATCTGGTTGTTGCCGGCGACCGGGTGGGTGGTGGAGACAAAGTCCGATTCCGGGTAATAAGGCTTGTTAAGGAAGCGCACTTTCGGGCCGATGGGTACGGCTCCGGGTTCGCCTTCTTCACGGCCGTGGCAGCTCAGGCACTGATTAAAGTTCGGTACCAGATAGCTGTCGGTGCTGCCGCTGTGCACGGCGCCGGAATCTACGTCGGTGGTGTTCCAGCTGATGGATTCGGTGCTGCCTTCCAGTGTCAGCTTGGCCACCTTGCGGCCGTCTTCTTCCTGCCACACATAGGGCAGGCCTACCCAGTAACCTTCACCATCCGGGCGCAGACGTTTGATGATCAGCCGCGTTTCGATGGGGCGCTCGGTACCGGCATTTTCATCGGCCACGGCAAAGGTTTTGCTCAGGATGGTGCCAACCGGGAAATCCAGAGTGATGTTGAAACCTTTCTGCGACACACTTTCAGACGAATCGCGATAGATAGCCGTTTTGCCGTGGGGCAGGAATAACGCGCGATATTTTACGGTGTAGTCGGAAAACAGTTTCGTCGTCAGCACAAAGGGTACGCCGCGACCATTTAAGGTGCTGCGCGGGTCTTCGGCATCGGCAAACAGCTGGTACTGATCCAGTGTCGGGCAATTGGCGCGCAGGGCGGCGGTAAAGTTGACTTCGCCCGGCACACCGGCTTCACACAATGCTT
>JBFKXO010000024.1:0-15721 GCA_041638115.1 Litorivivens sp. | reverse complement strand
GCCCCGGTCAAACACCAGATTGAATTCCACATAGCGCCCACGGCGATAGAGCTGGAAATTGCGTTCACGCTCCCCCCATGACAGGACTTTACGGCGCTCCATAATAGGAACATAGGCCTTGGTGAAGGCATCGCCAACACTGCGCATCAGACCGAAGCAGCGGTCAAAGCCGCCTTCATCCATATCGTCAAAAAACAGACCGCCAACCCCACGGGTTTCATCGCGATGTTTCAGGTAGAAATACTCGTCGCACCAGGCTTTGAAACGGGGGTAAATGTCGTCGCCAAAGGGAGCGCAGGCGTCGAAAGCACACTGGTGCCAGTGCACGCAGTCTTCTTCAAAAGGATAGTAGGGGGTCAGGTCAAAACCGCCGCCAAACCACCACACCGGCTCTTCCCCCGGTTTTTCCGCCACGAAAAAACGCACGTTGGCATGGCTGGTGGGTACGTAGGGGTTTTGCGGGTGAATCACCAGAGAAACGCCCATGGCCTGATAGGAGCGACCCGCCAGTTCCGGGCGGCGCGCGGTGGCGGTGGCTGGCATATTGTCGCCGGTAACGTGGGAGAAATTAACGCCCCCTTTTTCGATGACCGCCCCATCCGTAAGAATTCGGCTGCGGCCGCGCTCCCAGAGATCCTCTACAAAGCGAGCTTGACCGTCGACGGCTTCCAGCTCCGCACAAATGCGATCCTGCAAATCGAGCAAATAGTTTTTTACTGCTTCAATGTCCACGGCTACTCCCGAAACGCATCGCCAGTGAGGGCATCCAGAATCCGGCTGGGGCGGGTAGCGCCGCCGGTTGGGCCGGTCAGGTAATAGTCTAGCCGGTCACCGAAATACCGACGGGCGCGCATAGCCGTGCGCGCCGGTGCCGCCCCGGAAGGGTTGGCAGAGGTGCTGATAATGGGGCCATCAACGGCCTGGCTGAGTGCGGCAGTAAGCGGGTGCCCACTCACGCGGATGGCCACGGAATCATGGCTGCCGCGAACCCAGGACGGCGCCCAACCCTGAGGATCGGGCACCACAAAAGTGATCGCTGCCGGCCAGGCATCCAGCATGCGCTGGCGCACCTCTGCGGGTAGGGGATCCATCAACGGCGCAAAACAACGTGCGTCGTGAGCGACCAGAATCAGGCCCTTGGCCGGATGGCGCTGCTTGAGATCGAGCAAACGCGCCGTGGCGGCGGGAAACTGGGGCAAACAGGCCAGGCCCCAGACTGCTTCAGTAGGATGGGTAATCAGGCCGCCAGACAAAAGGATGTCTGCAGCGCGACGTATACGAAAGTTTGAAAGATACGACATGGTCAAACACCCTTACGCGAAAGGCGGTGATCCCAGCGCGCCGGGGGCGCCGCTTGGTCTGTGCGACCGAGTCGCGGTAGCGCATCGTTGGGCCGGGGCAATTGCATGGCCTCCGTGTGGGCCGATATCAGCCGGGGTCTGGGAAAGCGCGAAAAGTACCGGAGCCCGCCGTCTTATGCAAGTTTTGACCGGCTCGGGCAAGGCCAGGCCGAAACTAGAGCAGGCCCAGCAAAATGGCCGCCCCCATTCCCGCCATCACCGCATTTTCGGTGAAGCTGACAAAGCCGAGCGGCACGTCGTAGTTACCGCCCACGCAGGCGCAGTCCAGATCCAGTTGATCAATGTAAACCGCTTTGGTGATTGATACCGCGCCAAGCAAACCGATCACGACGGCGATTGCCGCCATGGGCAGCATAAAAGCCCCAGCCAGAAAGGCCAGACCGACACCCAGTTCCAGGAACGGATAGGCCCACCCATAGGCCGCAAATCGGGCGGCCAGCAGGTCGTATTGGCGAAAGCCGTCGACAAAGCTACGCAGGTCCATGAGTTTCAGGCATGCCAGCAAACTCAGGGAAAAGCCCATAAATCCCATTAACCCGGTGCGGGTAGCCAGGGCCAACAAGAGCGCGGTGCCGAATACCGCAATCACCGGCTGGTAGGATTGGCCAGCGTTGTCGCCATCGCTGGACTCAGGACGCTCTACATTGAGGTGATTCGCCAACTCCTCGTAACCACCAACGCGGCGACCCTCAATGTATACCTGTGGCGTGGTCTTCAAGCCTTCCTCGTCTTTGAACTGCTCCTCGTCGCGACGATCGTCAAACACGTGGTCCACGTAGTCGATATGCCGGGTTTCCAGCAAGTCCACCGCTTTCTTGCCCCAGGGGCAGGTGGCCTTGCGGTAGATATGCGCTTGCTGCGCTGCCACGTCCATAGAGCCTCCTGTTAGAGTTACATGATCCTACCTAGTGTGACAGAGCAGAGAGGGGAGGTTTCGCGGAAAGATCGTTAATTCTGCAGACAGGTCGATGGTTTTTTATTGGCAAGGAGGGAGCTTGAGGGAGCATTTAGCCGGAGACCATAGCTCAACCATTTGTAAGAGCTCATTCCGTGAACTTTCCAGCATTATACTGGCCTATCGAGCGCTGTGAGTGGGCCGCATTGGCTGGGCTTTTTAACAGATAAACCGTTTCCATCAAGGCGTGAAACTGATTCAACGACATTACAACGACATCCTCCGCTCCACTCTGAGTGATGATGGCGTAGTCCGCATCGTTCGCTACCTGATCGAGCAGGCTATTTAGGTTTCTGCGCGCTTCTGAAAAACTGATCACTCGCATTGCCTTCACCACTGTAAATCAGTAGTTGATGAATTTTAATCTGCCAACAGTCCTCATCGACACCGCACCCAACACGCCCCTTGTTGCTCGACCCAGCCCTCAAGCTCCAGCGTCAGCAAATCCGGCAGTAATTCATCGACCGTAACGCGGCACTGATCAGAAAGCTTGTCCAGCGGCAGGGGGTCAAAGCCCAGCGCGTTCAGTAAACGTTGTTGACCGGGCTCCAGCGCGGGCACCTCAGCAGCGCAGGTTTCCAGCTCAGCCAGTGCCGGCGGCAACCAGCCCACCCAGGCATCGAGAATATCCTGGGCCGATTCCACCAGCGCGGCGCCTTCGCGGATCAGCCGATGGCAGCCTCGGGCGAGTGGATTGTGGATGGAACCGGGAATGGCAAACACTTCCCGCCCTTGTTCCAGCGCAAAGCGGGCGGTAATCAGCGAGCCGCTGCGCACGGCGGCTTCTACCACCAGCACACCCAGACTCAAGCCGCTAATTACTCGATTGCGCTGGGGAAACTGTTCGCGACGCGGCGGGGTTCCCGGAGCAAATTCGGAAACCAGCAATCCCTCGGCCAAAACCTGCTCATAGAGAGCTTGATTGCGACGGGGATAAACCACATCGATACCGGTTCCTAGCACGGCGATAGTGCCACCACCCCCCGCCAAGGCGCCCCGGTGGCTGGCAGAATCCACGCCCCAGGCCAGACCACTGGTGATGCAGAGCCCGCGTTGGGCCAGATCTCGGGCAAAACTTTCCGCCAGCGCGACGCCGGTGCGCGAGGCATTCCGACTGCCCACCACCGCAAGTTGAGGTTGATCGAGTAAGGCGCGATTGCCGGCGACAAACAGCAGCGGGGGTGGGTCGGGTATTTCGGCGAGCAGGGCCGGATAATCAGGGGCCCCATAAACAAGCATCGTGCCGCCCAAAGCCAGCAAGGTCGAAAGTTGTCCTGCGGCACGCGATTCAGCGGCTTCCAGCCGACCGGCCAGATAATCGGCGCGGGTCCGCAGCCATTGGGGTTGGGCGCCGGCTTCGATACAGGCAGCGTCGCTTAAGCTTAGCAATTGCTGGGGAGTGGCAGCTTGTTGCAATAAACGCAGCAAGCCGCGGCGGGGCAAGCCGGGCCATTGAGAAATCAACAGCCACTGGAGCTGGGTAACATCCATGTTTTACTCCCGGCGCATCCTGCGCCGTGTTTTGCTTTACGTATTAACCGGGGTTTTTAACCTTGTCGCCAACCCGCAAGGCCTGGGTTGCGGACAACACCACGGCGTAGGCCAGTTTTTCGTAGCTGCGGAAGACCATCAGTAGACCGGCTTCTACATCGGGCACACGCACCAGCTCTTCCGCCACGTCATCGCGCACCAGCTGACCGCGCTGATAAATTGCCATCACATCGCCGGATTTCAGGCCATCACGCTCACCGCGATTGAGAATGACCACATCCATGCTGCCCACCTGGCTAACGCCACCTTCCACGGCAATGATTTCGCCTTCGATCTGGGATTCCGGTGCGCGGGGTTCAAAGCGGCTTTTCAGGGCGCGATCTTCCTGCGGCAACAGGCGGTCACCGCGTCGAATCTCTTCGTTGCTGCGGTTGATTTGCAGGGTGGCGATATCGCCCTCCAGACCGATGCGTTTGCCGGAGCCGATATCCCGTGCCTGAATGCCCAGCAGTTCGCCGGTTTTCGGGTCAGTGAAGACCTGGGCGCGACGGTAGATGCCATAGACATTTTCGTCTTCCGTGAAATTGCCGCGCGCATAGAGGGTATCGCCGGCGCCTGTCACGATATGACCTTCACGGCCGCTAAGCACATAAGGAGAGCTTTCCAGCAGCCCCTGATCGACCATCCGGCTATTGCTCAGGAAGGGGCCGATCACATCCAGCGAAATCGCCGGTATGGCGGTTGTCAGTTCCGAAATCCGCATCTGCGGGGTCAGCTTAACGTCGCGGTTCTCGGTGGTCTTCTTGACGATGTTTTTAACCAGCCGGGGTTTGCCATCCACCCAGACCAGATAGAGGATGTCACCGGGATAGATCAGGTGGGGATCGTCCAGCTGCTTGTTGTAATGCCACAGTTCGGGCCACAACCAGGGATCTTCCAGAAAAATCGAGGAAATACTCCACAGCGTGTCGCCGCGCTTTACCACGTAGGTTTGCGGGTGATCTTCCTTCAGCGCCAGCACATCGGCCAATGCAGACGCCGTGAAGCTGAGAGAAAGCGCCAGACCAAGCAGCAGTCGTTTCATCGTTGTTATCCTCGGGTGGCTCTCCGGGCTGGCCACGCTCTATTCCATACGCCGGGGGCGGCGCTACTTACTGTTCACCGGCGCACTGAACCAAGTGCGCGCTGTGATATAATAGCCTGTGACTATTACGTTAGCACAATTTGAGTCAATAATGCTTGCTGATCATAATCTTAGCAGCATTACTTGGAAAATCACGACAACTTGGTCACAAATGCCCGGCGCCGGGCAACCGAGTCAGCAACAGGTTCGACAGTAAACACCATGATTCTGGAAATACTCGAATTCCCCGATCCGCGACTGCGCACCGAAGCCAAACCGGTAGCGGAGGTCGATGACCGCATTCGCCAGCTGATCGACGACATGTTTGAAACCATGTACGACGCGCCCGGTATTGGCTTGGCCGCGACCCAGGTCAACGTGCATGAACAGGTGATCGTGATCGACGTCAGCGAACAGCACGATGAGCCACGCGTTTACATCAACCCGGAAATAACCGTGCTCGATCAAGACCTTGGCAGCTATGACGAAGGCTGCCTGTCAGTGCCCGGCTTTTATGAGACCGTGGAGCGTCCGGCCCATATCCGTGTCAGCGCGCTGGATCGCGACGGCAACCGCTTCGAGGAAGAGCCGCAAGGCCTGCTGGCGGTCTGCATCCAGCACGAGATGGACCATCTCAACGGCAAGCTGTTTGTGGACTATCTGTCGCCGCTGAAGCGCAACCGGATTCGCAACAAATTGGAAAAACAGCATCGCCGCGCAGCCTCTTGAGCTAATTAATAGCCTCATAAGGCCGCCCCTGCCCAAGGACACCCCGTGAGCCAAGCTTTGCGCCTGATCTTCGCAGGCACCCCCGACTTCGCCGCCAGCCACCTGCAAGCGCTGATCGAGAGCGGTCAGCACGATATCGTCGCCGTCTACAGTCAGCCGGATCGTCCCGCCGGGCGCGGAAAAAAACTGCAGGCGAGCCCGGTCAAACAGCTGGCCCTCCAGCACGATTTGCCGGTTTTCCAGCCGCTGAACTTCAAAACCGACGACGCGGTCGCCACACTTCAGGCGCACAAGGCCGACCTGATGATTGTGGTGGCCTACGGCCTGATTCTGCCCCAGGTTATTTTGGACGCGCCCCGCCTGGGCTGCGTCAATGTACACGCCTCCCTGCTGCCACGCTGGCGCGGTGCCGCGCCGATTCAGCGCGCCATTGAAGCCGGCGACAGCGAAACCGGCGTCACCATCATGCAAATGGATGCAGGCCTTGATACCGGCGCCATGTTGCTCAAAACCACTTGCCCCATCGACGACACGGATACTGCCGGCTCACTGCTCGACAAGCTGGCGGCACAGGGCGGCCCAGCGCTGTTGGAGGCGGTCGACAAACTCGCCAATGGCAGCCTGCAAGGGGAAGAGCAGAACGACGCACTGAGCTGCTATGCCCCTAAAATCAGCAAGGAAGAAGGCCTGATCAACTGGGCGGAAAGCGCCGAGGTGCTGTCTCGCAAAATCCGCGCGTTCAATCCCTTTCCCATTTGCTATACCGAGCTGGGGGGCGACCGGCTGAAAATCCAGCGCGCCCGCCTGACCACCGGCGAGGGCACGCCGGGGGAAATTCTTGGCGCAGACAAACAGGGCATTCACGTAGCCTGCGGCAAGGGCTCGCTGTTGATTACCGAACTGCAGCTTCCCGGCGCCCGCGCCATGTCGGCCCAGGATATTCTTAACTCTCGCGCCGAGCGCTTCAGCCCTGGCACCATTCTTGGAGCCATAGACAGCAATGCCTGAAGTTCGCGCCGCAGCCGCCAGCTGCCTGAAAGCCGTGGCCGAAGGCCAGTCTCTGTCGCGGGAGCTGCCGCGCTGGGAACAAAAAATCAGTCACAGCCAGCGCCCACTCCTGCGTGAGCTGTGCTACGGCACCTTACGCTTTTACCCGCGCCTCGCTGCCATCGTCAGCCAGTGCATTAAAAAGCCGATGAAGGACAAGGATGCGGATCTGTTTATGCTGCTCTGCCTCGGGGTGTATCAGCTGGACTATATGCGCGTTGCCGACCATGCCGCCATCAACACCACCGTTAACGCGGTGCGAAAGCTGAAAAAAGAGTGGGCCAAGGGCCTGACCAACGCGGTGCTGCGCCGGTATCAACGCGAGCGCGATGCGCTGCTAGCCAATCTGTCCCCGGCCGAAGGGGCGGCCCACCCCGACTGGCTGTATCAGAGCCTCGCCGACACCTGGCCTGAGCAGCTTGAACAGATCCTCGTCACCAACAACAGCCACCCGCCGCTGTGCTTGCGCAACAACGCCCTGCAACAAGCCCGCGCGGATTATCTGCAGCGTTTGGCTGCGGCTGACATCGCGGCCAGCCCCTGCGCCCTGGCTGGCAACGGCATCCGTCTGGAAAAGCCAGTCGATGTCAGCAAATTGCCGAACTTTGAAGACGGCGCAGTGAGTGTGCAGGACGAATCTGCCCAACTCTGCGCCGAGATTCTCCAGCCGCAAAATGGCATGCGTATTCTCGATGCCTGCGCCGCACCGGGCGGCAAAAGCGGGCACCTGTTGGAAAGCGCGGGCGGTCTGGCCCTGACCTGTCTGGACATTGATGATTCGCGCCTGATGCGTGTGCAAGACAACCTGGAAAGGCTGGGTTTCAGCGCCGAACTCATTGCTGGCGATGCCGCCGATACAGGCAGCTGGTGGGACGGCGAAGCCTTCGACCAGATTCTCCTCGACGCGCCCTGCAGTGCCACCGGCGTGATCCGGCGGAACCCGGATATCAAGCTACACCGGCAGGCCAGCGATATCCCCGCGCTGGCAGCCACCCAGCACCAGCTTTTAACGGCGCTCTGGCCCACCCTGAAACCGGGTGGCCGGCTGCTGTACGCCACCTGCTCCATTATGCCCGCGGAAAACGACGCCGTGATCAGCCAGTTCCTGGCAGAAGAAGCGACGGCTCGGCATGTTCCCATTGACGGGGATTGGGGCATTGAGCGGTCGTTAGGACGCCAACTCCTGCCAGAAGTCGGCGGCCACGACGGTTTCTACTATGCTTTACTGGAAAAGACCGCCTGAGTGAAAAACACCCGCACAATCAAGCACACGGGTTAACAAGCTCAGGTAATAGGCCTACAATCGGCGCTAAATTGAGTCAGAGTCTCTGATGAAAATCATCATTCTCGGGGCAGGGCAGGTCGGCGGCACCTTGGCAGCCAACCTCGCCAGCGAGCACAACGATATCACCATCGTCGACCGCGACGCCGAACGCCTGCAGCAATTGCAGGACAAACTTGATATCGGCACCGTTACCGGGCTTGCCTCCCACCCGGACGTGTTGCGCCGGGCCGGCGCCGACGATGCCGACATGCTAATCGCGGTTACCAGCAGCGATGAAGTGAATATGATCGCCTGTCAGGTGGCCTATTCGATGTTCCGAACGCCCACCAAGATTTCCCGCATTCGCTCGCGTGCCTACCTGCTCAACGACAAGCTGTTCTGCGACGAATCCGTGCCCATCGATGTGATCATCAGCCCGGAGCAGCTGGTTACCCGCTACATTACTCGCTTGCTGGAATATCCGGGCTCGCTGCAGGTGCTGGATTTCGCCGACGGCAAGGTCCAGCTGGTTGCGGTAAAAGCCTACTACGGCGGCCCGATGGTGGGTGTGGAGCTGCAGGAAATCCGCAAACACATGCCGAAAGTGGATACCCGTGTTGCGGCCATTTTCCGGCGCGGCGAAGCGATACTGCCCAAGGGCGATACGGTGGTGGAAGCGGGCGACGAGGTGTTCTTTATCGCCGCCAAGGACCACATCACGCCGGTGATGTCGGAAATGCGGCGGCTGGACGAATCCTACAAACGCATCATGATCGCCGGTGGCGGCAATATCGGCGAGCGCCTGGCGCGGGAAATCGAACGCCGTTACTCGGTCAAACTGATCGAGCAGAATTACGCCCGCTGCCGCTCTCTATCGGAAATACTCAGCCGCGCCGTTGTACTGCACGGCGAAGCCTCCGATCATGAAATGCTGGCGGCGGAAAACATCGATAATGTCGATGTATTTCTGGCCCTGACCAACGACGACGAAGCCAACATTATGAGCTCGCTGCTGGCCAAGCGGATGGGCGCAAAAAAGGTGATCACCCTGATTACCAATCCGGCCTATGTCGATCTGGTGCAGGGCATTGAAATTGATATCGCACTGTCACCCCAGCAGATTACGATCGGCAGCCTGCTGGCCCATGTCCGTCGCGGCGATATTACCAACGTGCATTCGCTGCGTCGCGGCGCTGCCGAAGCGTTAGAAGTCATCGCCCACGGCGACAGCCGCTCGTCAAAGGTGGTTGGCCGGCGCCTGGATGAAATCGACCTGCCGGAGGGGGTCACCATCGGCGCACTCACCCGCGGCGAACAGGTCCTGATTGCCCACAGCCACATTGTGGTAGAACCCGAAGACCACCTGATTCTGTTCCTGGTGGACAAAAATAAAATCAAGGAAGTGGAACGCCTGTTTCAGGTCGGTTTCACTTTCTTCTAGGCGGGTAAAACACCATGCATTTTGCGGTTATTGCGCGCATTATCGGCATGCTGTTAATGATTTTCAGCGCCACTATGCTGATTCCGGCGTTGATTGCCCTGGTGGCCCAAGACGGCGCCGCCAACGCGTTTTTAATCGCCTTTGTGCTGTGTTTTGGCTGCGGCGGCATTATGTGGCTGTTTGTTCGCCGGGCCCATAGCGACCTCAATATCCGCGACGGCTTTCTGGTGGTCTCCCTGTTCTGGACCGTTCTGGGTTGCTTCGGCTCACTGCCTTTTCTGCTGGCAGAAAGCGTGCACCTGCCGCTGAGTGACGCCGTTTTTGAATCCATTTCCGGCCTGACGACCACCGGCGCAACGGTCATCACCGGGCTTGATGAACTGCCGGTTTCCATTTTGTTTTACCGCCAGTTTCTGCAGTGGCTGGGCGGCATCGGTATTATCGTTATTGCTGTGGCTATTTTGCCCATACTTGGCATCGGGGGTATGCAGCTGTACCGCGCTGAAACACCGGGGCCGGTCAAAGACAGCAAACTCACACCGCGTATCACCGGCACCGCCAAAGCCCTGTTTCTGATCTATCTCAATCTCACCATCGCCTGCACGCTCGCATATTGGCTGGCGGGCATGACCTTCTTTGACGCGTTGTGCCATGCCTTTTCCACTGTCGCCATCGGTGGCTTCTCCACCCACGATGCCAGCCTCGGCTTTTTCGAGAACCCGGTTATCCTGCTCATTGCCAGTATTTTTATGCTGCTCGCCGGGATCAACTTCGGCGTCCACTTTTTTACCTGGCGCAGCAAGCGGCTTTACCACTACCTGCGCGATTCCGAAACGCGCTTTTACTTGCTGGCCGTATCCTTTGCCGGTGTGATCACGGCGGGCTTTCTCAGCTACACCAATACCTACTCGCCGCAAGACAGCCTGGTGCTGGGCATTTTCCACACCGTGTCCATCGCCACCACGACCGGCTTCGCCGCTGCCGATTTCTCCGTCTGGCCGACCTTTTTGCCGGTCGGGCTGATTCTGCTCTCCTTTATGGGCGGCTGCGGCGGCTCGACTGCCGGGGGGATGAAGGTGGTCAGGGTGATGCTGATCGCCAAGCAGGGGGTGCGCGAGCTTAAGCAACTGATCCACCCCAATGCCATTATTCCGCTCAAGGTGGGCAACAAGCGGGTGGATGCGAAAACCGTCAGCGCCGTGTGGAGCTTCTTTGCGGTTTACATGTTTTCCTTCCTACTGATTCTGCTGGCACTGATGGCCAGCAATATGGATTACACCACGGCGTTCTCGGCCACCACGGCCACGCTGAACAACCTCGGCCCCGGCCTCGGTGATGTGTCCGCCCACTACGGCTCGGTCACCCAATCCGCCAAGTGGATACTGTGCTACGCCATGCTGCTCGGTCGGTTGGAAATCTTCACTCTGTTGGTCCTGTTTACTCCGGCTTTCTGGCGTCACTGATGAGTCTTCGCGACAAGTGGAACAGCCGCTATGCCCGGGCTGAGCTACCCGACAGCGCTCAGGCTTGCGAGGTGCTGCAGCGCAATACAGCATTGCTGCCGGAAACGGGCAGGGCGCTGGATCTGGCCTGTGGGCTGGGTGCCAATGCGCTGTTACTGGCGCAGCACGGACTTGAGGTCAGCGCCTGGGATATTGCACAAGCCGGGCTCGACAAGTTGCAACGTGTTGCCGAGGAAAATCGCCTGACCATCACAACCTGCCAGCGAGATGTCGAACAGAAGCCACCGGAACCGGCCAGCTTCGATGTGATTGTCGTCAGCCGCTTTCTGCATCGGCCAACCCTGCCGGCGCTGGCCGCGGCGCTGAAACCCGGTGGTCTGCTGTTCTATCAAACCTTTCACCGGGACAAACCCGCCGGGGGGCCGAATAACCTGGATTATCTGCTTGAACGGGGAGAGTTACTTCGGGTTTTCTCGGCCCTCCAGCTTTGCTTCTATCAAGAGTATGGCCAAATCGGCAACGTCGACTCAGGCAACCGCCATGAAACCCTGTTTGTGGGTCGATCCGCCGCCAACGGCTAGCGCAAGGCGCATTTCACAAGCGGACTTCCCAAAACGTGACACTTGCACGCAAACTGTAAAACTCAATAGAATTAGATACTTGTTTTACCTGCTATACTTTTTCACGCACATATACGCAGGTGTTGTATCGAGCGTTGCGCGCAGCCAATCAGATAACAAGCGCGCACGCAGTCCGCATAAGGGAGTAAGTTATGCGCAACCGGCAGTGGCTCTTGATACTGCTCACGCCCCTGCTGGTTGGCGGTATCGTCTACTGGTTGCTGGGTGCCCGGTATGGTCTCACGCTTTGCGCGGCCGGTTATCTGATCGCCTGTGTTTTTGTTACCCGAAAGTGGTTGATCGCGCGCAGCATTGGCAAGGGCTACCAAAAGTATCTGGAACAACTGCTGTTCGGTTTGGAAAGCACCCCGCAATCCATTTTGTTTACCACCGCTGCCGGCAAAATCGCCTACGCCAATGGAAACTTTTATACACTGATCGGGATGGCTGGCGCCGACCTCACCGGCAAAGACCTGCGCGACTATCGCGATATCGGTGTGCCGGACACCCTGTTTGACGATGTTGGCGAAAAGATTGCCAAAGGCGAGGATTGGCACGGCGAACTGTTCTTTGAAAAGGCGCCGCCCTCCGGTCGCCATACCCTGACCACCTGCCGACCCGTCTTCAAAGACGGCGAATTTATGTTTGTTCTTACGCTGATTGACGATATCAGCGACGAAAAGGTGTTCAACCAGCGCCTGTACATGAGCGCCCACTACGACGCGGTCACCGGGCTCCCCAATCGCAGCTACAGCATCGAAAAGCTGGAGCAGGCCACACTCGCCGCCAAATCCCGAGAGGCGACTTTCACACTGGTTTATATCAACCTGGATCGCTTCAAACTGCTCAACGACTCGCTGGGCCACAATCAGGGCGATCAGGTGTTGAACAAAATCGCCAGCCGGCTGCGCAATACCGTGCACGGCAGCGATCTGGTCAGCAATCTCGGTGGCGATAAATTTATGATCCTGCTGCAGAACCAGCGCGACGAGGACGCCGTACGCAGCGTGCTGGCCCTGAAAAAAGCCATTGGGGAGCCCGTCCATATCGGAGGGCAAGAGCTGAGTCTTACGGCCAGCATCGGGCTGATCACCTTCCCGGACGACGCGCAGACCGCCCCGGATCTGTTGCGCAACGCCGAATCGGCCATGTATCAAGCGAGAGAGCAGGGCGGTGACGGCTTTTACCGCTATCGCCATGAAGTCGACAATCGCGCCGCCAGCCGGCTCGCCATCGAAAGCCGCCTGCGCCATGCCATTGAACGCGAAGAACTCACACTGGCCTACCAGCCGGTGATTTCCCTCAAGCGCAACGATCTGGTTGGCGCCGAAGCCTTACTGCGCTGGCGCAATCAGGAGCTGGGCAACCCAACACCGGACAAGTTTATTCCCATTGCCGAAGAAACCGGGCTGATTCTGCCTATTGGTGATTGGGTGCTGGAGCAGGCTTGTCGCCAGGCCGTGGAATGGCGCCGTTTTAACCCGGATTTTGTGATGGCAGTAAACATCTGCGCCAAACAGTTTGAGCGCGGCCACATACTCGGCGCGGTAGAGCACGCGCTCAATGTGAGCGGCTTGCCGCCGCACTGCCTGGAACTGGAAGTCACCGAACGCCTGCTTATGGGCAACGACAGCCTGACCAAAAGCATGCTCAATCGCCTGAAGGACATGAATGTCCGCCTGGCGCTGGACGACTTCGGCACCGGCTACGCCTCCCTCAGCTACCTCAAACAATACCCCTTCGACCTGCTCAAAATCGACCGCAGCTTTATCGCCGATTCGCAAGAATCCGAACAAAGCCGGCAGCTGATACTGGCCATCGTCAGCATGGCCCATTCCCTGGGCATGGAAGTCACCGGCGAGGGCGTAGAGCGCCTGGAACAGCGCCGTCTGCTCAAAGATGTGCACTGCGACATGGCACAGGGCTACCTGTTCACCCCCGCGATCACCGCCGACCGCTTCGCCAGCTGGGCCGATCAGTATCAGCAATTGCAGATTAGTTAGTTGGGCGCAGCGCCCTTGAAAGAAATCCCTTCAAGGCGGAGGCAGCGGACCAAATTTTTCGAGGACCTTAGCACTCAACAAGATCAGCGCGTCGCCGCGCTCATCGCTATCGCCGTGGCCTTGCAGGGACTCTGCTCGGTGTTGACACAGAACACCTTCGCGTAAGCCCCCACCAGACGTTATAATTCCCGCCTTTTGCGAAAGACAGGTGGGTTTTACGTGACCAAGGCAGACGTCAGTACATTTCAGGGGCTGATTCTCGCGCTTCAACATTTCTGGGCAGAGCGCGGCTGTGTGATTCTGCAGCCGCTGGATATGGAAGTGGGGGCGGGGACTTTTCATCCCGGCACCTTCCTGCGCGCCATTGGCCCGGAAACGTGGAACAGCGCCTACGTGCAGCCCTGCCGCCGTCCGACCGACGGCCGTTACGGCGAAAACCCAAACCGCTTGCAGCACTACTACCAGTTTCAGGTGGTCATGAAGCCGTCACCGCTGGAGATTCAGGAGCTGTATCTGGATTCCCTGCGCCATCTGGGCATAGACCCCGCTATTCACGATATCCGCTTTGTGGAAGACAACTGGGAATCGCCGACATTGGGCGCCTGGGGACTGGGCTGGGAAGTGTGGCTCAACGGCATGGAAGTCACCCAGTTCACCTACTTCCAACAGGTGGGCGGCCTGGAGTGTTACCCGGTGACCGGCGAAATTACCTACGGTCTTGAGCGCATCGCCATGTACTTGCAGGGCGTGGACAGCATTTACGATCTGATCTGGACCAACGGTCCGGATGGTCCAGTCACTTATGGCGACGTGTTCCACCAGAACGAGGTGGAAATGTCGCGCTTTAACTTTGAAGAAGCCGACGTGCCCGAGTTGTTCAAGCAGTTCGATCACTGCGAAGCCCAGAGCCAGAAACTGATTGAAAAAGGCTTGCCACTGCCCGCCTATGAAATGGTGATGAAAGCCTCCCACGCCTTTAACCTGCTGGATGCCCGCCACGCGATTTCTGTGACCGAGCGTCAGCGTTTTATTCTGCGCGTACGCACCCTGGCCCGCGCGGTAGCGCAAGCCTATTTTGATGCACGCAAGGCCCTGGGCTTTCCGCTGGCGCCGGAGACTCTGCGCAACGAGGTATTGGCCGCAGAGGAGGGCAAACAATGAGCGCGCGCGATCTGTTGATTGAAATTGGTACGGAAGAACTGCCGCCGGTTGCGCTGAAAGGTTTGCGTGATGCCTTTGCCGACAGTATTGAAAGTCAGTTAAAAGACGCCGCGCTGGCGTTTGAAAATGCCGAGCGCTTTGCGAGCCCGCGTCGCCTTGCGGTATTACTCCGCTCATTGAACGAACAAGCACCCAGCCAAACGCTGGAAGCCTGGGGTCCACCTGCCAAAGTCGCCTTTGACAAAGACGGCAAGCCCACCAGAGCCGCCGAGGCCTTTGCCCAAAAAAATGGTTTGGCTGTTGCCGACCTGAAAAACCATATCGCCAATGACGGCAAGCAGGACAAACTGTTTGTGAAAAACGAACAGGCCGGCGCCAAAACCAGCGACGTCATTTTCGACGTTATTGAAAAAGCTCTTGCGTCGCTGCCGATTCCAAAGCGTATGCGCTGGGGCGCCAGCCGCGCCGAGTTCGTGCGCCCGGTACACTGGGTCAGCGCCGTCTACGGCAGCGACACCCTGAAAGGTGAAGCCCTGAACCTGAAGGCCGGCAACACCACTCGCGGCCATCGCTTCCACGCCAACACCGAGCTGGTGATCAAAAGCGCCGGTGACTATGAAAGCCTCCTTCTCAATGAAGGCAAGGTGGTCGCCAGCTTTGAAAAACGTCGCGAGATGATTCGCGAGCAAGTAGCAGCCGAGGGCAAAAAACTCGGCGGCGAAGCGGTGATCAGCGACGACCTGTTGGATGAAGTCACCGCACTGGTGGAATGGCCAGTGGCATTGGCGGGTAGCTTCGAAGAGCGCTTTTTGAAAGTGCCCGCTGAAGCCCTGATTTCCTCCATGAAGGAACATCAGAAGTATTTCCATGTGGTTGATGCGAACGGCGCACTTATGCCGCACTTTATCACCGTGTCCAATATCGAAAGTCTTGATCCTGCGCAGGTCATCGATGGCAATGAAAAAGTCATTCGCCCGCGCCTGAGCGACGCGGCTTTCTTCTTCGAAACCGACTGCAAAACCTCGCTGTTTGATCGCCGGGAAAAACTGAAGTCCATTGTGTT
>JBFKXO010000023.1:0-16480 GCA_041638115.1 Litorivivens sp. | reverse complement strand
CTTTTGATGAAAGCGCCTCGTATTGGCGAGTGGACTGGGTAACCCTGGCCGACAACCAGGCCGCCATCGCAGCGTTTGCCATCGACAGTGACAATAACAGCAGCACCGGCACCAGCGGTGATTGGGCGCTAATCCCCAATATACGCACCAATGGCATCGAGACCTTTGTATTGCTTTCCAGTGCGGGTGTCTTTCTGGCCGACGCCGAGGGAAACACGCAACGCATCGGCGATATTGGCATCGTCCCTGCAACCCAAAGTTTCATTGGTCGCGTCCCCAACACTCTGCTGCCGCTGCGTGGCGATGCGTTTACCGTCTATGCCCTCAGCGGTCTCCACAATGGCAGCGGCGGCTTTCATCCGGATGTATCCCGGCTAGGCGGCACCATCATCTCTCCGGCGGTGTATAACGTCGGCTTTCGGGACTACAACGATGAACCGGTCGAGAACAACTTCTGGATGAGTAACAGTCAGGCTCAGGCGCTAGCGGGTGGTGACATCAGCGACTTTGCGCTCGAGCTGACAAAGTCTCGTTTCGGTACCGACTAAGCAGAACCCGAGCAACAGAAATTCTCTGTGCGCTGGTATCGCTCATCCCTTGGCCCGGAAGAATTCGGTCGCGCGGGTATTTACACCGGGCAAGACGCCACCATCCATCAAACCGCCCAGAACAGCGACGATATCACGCTATACGCGGGTTATTACGACAGGCTTCAGCCCTATACCCTGTGGGTGCCCGATCAATACACGGGAGAAACGCCAGAAAAAATGACGCTGGTGCTGCACAGCTTCACCCAGAACCACATGCAGTATGCGGCGACCATGCCCAACTTTCTGCGCGAAACCTGCAATGACCTGCGCCAGTCCTTTTGCTTGACGGTACTGGGCCGCGGTGTGAGCGGCTTCTATGAATTCGCCTCCGGTGTCGATTTGTGGGAAGCCTGGCGCCATGTGGCCAGTCACTACGAACTCGACCCGATGCAGACCTTCACGTCCGGTTTCTCGATGGGCGCACTGGGCTCACAGCGTCTGATGATCAAGTACCCGGACGTGTTTGCAGCCGGCGTTATTCTCGCTGGCGCGCAATCTGATGAACAGGGAATCTCCGACCAGAACGGCAATGTCCCCGGCTGTTTTGGAGAATTGCAGATGGAGAATCTGAAATGGAATGGCTACTACCACGCAGCCGGCACACTGGACCAATTAATCCCCTTTACCCAACAGCGCGATACCGTCGACAGGATGCGTAATTTGGGCTACCGCTACACATTCGATAACTACCACGCCGAAGATCACGTCGCCTGGGTGTTAAAGGATGGCCAGTATCCTGCCTTTGCCGAGGCCACCGATTGGCTGATTGGCGCCAGCGATCGCGGCGATGCCGCGCCAACACGCAATGCCACCACGCCCGGCGAAATCATCTACCGCTTTACGGGCAATGACCAGCATCCCGAGTTCGGCTTGGGCGCGGATGGTGCCTGGTGGATTAGCGAATTGAGCGTGTCGGATCCGGACGCGCCGGTCACCGATTATGAACCCAGCCTCAGCCAAAGTGGGCGCGACTGCACTTTCACCAATACCTTTAGCGGCCAAACCATCGCACCACGCGCTGCCCGTGTTCACGCAGTGTCCGGGGCGCTGCCCATGCCAGCGATCAACACGGTGATTAGCCCGGCCGCCGTGCCCGATGGCAACAACCCGCAGCTGCGCCCGAATCAGGATTCCAGTGCCCGCATCCAGCAAACCGGCCCTCACACCCATGAATTTCAGGCGTGGGAACTGGGCGATTCCCCCAGTGTCAACGGCACGCTGGCGATGACTTTAGAGAATGTGGCGACTGTCACTATCGATTTGTTGCTCGCGGGATTGGCAAGCCGCGATGATTGGAAATTGGAAATACAAAATGATTCAGAAACACAACTGCGCTTGCTTGGGCTAGCCGAGGGGGTCGGCGCGCGGTTTTCAGGAACATTTTACCCAAGCAGCCAGGGTGTAGTGACGATTACATTGCCCCCAGGCAACAATATGGTCTTGCGTTCCCCTTAGGCAGTCTAGCTCCTTGCCAGTGTAGGTAGTTGTTGGTATGGAGGGAATAGACGAATCAGAACCTATCAATAAAAGCGCGCCTGGAGCACCTTGCCGTCAGGGCTTCCATTTAAGGTGAAGCTGCACCACAATCTCGCTGGCAGCCACAGAATAGAACCCAGATTTATGAACTTGAAGTACACCAGCGCATTCATGGCAATTTTTTTGTGGCTACCACTCACAGGAAATGCCGACACCACCATTCTAGACACCGAGCTTTTGGGGCTCGCCTCTCAAACTGATGCCTCAGCGTTACTCGCCAATCCGGCGACACTTCACCTCACCAACGATCGCTACCGCTACTCACTAAACTCTGCAGCCGGCGGTTACTTCAACGACAAGCGTAGGCTGCTCGATGATTTCGAGGATGCCGAAGAAGAAGGTGATAGACTCGAAGCGCTTTCGCAACAGCGGCTGCTGTTCCCCTCGGATTTTGATCGCCAGATCGCCATTTTTGAACGCATGGACGGCAAGTTGTTTACACTGGCTGGCGGTAATGTCGCGGCCGTGTCGCTGCCCATCGACGCCGTGGAGACCACGCTGGTGACGAGTGTCGTGAGCCGGCTTGCGACTGCGTTTTATTACGACCCCAACGATGCCCAGGAGCTGCGGACCGCGCCCATCCTGGGCATTGTCGAGCGGCCGGATCTGGAATCGCGGATCATCATTCAGGGGGTGGCGGTTAGTGATATCGGCCTGAATTTCTCTAAACATTTGCCCGATTTTTATGATCTGCGCGTCGGTGTCACCGTTAAGTATCAGGGCATTCGCTTGCTGGAAAAGGCGATTGAAATTGACGAGTACGAAGAAATCACACTCGACGAATTTCGTGATGCACTGGACACCAACCATCAACTGAATGCCGATATTGGCGTTTATAAGAGCTGGCAACGCTGGCATGGCAGTTTCGTCATCAAGTCTCTACACGGCAGAACCTATCGCAGCGATAGCGGAATCGAATACCAACAGCGCCCCGGTGTACTCATGGGCCTGGCCTGGCAAGGCGATCGCACCATTGCTGCATTGGATTGGGATGCGGTGCCAAGCCAGCGCCGCTTTGGCCTGCTGGACGATGAACAACGCGTTCGGTTAAGCGGTCAGTACCGCATCAATGATCGCTGGAATGTCAGTGCCGGCGGTATCGCCATTATTGAAGGGCGCGACAATGACGCGCTGTCACTGGGCGCAGGCTATCATTGGCCCAGCGGTGCAGCGGTGAATGGCGCGCTGATCTACGCCGGCCCCGATGAATTGGGCGGCTCCATTCAAATTCGCTTTCCATTCTGGAAGCGTGATAAATAAATCAGGGGCTAGCGCCACCGCGGTGTCGCCAAACGATTCACTAGAACACCACACTCACATCTACGCCGTAGCTGGCGGGTTCGCCGAAGGCGCCGGCCCGTGTGGAGTAGGGAAACGCACCGATAATGTCGAGCTGATATTCCTCGTCAGTGAGGTTTTTACCCCACAATGAAACCGACATGAGTCCACCAAACGCGGCGATATCGCGCAGCCCAAGGCGCGCATTAAGCAGGCCATAATCCGCAATCTCCGCATTACTGATCACACTGGCATTGGCCGCAGGCCACTGACTGTCGCGCCAGGAATAATTGATATTCGCCAGCAGCGACACGGACGACCACAGCAGCGGAGTGTAGGTCAGGTCCACCATGTAGCTGGATTCGGGCGCGCTCGGCAGGGCGTAGCCCTCGGCCTCGTTCTCGCCGGTGTTGGGGTTGATAACCTCTTCCACGTCGCTATCCAGACGGGCGTAATTTAGGGTCAGCATCAAATCATGCGTAAGCATTGCGGTGAGATCTGCCTCAAAGCCTTTGATGGAGGCTTTACCTGCATTGAATACAACCACGTCTGCCGGGTTACCCTGAGTAGCGAAACTCAACTGAATATCGTCATAGTCACTGTCAAACACCGCGGCATTGAGTCGAACGCGACGCCCAAACCACTCCGATTTGATCCCCAGCTCGGTGTTTGTGACCTGCTCCTCACCGATCGGCGTTGTCAGGCTTTGCGAACTGACCCCGCGTCCGGTGTAACCGCCAGTGCGGTAACCCTCCACCACTTTGGCGTAGAGGTTGATGTCATCGCTTGCGTCCCAGGCGACCGTAAACGCGGGACTGGTATTGGAATAGTCCGACTCGGCTTCAACATGGTTAAACTCCTCACCGCCGAACACCACACCCCAAAAGCCGTTACTGTGAGTGCCACGCACGTAGCGCGTATCATCGGTCTGACGCAAACCGAGGGTAAAATGCCAGCGGCTATTCAGCAGCGCCGGGCTGTAAGTCACTTGGCCAAAGATGGCCGAAGCGTCGTTCTCCGCCCAAGTGGTTCGGGTTTGCAATTCTGCCTCGATGGGTTCAATCACCGTGGAAATTGGCAAGGGCAATGGACCGCTTAAGGTTTCCGCCGCCAGGGCGATAAAGTCGGTGGTGAACTCGGAACCGGATTCCTGGAAATAATAGATGCCTGCCAGGTACGAAAGTTGTTCAGCCAACGCGCTACCCGATATCTGAAATTCCTGACTGACCTGCCGGTGGGTCGTTTCAAAAGGATCATTGGCGAACAGGCGATCAGAATTAGCATTGGCGCCATAGTCCTGATAAATCCATTCTTCCATTTCCCGGTAGCCGGTCAAGGATTTTACGTTGATCGCATCGCTCACATCCCAGCTCACGATCAGGCTGTGGCCGCTCACCCGTAACCCACTGTCTTCGATGGGGTGTCGTGGATTTACTTCATCGATAAAATCCTCGGACCAGGTGATCTGTTCGAAACCAGCCGCGGGTTCGCCTATGGTCTGGTAGTAGAAGGTGCCGATATCGTTGTCGGTATAGTCGTAGGCGTAATCTATGGTTACCGAGGAAAACGCGTCATAACGCAATGCCAGCCGCGCGCCCTGCTTTTTCTCATCGCCAAAATCCGGGCCTTGCCCCAGATTTTTCACCCAGCCATCGCGTTCACTGTAAACGTAACCCAGCTTGGCGCTAAGCCCGCCAACCGCATCAAAATCGATATCGGTCTTGAGCTCCAGTCGGTCGTAGTTACCCACGGTCACATGCTGTTTAAGGGCAAATTCTCCACTGGGTGCACGCGGCACGATATTGATCGCACCACCGGTTGCATTGCGCCCGTAGAGCGTTCCCTGTGGCCCGCGCAGAACCTCGATACGTTCGGGGTCGACGATTTTGTTGGCCAATCCCGAAGAGCGCGAAACATAGATCCCGTCGATATACACGCCAACCGCCGGGTCCTGGGTAATCTGCACGTCGTTATTGCCGATGCCGCGAATAAAAACCCGCAATGAAGATTGGGAGTTGGGAAACTGGCGCATCGCCATATTGGGCACGGTAAACTGGATATCCGCCAGATTACTGATACCAAACTTTTCGATATCCTCACTGTTGAAAGCCGACAACGAAATCGGCGTATCCTGAAGTGACGCGGATTTTTTCTCGGCGGTAACCAGCACTTCCTCAAGGGCGGCTGAGCCGCTTTTGCCTTGCCCCACAGCGACCGATGCAATCAGTAAACCAGCGGCCGACAGCCCAAAACGCAATGCCATTTTTTTCATTATCCATTCTCTCAATCAGACTGACCACGAGCCGCCGAACGACCCGCCAAGCGACCAAAAAACGTAACGTCCGCTACCGACATACCACTGGCATAACCCGCTGAGGTTCGGGGTATTCCTGCGACCGTTCGACCGGCGGCAAATAATCCAGGTACGATGTCGCCATCGGGCCGAAGTACTTCGCCGGTAGGTTTCACTTCGAGGCCGCCGAGGGTAAACACGGGCGGACGAATCTGATCCAGGGCGTAGCTGACCAGTGCGTAAGGCCCTTGATCCAGGGGCATCAACCACTCTTTGGCCTTGTGAAACAGCGGGTCACAGCCTTGGGCTGCATGACGATTGTAAAATTCTACCGTGTGCTGCAATGCACCTTCTGGCAAGCCCGCTTCTGCCTCCACCTCAGCCACTGAGTCACCGACAGCGACAATATCCACCGTCAGATAAGCCGGGCGCTCAAAGTGGCGGTTATCGATAAACATATAAATGCGGCCATCGGTTTGTTGGCTGGCATAGTGACCGAGCCTGGCCAGATACACGTCTTCGTTAACGAATCTCTGCCCCTGGTCGTTTACAAAAATGCCATAGGTGAGCTGGGCAGGAGGATAATGGGCAATCCCGACGAATGCCTGCTCCATATTGATCACATTGCCGCCGGCAGCCTGCCCCAGACGAATACCGTCTCCCCGGTCGCCGGGATTGCCGTGCCGCGTTGCAATAGGGTCGAGTGCTGGCAAGTATTTACGCGTCATGGCTTCGTTCATGATAAAACCACCTGTGCACAACACCACGCCGCGCGTCGCTCGGATAAAGCAGGTACGATTATCGATCTTCGCAGCAACACCGACGACGCGTCCATCGTCATCCTGAATTAATGCGGTAAGCCGCGCGTCACAGCGAATATCGGCGCCGGATTCCGTCACCTTCGCCATCAAATGCCCCATAAACACCAGTCCACCACTGTGATCCGCGTCGGCGGGCAAATGACCACGGGCAGCTGGTTGTGCCTGCTTATTGAAAGGCCAGGCGCGCTCATTGCCGGTGTACTGCAGCGAATCGCCGGTCATTGCGACTACATCGCGGCCGTCGAAAAAGCCGCGCTTATAAGGCACACCCAGCGACTCTGCCCACTCAAAGTGCTCTACTGCACCTTCGGTAAATAGCCGCAGGCGCTGTTCGTCGCAGTTGTCGCCGAAGCAGGCCTTAAGATAACGGTAGAAATTATCGACACTGTCTTCGACACCGAGATCGCGCTGCAAGGCGGTGCCTCCGCCCAGATACATTTCGCAGGCCGACATTTGGGTAGAGCCTCCACCGCCACTGGAGGATTCCAGCACCATCACCCTGGCACCGGCGCGACGCGCTTCCAGTGCTGCGCTGGCACCCGCGCCGCCGAATCCGGCGATCACAACATCGGTTTCACTATCAAATGCGGGGATATTCCGCAGCGGGAGGATTTCCGTACTCACGCTCGCCTCTCTTATTGTGGAATAGCGGTGTCTGCTTGACACACCTTATCTATATCACAGAAACATTTTGCATGAAATGTTATTAATAAAGCAGCAGAGCCCCACAGAAGCTCGATGGAGAGGAATACAGGGAGCCGGACGCGGCTCCCTGTGAGGGCTGACGGTCAGATTATGCGGCAGCCTGGGTTTCCGGCGTAAACCGAATCGGCATGGCCTTGATGGTGTTGATAAAGAAAGAGCGCATATAGGTGACGTCGCCGGCAAACTCCGGGTTGCGCAGTCGCGGGATCAGCTCTTCGAAAATAATACGCAGTTCAAGGCGGGCCAGGTTCATACCCAGGCAGAAATGCTCACCAATACCAAAGGCACGGTGCTCACGGCTCAGAGCCTGATGGCGCTTATGGCGGTGAATATCAAATTTCATCGCGTCGTCACCAAACACATCTTCATCGTGGTTCACCGCGTGGTAATGGAGGATGATTTTGTCGCCCTTCTTGAAGTGGTAACCATTCCACTCCACATCTTGAGTGGCGGTACGACGCATCATGATAAATGCCGTGTTGTAACGCAGCATTTCTTCAACCGCCAACGGAATATCTTCCGGGTGTTCAACCAGATGCTGAAGCTGATCCGGGTTCTCCATCAACAGGCGCATACCGTGAGAGGTCGCGGTACGGGTGCTCTCGTTGCCACCCACCATAATGAGAATAAACATCCAGGCGAACATTTCCTCATTCATTTTCACGCCATCAACCTCACCTTCGAGCAAGGCCTGTACCACCTGGCTGGTCGGGTTCTCGCGTTGCTTTTTGGCCAATTCCATCGCGTAAGTGATCACTTCGAAGGACGCAGCGTTGGCCTCGTCCCGACTGACTGCCACATCCGGGTCATCGGCAAAGGTCATAATATTGGTCCAGTCGAAAAACTGCTTACGGTCTTCGATGGGGACACCCAGCACTTCCAGAATCGCCATCAAGGGCAGCTCTGCAGCCACATCCTCAACAAACTCACACTCGCCCTTGGCAGCCACCCGGTCGACGATCGCCTTCGCCTGCTCCCGCAACCAGGGTTCCATGGCCGCAACAGCACGCGGCGTAAAGGCATCTCGCACCACCTTGCGGTATTTCATATGCTTGGGCGGGTCCATGGCGATAATCACGTTGTCGTGCATGATTTTTTGCACTTCCGCCTCTTCGGGCAGCACTTCCATCGGGAAGGGGCCTTCCAGCGATGAGGAGAACAGGTCGGGGTTCTGTGAGATGAAATCCAGCGCATCGCGCTTGACCGCCGCCCAGTATGGTACGCCATTGTCGGGATCGTCAAATTTAACAAACGACCCCTGCTGACGGAGCTTGCCCAGCTCCTCATACGGCATGCCGTTGACGTAAGTGTCTAAATCCAAAAGATGTGTAAACGGGCATTGGCTCATGATGTATTCCCTTCCAGATAAAATACCGGCTACAGAGAGACCTCCGTGCCGGTTTGTTAATGATTTAGTAACTTAGGCTAGCATACGCCTCATAACATTTCGGTTAAAATGTTTTTAGGAGATAGTGCATTACCCTCTTGTAATCATAAAGCCTTTGACCAGGGCCGCCGGGTTACCTAGATTGCGCGCTAATCAAGTCATTGAACAGGTCTGTCCATGCAGTGGAAACACGTTGATATCGACGCCTTTGGCGGCCCGGAAAACATCAGGATCGTCACCGAAAACACCTTGCCACAACCTGCCCCTGGGCAAATCAGGGTCAAGGTGCTTACCGCCGGCACCGGCTTTACCGACACCATAATCCGACAGGGTCAGTATGTCGACGTGAAGGACAAGCCCCCTTTCACTCTCGGCTATGACTGGTTTGGCATCGTCGATGCCCTCGGTGAAGGGGTTACCCGCTTCAAGGTTGGCGACCCGGTCGCTGATATGTCGGTGATAGGCGGTTATACCCAATATCTGTGTGTGGACGAAGATCGCGCCATCCCCTGCCCCGAAGACCTCAACCCCGCCTCAGCGGTTTGCATGATCCTGTCCTACACCACGGCCTACCAGATGCTGACCCGTGAGTGCACACTAAAGCGCGGTGACAGCATATTGGTTCACGCCGCTGGTGGCGCCGTGGGTACCGCCTTGCTGGAACTGGGCCGGGAGATGGGCTTGACCGTCTACGGTACGGCGTCGAAAAGCAAACACAGCCTGGTGAAACACTACGGCGCCACCCCCATCGACTACCACAGCGAAGATTTCGTTGAGCGTATCGCCAAAGAAACCGGTGGCCGCGGCGTCAACGCCGTGTTTGACACCATCGGCGGCAAATACTGGAGCCGCTCTTACCGCTGCCTGGCTCGCGGCGGGAAGTTGGTGGGTTTTGGCGCACTGCAGGTCACCACCGGCGAGGAGAAGATTCCCAGCCTGCTGTTCGGCTTCTTCAAGCTCCTCGTCCTGTGGCGTATGCTGCCTAACGGCAAAGACAGCGGCTTTTATAATATCCAGACCCGGCGCGGCAAAAAGCCCGAAGAATTCAAGGAAGACGTCGCAACCTTGATGCAGTGGCTTAAGGAAGAACGGCTCAAACCCGCTGTGGCGGCGATCAGACCGCTGACCGACGCTGCCGATGTTCACCGGCAGCTCGATAAGGGCGAGATAGCCGGGAAAGTCATACTCAACTGCGAATTGGCGGATTAGGGAAAGCGCAATGAAATTCTGGCAATGCCTTGCAATGATCGACATGGACGAACTGCCGACATTGGCAAGGCATGCCGAGGATCTCGGTTTTGAAGGAGTCACACTCGGTGAGCATTTGATCACCTTCGCCGAACAGTACGAGCACTACGACTACAGCAAAAACAGCCTGATTCGCTGGTACCCGGAAACCCACTGGCCTGAGCCGTGGGTACAGATTGGCGCCCTGTCCCAAGTAACCCACACCCTTAAATTTCTCAATACACTCTATGTGCTTCCCCTGCGGGATCCTTTTCAGGCCGCAAAACTGACCTCGACCGCCGCCAATCTCTGCCAGGGGCGGCTGCTTCTCGGCGCGGGTATCGGCTGGCAAAAGAGCGAATTTGAATTGGTGGGACAAAACTTTCACGACCGCGGCAAACGCACCGACGAAATGCTGACGGTGATGAAACACCTGTGGAGCGGCGACAGCGTCGCCTTCGACGGTGACTACTACCAGTTCCCTGCCCTGCAGATGTCGCCAGGGTTAAAACATCCCCTGCCGATCTGTATTGGCGGATTCAGCGAAGCCGCCCTGCGACGCGCAGCACGTAATGACGGCTGGGTGGGAGCGCAACATGAGATGGAAGACATCGAGCAGCTATTGCCTACCCTGAAACAGCTGCGCGCTGAGGCCGGGCTGCCCTGGGAAGGCTTCAATGTTGCCCTCGGCCTCTACGATAATTCACCTCAGAACATCGCGCGCTGTCGCGAACTCGGCGTTACCATGCTGTACCGGGAAGCATTTTGTGATGAAAACGGCATGGCCTCGCGTATGACTCTGGATGAAAAACTGCGCGACATGGAGCGATTCGCCGAACAACATATTCAGGCCTGAAAGGAACAATAGGCGCACACATATCTCAGGAACCAACAATGAATATCGACTTTTCCAACAAGACTTACCTGGTAACTGGCGGCGCCTCGGGTATAGGCGAAGCCACCGTACGCTACATCGCCGAGCACGGCGGCAATGCGGTGATTGCCGATATTAACCAGACAGCGGGCGAAGCGCTGGTCCAGCAGTTTCCAGAGCAACTGCGCTTTCAAACCACGGACGTCACGCAACTTGATCAGCTGATCGCCGCCTGCGAATTGGGCAGCGACACCTTTGGCGGGCTGGACGGCGCCGTCAATAGTGCCGGCTTGGGAACACTCGGCAATTCAGTCGACCTACCCCTGGAAGAATGGCACAAGGTTATCGACATTGATTTGCACGGCGTATTCTATTCCTGCCGCGCGATCATTCCCCACCTTCGGCGGCGCGGTGGCGGCAGTATCGTCAATATCGCCTCGCTGAGCGGAGTCCGCGGCGACCACGGCTTTGCTGCTTACAATGCGGCGAAAGCGGCGGTGATTAATTACACCCGAACACTGGCGCTCGATCACGGCCCGGAGAATATTCGCGCTACCGCTGTTTGTCCGGGTTTTATCGAAACACCACTCACTTCTCTCACCAGCTCGGTAGAAGAAATACATAGCACCTGGCTTGACGCGATCGCGCTTGGCCGAGGGGGAAAAGCTGAGGAAGTTGCCAATCTGGCCGTCTTTTTGCTCTCTCCAGCCGCCAGCTATATCACGGGCACCGAAATCGTGATCGACGGTGGCCTGGGCAGTTCCAATAACCAGCCTAACATTCCGCGCATTTTTGCGAATATGAGCTGAGAACGGCATAGCACTGACCACAAAAAAGCCCTCCGAAGAGGGCTTTACCAAAACACTACGCGACCGCCTAGTATCCCCAGCGATAGATCAAATCGAGTCCGTAGCTGCGCGGCTCGCCAAACATCACTGAGCGACCGGCCTGCGGCAGGTTGTGCACATTGTTAATGCTGTATTCTTCATCCAGCAGGTTCTTGCTCCATAGAGCCACGTCAAGCAGCCCGTCAAACAGGTTGGCATCATAGAGCCCAATGCGCGCATTGAGCACTGCAAACGCATCCTGACGATCGGCCTCAAAGGTCGCAAACTCTTCTCGACCACCACCATTGCGCTCGTCCGTGAACGAGTACGTTGCGTTGAACGCAACGCGCTGACCATAACCACCGGTCCACAGCGTCCAATCTACCGCTGCGGTATAGGCGTGTTCCGGCGCGGAATCAAATACAAAGCCGTTATCAATCTCGCCCGACAGCGGGTTTCGGCTTGGCGCGATACTGGCATCCAGATAGGCGTAGTTCAGAATCAGAATCAGATCTTCGTTCACCAGCCAGGTGGTATCCAGCTCAAAGCCTTCCAGAGTGGACTCACCGGCGTTAGCCACGGTGGTGTCACTGGTGGTATTCGGCACAGAAAAGTTGAGCTGTTGGTCTTCAAACTCCTGACGGAAAATGTCGGCGTTGAGTTGCACCCGGTTTTCAAACAGGCGGGATTTAACCCCCAGCTCGTACGCTATAACCTTTTCCGGATCAAACCCGTCGCGAAAGCGCTGAGCTCCCGCCTCGTTGACCTGCTCGCGGGTATTAAAGCCGCCGCTTTTGTAAGCTTCATTACGTTTGGCGTAGAGGTTGATATTGTCTGCGGCCTCATATTCGACAATCAGACTGTAAGAATCGTCTTCGAAATCCCGGTCTCCCACAGTGTCGTAGAAGGCATCACTAATCTGGGTACCAATGTCCAGATTGTCGCGATCGCGGTTATCACCATCACCCGGCACCACGACAAAAGTCATCTGGCGACGGAAGGCTTTTGCGTAGCGCGAATCTTCAGAGTGTCGAAAACCCAAGGTGAAATTCAGGCGATCCTCAAGTATCGGCGGACGCCAGCCAAACTGGGCAAAGGCAGCCTGGGCCGTGTTCTCAATATCAAACCGTGCTTGAGTCAATATTTCGATACGTGTGTTGGTGTTGTTGCCATCCTGGGTGCTGCCGAGCGGCGCTGAAATTAGATGGCCGACCTCACCCGGCCCCTGCCTGGCTTCCTCTTCGAAATAGTACAAACCGGCGATATAGCTCAGCCGTTCGTTAAAGAACGAGCCGGAAAACTGCAACTCATGAGAGAACTGCTCCTGATCAATATCGGGCGTAAAGCCATCGTAAAACGTCGAGCGTCCGACACAACCTGCTGCACAGGGCGCAGTGCCACCGGGCATTGCCGCCACGGGGAAACTCAGCAATGGTTCGTTGTCCAAACGATAGCCGTCGGTGCGCGCGCCGGTGGCCAGTACCGTCGGTGTCGAGTCGTAAAGCTCGCGCTGGGCGTAGATGTATTTCACTTCCAACACCTCGCTCACACTCCAGTCCAGCGTCAGCTGATGACCGGAGATTTCGTTATAGGCTTCAGGCATCGGTATGGGAGAGTGAATTTCGTCCGGCAGCTCCTCTTTCCGGTTGAAGTCATAAAACTGACGCGCCCCGGAGTTGATCAGATTGGTAATGGCGATACCGGTATTGGCATCCGGATTCGGAATCGGGTCAGAGGGCCGGATATGGGAATAGGTCATATTGGTGTTGGTGACCTCTGCCTTGTCGTAGGCATAGTCGAGGCGAAAGCTGTCGTTTACATCCCAACCAAAATCAAAGCGGTAGCCTTCGGTATCCGAGTCCCCGAAATCGCCACCTTCACCGGTGTTCTCAATATAGCCATCGACATTCTTTTTCAGATAGGCAAACTTGGCGGCGGCGCCTTCCCACAACGGCACGTTGAGCATGGAACGGCTGTTAAACAGGCTGCGATCACCAAAGGTCAGATTCTGTTTAAACTGAACACCTTCCGCATCAGGTCGCCGGGTAATCAGGTTTACTGCACCACCGGTAGAATTGCGTCCGTACAAGGTGCCCTGCGGACCCCGCAGAACCTCTATTCGCTGCAAATCAGAGATCTCAGTCGCCAAAGCTGCCGAGCGGGCGATGTAGGCACCATCCACGTAAACACCCACCGGGGGGTCCTGGGTAATCTGTGCATCGATCAAACCAATGCCGCGGATATAGATCCGCAGGGTAGTGGTGTTGATGGGGAAGGGCTGGATGGTTAAGGCCGGTACGTTGTTGGCCAGATCGCCAACATTGCCAATACCCTCGCGCTCCAGCGCCTCTTCGCCAAACGCGTCAAGGGCGATCGGCGTATCCTGGAGGGATTCCTCTTTTTTCTGAGCCGTGACCACGACCTCCTCCAGCATGGGCTTACCCTGAGCCAATGCCCATGGGGCGAGCAAGCCCGCCACCATAAACAGTGCCATACGGCTGTTCAGTACGTTCACAATCGTTCTCCCGCCGGTCAATCTCGTTGTTATCGTAAAGAGTATAGAATTGGGCCGGGAGCTTAGCGATATCGACAACGTTGCAAAAGAACGGAACGTGGCACTTTAATGTGCATTTCCAATCACAAACGAAATATCCAATAAATTCATATTGTTACAACGCCGACACCAACATGACCGACGAGCAACAACACGACCCCGTGAGCTTTGCACGTTTGTTTGGCTGCGCACTGCTATAGTATTCGGGTTACTATGCGAACCTTTCAAAACCACACCCAGACATCGTGACAGACGTATTCAAAGTCGCCATCGTGGCCCACACCTATACACCCGACGAATTGCGACGGCTTGGCGCCTTGCTGAAGACCAATCCTGCCAAGCTGGCGCGTCATCTGCGCAGCAACGATCTGGTGGTCAAGCGCAATGTGGATGAGATGACCGCCCAGCGCTATGCCGCGCTAATCTATGAAAAAACCGGCGCCGAGGCGCTTGTGCTGGGTGGGCCTGACCTTGCGTCCCTGCCGGCCAGCGACAAGCCGAAAGCAACCAAAGCCCGCGCCGTTGGCGCTGATGCCAAGCCCGGATTTCTGCGTCCATTATGGATTGCCGCCATTGGCAGCGTGTTGTTCGCCGTATTGGTGTCGCTGCTATATATAAGCCGACAGACTCTACCCACCTACGCGCCGCAACACCTTCACAATGCGATGCAGGTGAGGAACAGCGCCAAATTCGAGCGGCACGTGCCGATCACTGACCTTTGGCAGGCTCTCCAATCCGACGTCGCTACTCACCCGGAACTCGCGCAGCGCTTCGCTTCATCACTGAGTGCGCCGATTGCTGTCGAGAATCTAACGGTGCAATGGCTGCGCACCGGCCATGCCGAACAAGCCCCGCCACTTTTGCAATTGCTTTTTGGCGCCTTGCAGGGTGCAGCCGAGCAACCTTCCCTGGTATCACTAGTGTCGGAATCGGGGGACGAGGCGGTCATTACCACGCGCTTTTATCGCGCCGATCTCGATCTGGCGTTTCAGCCGCAATGGCGACTTAAGCGACAAGGTGAACACTGGGTCATAGAGCACTGGGTAAACGCCCCTGAGCTGCTCACAGCGCTAGTTGCCGCAGAGGAGCAGGCGCTAAAAGATGCCAATCAGCAGGTTCAGACCGACCTGGCCGCTCTGATCAAAGATTTTTCCTACCAGGAGAGTATTGCCGGGGTACACCGTTTCAGTCTGGGGCAACTGCGCATTCAGGCGCAGTTTGTAAACGGCTCGAATCAAAGCCTGCAGGCGCTGGAAGGCGAACTGTTCGTGTACGGCGTCGAAACGAAACAGGTCTACGCCAGCAAACCATTTCACTGGCAGGCGCGTGAGCGACAGGCACCGCCGGGTGGCAGTATGAAAGCCGAGGTTTTCTTCAGTTTGGATGGCGCCTGGCCCGCATTGGTGGAGGCTATCGAAAAAAATCGGGAGCCCCTTGAGGTAGGCTACCGCATTAGTCAGGCCACCTTCCGCACCGGCGAAGTGCTCGCCGCCTACCAGAGTTATGACGAACTACGTCTCCCCGCGGACGCGCTATAACCGCAAGGCTGCCCGTACGCAGCCGAGGATGCCGTAATCGTAGGCGCCGTCGAAAGCTTCGTAGACAGCTTTTAGTCCAGCGCCCTCGCTCAGCGAAAAAGCACTGGCAAGCGCCTGCAGTTCCGCTTCTTCAAGGCTGACCACATCGTCCAGTTCAATCTCGTCGCGAGCAATACCCAGCGCCAGATGGCGATAAACGGTACTCACCGTCAGTTCCCGGCGATGGGCGATTTCCAGTGGCTCCATACCTTGACTCAGCATGACCAGTGTTTCCGCCACGGTATCGGTCACAGGGGCCGGTTCCGCGTACTCTTGTAAAACCTGGAGAAAGCCTTCGCCGTAGGCATCGAGCTTACGCTCGCCAACACCGCTTATCCGGCCCAGCTGATCAAGGGTCTGGGGAGCCCGATCCACCATCTCAACCAATGTCGCATCGTGGAAGATCACGTAGGCCGGCACCCCCTGCTCTTCCGCCAGACTTTTTCGGTGGGCGCGCAGCGCATCCCAGAGTTTCTGATGAGAACCGCTGAAAGCGACGGTGTTTTTCCGGGTCTTCTGCTTTTCCGGCTTCGCCATCTTGCGCAGGGTCAGGGATTGTTCGCCGCGCAAAACAGGGCGCGCCGAATCCGTCAAAAAAACACTGCCATGGCCTTCATAGTCCACACCCAGCAAGCCTATTGCCATCAACTGCCGAAACAGGGTTCGCCATTCACCCTGATTCAACTCCGTGCCAATGCCAAAGGTGGTGAGCTTGTGGTGCCCAGCCTTGCAAATGCGCTCATAGGTCTGTCCACTCTCTACGCCCCGCAATACATCGACCACATAATTGACGCCAAAGCGCTGGCCGGTG
>JBFKXO010000022.1:0-16724 GCA_041638115.1 Litorivivens sp. | reverse complement strand
GGTGACGGGTATGCAGATTGGTGGCCGCGGTGGCCACCTTGATCCGCTCGGTGACCGCAAGCGCCGCCGAGCAGATGACACCCGCGTCCTTTACGTCAAAACGCTCAGACAGCCAGACCTTGCCCAACCCAAGCGTTTCGGCCTTTTGCGCTTCGGCAATGGCATCGCGCGGAGTCTCGGTATGACCGGGCAAAAGATAGCAACCGAGTTCCGGAAATTCCTGTGTGACCATTATGCAGCCTCGTTCTGGCGTCTTGTTTTACGAAGGCCTCGATTGTACCGATAGAATCACGATGTTGACTGACGATTGGTTAATCTTTGCCAACCGCCTACTGCATTCGAGGTAGAGCGCACTAGCGCGTAGCAGGTAGCATAGGAGTGAGGCCGAAATCACAGAGCAGACTTGCACAGATGAGTGAGCATACAGAAAACAACAAGCGCATCGTCACCGCCTTCTTCGATGCCATGAACCGCGGCGACATCCAGGGCTTTATTGATCTCTACGATACCGAGGGCAGCGTGTGGACCTCAGGCAATACCCTGATATCGGGTACACTGACCAAGCCGGAAATCCTGGCCGGTGCCGGAGCCATTTTTGAAGCCTTCCCCAACGGCCTGACATTCACCGTTCACGCCATGACCGCCGAGGGCAACCGGGTGGCGGTTGAGGCAGAGTCCAATGGCGAGCATGTGTCAGGCAAACACTACCGCAATCTTTACCATTTCCTGTTCGAAATGCGCGACGGCAAGGTATTGAAACTCAAAGAGTATATGGATACTGAGGAGATCACTGATGTGTTGTGTGGTGGTCAGCGTCCGTAGTAAGTCAGCGCCTGATCACGCGCGCTGCTTCCTCAATAGTCGGGCACGAAAAGTATTGGAAATATAAATTGAGAACAGGCCATCAAAGAAATCTCACCAATAAGATAGGTTTGAGCGCCAACCAAAATTACCCATCAACTAAGTAATACAGTTGCCTTAAAGGAGCGAGCACCCTAGAGTAGATCCCACAGTCGATAAGAGTCGGGGCCCCTATGAGTGATGACCTAAAACACCGATTGAACCTCCCCCCAATCGATCAGATAGGTTTTGTCGTGAAGGACCTCGACGACGCAATTGCGCGCTACTGCCCCCTGTTTGGCGAGTTCACCACCATGGATGCGCCTAATATGGAATGGGACTACTGCGGCACGCAGGAAGTCAGTTCGCTACGCCTCGCCTTTGCCCGCAGTGGTGAGGTGGAAATCGAGCTGATTCAGTGGTTGTCAGGGAAAACGCCGCACAAGGAATTTCTCGATCAAGGGCGGGAGGGCATGCACCATGTGCGGTTTCCTGTCGAAAATCTGGAATCACGCATTAAAGATGCCAAAGCCCTCGGTTATCGCAGTATCTGGTACAAACGCTTTTCCGATACAGTGGCCGCCGCATACTTGGAAAGGCCCGGCGATCCGCTAGTTATCGAGTTTTTCGAAAATCGCCCAGCAGGTTGAGGCTATGAGATTCTGGCAGCCCATCACTTGGGCAGAAACCGACCAACTGATCGAGATTGCACGCTTCGCCGAAGAACTGGGTTTTTACGGTGTGATGAGTGGCGACCACGCCTTATATCCGCAACAGCTGGCGCCGGACTATCCCTACTCTGAAAGCGGCTACCCGCCGCAAACTGCCGAGTCGGAATACCCGGATCAATGGGCACTGTTTGGCGCACTGGCTGCCGCCACTCACAAACTGCGGTTTACCTGCGGCGTCTATGTGTTACCCCTGCGCAATCCTATTGAAGTGGCGAAGGCCTGCGCAACACTGGATATTTTAAGCAATGGACGCTTTATCCTCGGCGCGGGCGCCGGCTGGATGCGCGAAGAATTCGATATCTATGGGGTCGACTTCAAAACCCGCGGCAAACGTTTGGACGAATGCCTGCAGGTATTACAAGCACTGTGGAAACCAGACATGGTTGAATTTCATGGTGACTATTTTAATTTTCCTGCCATACGCTTGGCACCAGCACCGCAAAACCCCATCCCCATTTATATTGGCGGCGCCAATAAGCTCGCACTAAAGCGCGCAGCACGCTATGGCGATGGTTGGATCGGTACCGGCAATCACCCAGACGAAGTGCCCGCACTACTAGCAGAGCTGAACAAGCAGCGCGAAGCTTTTGGTCGCGCAGACCGGCCGTTCGATACACTGGTGGGATTGACCGTAGAGCCCTCTCTCTCTGCGTTTCAATCCATGACCAATAGCGGCATGACGTCAGGTCTGAATATGCCATTCGAATTTGCGCTTGGACGTGGATCGTCTCTGGATGCCAAAAAACGTTTCATGGAAAATTTTGCTGAAAACGTCATCCGGCATTTTGAGTAAGTCAGAATGTCCAAGTTTGAAAAATCAATAGATGGGTCTGTTAGTAGGCCACGCGCAAATTTTTTATCACTGTTCGCGACGCCAGAGTGATCAGTGCTTACCTATGGTAAGAACGTAGCGACGAGAGGTACTCCATGGAAAAACTGACATACCTGCTGGATCGTGCGACCACGGCAGGCACCCTGAAACACTTTTTGCTGGGTGACGCTCTGAAAGCCCTGCGGGCGGCCCAAGCCAGACAGTTCACGATCAATATCGCCGATCTCGACAAAGATGTTACGGCGGTAACGCCCCAGCGAATCGCTGGCGCCTGGGACGATCTCGGCGCTGTGGTTTCCCTGTGGACCGACAGCGTTGATCGACACCCGGTGTTCCTGGAGGCACTGGCGCAAGTAGGCTGCGAGATTCAGGGCTTTTTGGTAACGGAGTCCGTACCCCAGCCCTACGCCCTCGACTGGCCCGAGGGCGAGCGCCGTCCCGGCGTCACCCAATTTACCGCCCACGGCAAACCTGACGGCGTTGCAGACTCCGCTTTCTATCGCCACTGGACCGACCATACGGCGCTTTCTTTCGCACTGCATCCGGATCGCTGGTCCTATGTGCGCAACGCGGTTGCACGCCCCCTGACAGAAAACGCCCGGCCGTACCGCGCGCTGGTGTTGGAGCATTTTCGTTCGCTGCAAGATTTCACCGATGAAGATCGCTACTTTGGCGACCCGGCCGTGGTTCAGCAGATGTATGAAGAGCTGCCGGGCTTCTGCGATTTCAACACGATGGTTACCGGTCCGATGAGCGAATACTACTTCCGCTAGAAACGCGCCTTTCTAGCGGTGCCGCTCACAGGCCAGAACCAGCGCCCAGAACTCGGAGAAGTCGTTGACCACCACGTCAGGACGATGGGGATGGGATTCACTGCCAGGGAAGATTTTATTGAGCCAGGGCAAATCCCACAGGGCGCCGTTGAAAAACACTGCGGTCATGCCCGCGCGTTTGGCGGCGACGATATCGGTGGTGCTGTCGCCCACATACCACACCTTGCGGTTAGGCTCAGCGCCCACTTTTTCCGCTGCGAGCAACAATTGGTCCGGATGAGGTTTACGCAAAGGTGTGTCGTCGCCGCAGACATCGGCGTCAAACAGCTCGGTCCAACCGCTACCCTCCACGGCTGACAATTCATGTTCGAAGAATTCGCGATCGCGGTTGGTAATGACACCCACTTTGAGAGGCAAGCGACGCAAGCCCTCCAGCATGGCACGCACTTGCGGCTCAAAGGGCTCGACTTCGCCGTAGTGATTGCGATAGTGCCGATTAAAGGCCAGATGGGCGATGCGTTTGGCTTCTTCGTCCGTGCCAAACAACACTTCAAAAATATCGGTGCGAGAGATCTTTCGATCGGCCCGCACCTTTGGGTGCAATCGGCTAAAGCTTTGCACGTACTCCACCAGTTTGGCGTCTTCCGGCGAGCGGCTTTGCTCGGGCTTTACCAGACGCTTCAGCAACCCCAGTTCCGCCAGCTCCGGCAACATATCATCCACGGCGTGATACATGGCATCCAGGGTGTCGACAAGGGTTGCGTGCCAGTCAAAGAGAATAACGTCCGGTGTCGCCAGTCGAGCTACCGCCGGGTGCCAGTCCGGTTCGATGCGCGGTGGCGGTGGCTGGGGCGGCGGAAACGACGGCGGTCGCACCGCGCCGATTGTCTCGGCGTCATGTTCAGCCAGCACGTCAAACAAGGCATCGAAACTGCCAATCACCGCCTTGGGTTTGTAGCCGCTAAAGGCCAGGCGCAGCGCGGGCACTTCCCAGAACCCGCCGTTGTAAAAAATGGACGTAATGCCAGCATTTTTTGCAGCCTGCATATCCACCATGCTGTCCGCCACATACCAGACATGCTCACCCGCCGTTTCGCCGACATCCTGCATGGCGCGCTGCAGCATCTCCGGCTCGGGTTTGTATTCGCGCACATCGTCGGCGCAGACCGTCGTTGAAAAGAGCGACTTCCAGCGCCCATCGTCGACGGTATCCAATTCATAGTCGAGAAATTCGCGACTGCGGTTGGTGGCCACTCCAAGCTGGATACCGGCGCGCTGCAAGGCACTGAGGTACTCGAAAATACCCTCTTGAAAAGGTTTTACCTTGCCAAAGTGATGGCGATAACACTGATTGTAGGCGGCGTGGGCGGTGCGTTTGGCTTCGCGCTGGGCCTCAAGAGAACCGCCGAAGATGGCATTGAAGATTTCGGTCCGCGACACCCTCCGCTCAGCCAATATGCGCGGATGCAAACGGCGAAAAATGCGGATATAGCGCACCAGTCGCGCATCCGCCTCCGTAGCGCACTCGGCTTCCGGCAGCAGGGCTTTTACCAACCCCAGCTCTTCCAGCATCGGCAGCATATCCGCCATTGCACTGAACATCGCATCGGCGGTATCCACCAGGGTACCGTGCCAGTCAAACAGGATTAAACGGGGCAGCGCCATAAAACCTCACGTCGATTCAGCCTGTCTACAGACTAGCCGCTCCCCACCGGGACGCCAACCTTATCGCAACAGTGAAGGAGCGGCTCGACCACAAATCATTGGTAAATCCAGGTAGCTGCGCACGGCAGGCTCGGCCGCACACACATAGGGAATGCTGTTCACACAGTGCATGGCGGTCACCACAATGCCTTCATTGCGTGCCAGACCGGCTTCAATGGAGGTGGGATGCATGCCGTGGTAGACCGCTTTCAGGTCAGGATCGCCCTTGACCACGACCTCATAGCGCGGGCCTTCCGGACCGAAATTCCAGGGCTCGGAAAAATGCTCCTCGCCCATCAACCAGTTCACTATAGCTTCAATGACCGGTTCGCCATTCACCAACCCCTGCCAGGTAAATCGCTGGGCCGCAACCCGCCCCGGCTCAATCACACCGATGGGCGAGTCAATCGGGCGAGTGGCCTCGGCCACCTCGTGCACGGTATTGAGCGAGTCCAGCGTGATACCCAGCTCGTCGGCCACCATATTGATGGACTGATAAAAACCCAGGCTCAGAAATCCCGCCATCGGGCTCGCCAGGGCATCCGCCGGCGTTTTGCCGAACAGCATCATCTCCCCGACCACCTCCGGTGCGCCGTAGGTGCGAATATCGGAGAATTCCTCGGATCGCACATAGGTGGTAGCGCGTTGCATCGACGTTAATTGCAGGGGGAAGCGCTCGGTAAAGCCGCCCGGATGAATCCCCGTGCCATGCAGCACCGATTTACCCTGTGCGCAGGCGGCTTCCAGTTTCTCCCGTTTGGCATCGTGCGGCGGGTAAAACCAGGAGGTGGGCGTTACCACACTCTTGCCGGAAGCCAGCAACTGCTGCACTTCCTGCTCTACCGGAAACACCGGCGCGTAAACCACGCAATCGGCATGCATGGCGAGAATATCTTCCAGGCGGTTGGTCGCCCTTACACCTAACGGCGCTATACCGGCCAGCTCGCCGGCATCCTTGCCCACCTTATCTTTACTGTGGACCCAACAGCCGACCAGCTCCAGGTCGGGATGATCACTGACACCCTGAATCGCCGCCCGGCCAATGCCACCGGTGGCCCACTGAATCACTTTGTAGGTCATTGCCCTGCTCCTGTTATTGCGTGTTATTGAAGCTCAAACATGACTCACTGTAGCCGCGCGGCATCCAATTCCACATTACCAGAGCGCAAGGTTGGCTCCGCATTGCACCGGCTTTCGTGGTAAAAAGACCCTACATTAATCAACAAGGATGTTCATCATGCACCAGCGCACTATTCGCTCTCTTCTCATCGCCAATCGCGGCGAAATTGCGGTGCGCATAGCTCGCACCGCCGCCGAACTGGGAATGCATTGCGTCGCGGTTTACAGCGAAGACGACGACGCCTGCGGCCATATAGGCTTTGCCGACCACGGCCACGCCCTGCGCGGCGTGGGCGCGGCCGCCTATCTCGACGCTGATCAGTTGATCGCGGCAGCCAAACAGCATCAATGCGATGCTATTCATCCCGGCTACGGTTTTCTCAGTGAAAACGCCGACTTTGCCCAACGCTGTGCGCAACACGGCATTGTGTTTATCGGTCCGCACCCCGACACCCTCACGCTGTTTGGTGACAAGCTGCGAGCACGCGCTTTCGCTCAGGAGCAGGGCGTACCGGTCAATGCCGGCTCCAACAATCCGGTAACTCTCACCCAGGCCAGAGAATTTTTTGCCTCACTACCCACCGGGCAGGCCATGATGATCAAAGCGGTGGCCGGCGGTGGCGGCAAGGGTATGCGCATCGTGCGCAGCCTCGACGCGATCGACAGTGCATATCAACGCTGCCGACAGGAGGCGGTGCGCGCCTTCGGCCATGGCGCTGTATATGTCGAGCAGCTGCTTGAAAACGCGCGCCATATCGAAGTGCAGATTGTCGGTGATGGCAATCACGTCTGTCATCTGTGGGACCGCGACTGCACCCTGCAACGCAATCAGCAAAAGCTGGTTGAAATCGCGCCTGCGCCTGCGCTCGATGAAGAGCTGCGACAACAACTCCATCAGTATGCAACGGCATTGGCCAGCGCCAGCCGCTATCAGAACCTGGGCACTTTTGAATTTCTGGTGCAGGGCACCAGCGCCGTGTTTCTGGAAGCCAATCCGCGCTTGCAGGTGGAGCACACGGTAACGGAAGAAATCTTTGGCCTCGACCTGGTGCACCTGCAATTACAGCTGGCGGGCGGCACCTCTCTGCGCGAACTGAACCTGCCAGCCGAGCCGCCACGCGGTAGCGCGGTGCAACTACGCATCAATATGGAATCCATGGACGCTCTTGGCAACGCCTTGCCCAGCGGCGGAACGATAAGCCAGTTTACGCCGCCCACCGGGCCGGGCGTACGCGTGGATAGCTTCATCTACCCCGGCTACACCACCGTTAGTCGTTTTGATTCGCTGATGGCAAAACTGATTATCAGCTCGTCGACCAAGAACACCCCACGGTTATTGCAGAAGGCACACCGCGCACTGCGAGAATTTGCCGTAGACGGTGTAGCAACCAATCGAGAGTTTTTACTCAACCTGCTGGCTAACGAACACGTTCAGCAGTATCAGGTTCATACCCGATTTGTTGAACAGCAGATCGGCGCATTCGTACCAGCAGTAGAGCGGGCCGACGACAGCGCATACACGATTCGTTCCCCCATGCAGGGCGTCGTTACTGCCATAAACGTCGCGGCCAGCGATCAGATCCATCAGGGCACGGAACTGGCGCTGATCGAAGCCATGAAGCTTGAGCACGCGATTGTGGCGGACACCAGCGGCACCATTGTCGACGTTGCGGTTACACCAGGTACGAGCACTGCCCCCGGAGATCTGTTGATTGCCATTGAGCCGACGCCAACAGAAACGACGCAAGCCGCAAACACCGCAACACAGGATCTGGATGCCATTCGCGAGGATGTGCAGGAAGTGTGCGATCGCATTGCCCAAACCCTCGATCGCAGCCATCCCTCCGCCGTTGCAAAACGCCGCTCACGCGGCCAGCGTACCGCGCGGGAAAATATCGCAGACCTCATCGATGCAGGAAGCTTCTGCGAGTACGGACAGCTCGCCGTGGTCTATTTGCACTCGCGCAAATCCATCGACGAACTGCGCGAATCGACACCTGCCGATGGCTTTGTCGCCGGCACTGCCACCGTGAATGCCCAGCTGTTTGGCGATGAAGCAAGTGCGGTGGCGGTAGGCAGCTATGACGCCACGGTCATGGCCGGCACCCAAGGGCATAAAAACCATCAAAAATCAGACCGCCTGTTTGATTTGGCCAGGGATCAGACACTGCCGCTCGTGCTCTTTGCCGAGGGTGGTGGCGGACGTCCGCGCGAAGATCCAGTCACTATCGCCGCCCTGCAGAACGAGACCTTTCGCAAACTGGCCGAACTCAGTGGCCAGGTGCCGGTAGTCGGCGTGGTCTCCGGCCGCTGTTTCGCCGGCAACGCGGCATTGCTGGGTATGGCCGACGTTATCATCGCCACGGAGAACAGCAATATCGGGATGGCCGGTCCCGCGCTGATTGAAGCCGGTGGGTTGGGAAGCTTTGCGCCGGAGGATGTCGGCCCCATTGACGTTCAACACGGCAATGGCGTGGTTGATATCCGGGTCAAGGACGAAGCCGAGGCCGTGCAGGTGACCAAACAGTACCTGTCCTACTTTCAGGGAAATCTCGACCACTGGCAAGCCCACGATGAGCGCAAGCTACGGCACGCTATTCCCGAAAGCAGGCTGCGGGCCTACGATGTGCGCGCTGTCATTAACCTGTTAGCTGATGTCGACAGCGTGCTCGAATTGCGCAGTGCCTTTGGTCGCGCCTACGTCACAGCTCTGGCCCGTGTGGAAGGCCGTCCGCTGGGCATTATCGCCAATAACCCTGGCTACAACAGCGGCGCCATCGACTCCGATAGCGCCGATAAAGCCGCGCGTTTTATACGCCTGTGCAACGCGCACAACCTGCCCATTCTGTCCCTCATCGACACCCCGGGAATCATGGTGGGACCCGACGCGGAAGCCAAAGCCCTGGTGCGCCACTCGGCGCGCCTGTTTGTTACCGCCGCCTCGTTGCGTGTTCTGCTGTTTGCCATTGTATTGCGCAAAGCCTATGGCCTTGGCGCTATGGCGGCCGCCGGCGGCCACTTTCACGCCCCGGTATTTACCGTCTCCTGGCCAACCGGCGAGCTCGGCGGCATGGGCCTGGAAGGCGGCGTCAGGCTTGCCTACAAAAAAGAACTGGAAGCCATTGCTGATCCGGCCGAGCGGCAGGCCTTTTTTGAAAAGCGCGTCGCCTCACGCTACCGCAAGGGCAAGGCGAGCTTTATTGCCAGCTATTTCGAATTGGATGCGGTCATTGATCCCGCAGAAAGCCGGCGCTGGATTGTGCGCGGCATGAAAACCACGCACACAAAGAAACAGAAGCAGGCAGCGGATTTTATCGATGCCTGGTAAGCGCGGTGCTAGGGTTGTAAGGGATCATTGGACAGCAGTAAAACCGCTGCCGCACCCACAAACGCGTGATGGTGTAGTTCACCTGCCGGCATCATCACACTGACCGCCCCATCGCCACTGCGATCCACCAGAGCCAGTGTGCGGTCGCCGCGTTTGATTTCATAGCTGACCGTGTGCGGTGCCTGACCGATGGTCGATGCCTGAGTGCCAACAACGGCAAAGCTTGTATTGTCGACCTGCAGGGTGCCGCGCAAGGGTATGGCTTCTGCGCTATGCATCTTCAGCTCCCAACCCGCGGGCCATTGGTTGCCGAGGCCTTTCGCCTTGCACTCCAGCCTGGCATCGTAGGCTACGGTTTCTGACATCGAAAACGTATCACTGCCGTCATTGCGACCGTAATTCACCTCATCGTCTTCTATATGCAATAGCTGGCGGCAACGCACATGGGCCAGCGCGCTATCACCCTCGCCCAGCGTAAATTGCAATTCCGATTCGTTGTGCTGCGTCACCGTCCCGCTGCGCAACTGTTTGCCGCGTTCATCGTCGCTGCCAATGGCCACCTGCGTGCCAGTGGTCGAAGTGGAGGGTAATGAACTCCAGATGGATTGGGCGGCAATATCCGCGGTGAAAGGCCCTATGGTTAACGGCTGTTTGCGCAATCGCGCCCAACCTCCCATGCCCGTCACCGGATAGCGCTCTAGATCAGCGTCAACCCAATCCAAAGGCTCCAGTGCTTGCTGGTGGGTCACCGCACAGCCGCTAATGACTAGCGCCGACGTTAAAAAGATAACAACACACTTTAGCCGCCGAGCCCGGCGTGGAAGGCAAGTGATAGTCATGGAGGCACCGCAAACAAGGGAATGATGGCGCTCTACTATGCGCCTGTTTGCTCGGTTCGCCAATAGCAGACCTCAGGGCGCGACGGAAAGGCATGCCGCACAATCCGCCATAGCACTTGTCCAAATTGCTGATGCAAATAGCCGGTGTTGTAGTGAAGCCCATAACGTTGACAGATGGCCTGCACCTCCTGACTCATCGCAGCATAGCGCCACGCCGGTACGGTGGGAAAGAGATGATGCTCGATCTGATGGCTGAGATTGCCGGACAGAATATGGAACCACTTACCCCCTTTTAGATTGGAAGAGCCGCGCAACTGACGCAGGTACCAGTGCCCCGGCTGCTCGTTCTCCAGCACACTTTTCGGAAACACTTCCGCGTGAGTCGTAAAATGCCCACAGAAAATAATCGTAAAGGTCCAAACATTGCGGATCAGGTTGGCTACAAGATTCCCCGCAAACACACTGAGAAACAGCGGACCTGACAACAAAGGAAACAGCAGGTAATCCTTGAGCAACTGCCGCTTGGTTTTCTTCAGCAGCGGTTTCATTTCTGCCTTGAGTTGCGCCCAGGATTTACGCCCCTTGAAAACCTTGCCCAGCTCCAGCTCCTGTATCGCTACGCCCCACTGGAACAGCAAGCCCAGCAAGGTTGCGTAGAGAAGCTGGGGCAGATAAAACGGCGACCAGCGCTGCTCCGGGAACAGGCGCAACAAGCCGTAGCCCACATCATCATCCATGCCCTTGATATTGGTGTAGGTGTGATGTTTGAAATTGTGACTGTTGCGCCAATTGTCACCCGTGCCCACGATATCCCATTCATAGTCGGCGCCGCGCAATGACGGCTCGTTCATAAAGTCGTACTGACCGTGCATCACATTGTGTCCCAGCTCCATGTTTTCCAGAATTTTGGACAAGGCAAGCAGCAAGGTACCCAGCACCCAGAACGGAGGGATAAAACTCAAAAACAGTAAACCGCGACCGAGCACTTCGGTATAGCGCACGGCGGCCACAATACGCTTGATATAACGTGCGTCGCGCTCGCCAACCTCCGCCAGATGCCGCTGTTTCAAGGCTTCGATCTCGGCGCCAAAAGCAGCCAGCTCTGCGTCGTTCAATCCTGCGCTCCATTGCGATGACATCACTTTACTCCTGAATTTATAGATCAAGCTCGAGAGGACTCTCGGCTCGATGAACACAGATTCGAATGGGGGTGCCCGGCTCGCTGCTGCTTTCACCGGAACTGATATCCACCGTCTGGCCGCGTACCCGCGCGCAGCTGCAGCGGTTGCAAACGCCGCGTCGACAGCCGAAGGTCGGTTTTACCCCGGCCTCCTCAAGGGCTTCCAGCAAGGAGGTATCGCGCCCAACGTTGACCACCTGCCCGCTGCGCGTGAGGGTGACCGGCACGGTGTCGGCGTTCGCAACGGCCTGCGGCAACTCGCCGCTTGCAGCGGTTAATTCCAGGCGTTGACCCACTGTCAGGCGGCAACACAGAAAGTCGTATACCTCATCATCCTCAGCGCGCGGCACCGTCACGAGCACAAAACCGTCTCGCCTTTCCCAGCAACCGGTACGGGTGCGATTGCGGCCTGCGATTTCGACTGACACATCACAGGCTTCTCCTCCTAACACCGTCGCCCGATGACGGTTTGTCCGCAGTGTGAGGCAGACACCATCTGCGCTCTCACTCACCGCCTCGAGTCGCGCATAGCAGCGCGACCAACCCTCAATGGTGCCAAATTGACGCGCCCAAAAGTCGTACTGCTCGGGGCTTACCAGTAAAGAAAACAGGTTTGACAAGCCCCGGCTTATCGAGCCGGTGTCAGTGCTGGTAACAGAAAGCGCTTTCATCGCATTGCTCGTTTTATGAACAGAACGCCACGATATACAATCGTATATACGAATGTCAATACATTTGTATATACATGCGTTCTAACACCTGTATTTACATCCAGAAAACCCTCCAGTAGCATGGCGCGATCAGCGCAATGCCGCATATCACCCAGTCAAGGAACCTGTGTCAGCATGGCGACCCCCAAAACCGGCCAGGCCACGGAAAAACCCAGCCGCAAACCCCCTGTCACCGAACATGAATTGATCCGCGCTGCCGTCAGCCTGCTCGACGGCAACCGCAGTGTGTCGAGCCTTGGCCTGCGGGAGATCGCACGCGCGGCAAACATCGCACCTAATAGCTTTTACCGTCATTTCCGTGACGTGGACGAATTGGCGGTCGCACTGATTGACCAGGCCGGTCGCGGCCTGCGCGGGATGATTCGCGAAGCCCGGCGTCGCCTCAACGACAAACAGGGCGGCGTTCGCACCTCCGTTGAGGTGTTTATGGAAGCATTGGACGACGAGAGTCGCTATTTGCAGATTCTGCTGCGCGAAATGTCGCTGGGCTCGGATGCATTTCGGGAAGCCGTAGAACGCGAACTTACGTATTTTGAACAAGAGCTTTGTGACGAGCTGAGGCAACGCAGTGAGCGCCTTGGCGCACGCATGCATGAACCTGCCCTGGCGGCCAAGGCGATTACACGCCTGGTATTTACCCTGGGCGCTTCGGCAGATCGACTAAGCCCAGAGGCGCGCAGTACCCTGATTGACGAAACCACCACGATGGTGAAAATGATTATCAACGGTGCTCATGCCATGACGAAGCGTTGATCACTCGCTACTGGCTAAACAGATACCCACCGTCCACCATCAAGGTTTCACCGGTAATAAATGTCGCCCGGTCGGAAGATAGGAACAGCACCGCATCGGCTATTTCTTCCGGCTTACCCCAGCGCTTCAATGCCGTGCGCTTTAACATATCCGCGCTATATTCCGGCATATCCACCACCGGTGCCGTCATGCGGGTGGTGATATTGCCCGCCGCAACACAATTGAATCGGATGCCACGATCCGAATACTGGCTAGCCTGGGTGCGGGCCAATTGCACCATACCGGCCTTGCCAGCGCCGTAACCCGGTACAAAGGGATTGGCCATAAAGGACGTCAGCGAGGCAATCCCGACCACGCTGGCGCCGCCGGACAAGTTGCTTTTGGCGAGCAGGGGAAGACAGGCCTGGGTCATGGCGTGGCCGGATAGCAGATGCACCCGAACCATCTCTTCAAACACTTCGACGGCGTCGTCATCATTGGAAAATTTCACGTTGCCGGCGTTGTTCACCAGCACATCAAGGCCGTCCAGGCTGTCAGCCACCTGTTTGATCTCGTTGTTGTCAGTAACCCGCAAACGACGAAATGCGAACCCGCTTAAATCGTCGTCGTAGTCATCGGCGCTGGGCCGTGTGCCAGTGATCACAACCTGCGCGCCGGCCTGCAAAAAAGCCCGCGCAGTCGCCAGCCCTATACCTGAGGTCCCACCAGTCACCAACACTCTGGCGCCACTGAAATCATAATGGGCTGTCGCGTTACTCATACTCATTCTCGCTCTTTATTTTTCTCTCTATTTCACTTCGGCGCGCACGGGGAACCGGTCAAAATAAAACCGAAAACGTTCACGCAGTTCATTGGGGTCTACCCCAAAATCCTCACGCAGGTTGTACACCACATTACCGTGTTTGCCGCGCGGATGGTTGTCGATAAATTGTTGCATTTCCGCACGTGCTTTCTCGGTCAGTTCCAAACCGGCCGTCTGATAAATCCGTTCAACCATACCCATATCGTCAGCCATGAATTCGTGAAAAGGTGCATCGACACTTCGCTCGGGTGGCAGGCTGTCGCGATCTTCCACACAACGACGCAGAAGGTGCTCAACCCGATCCGTCCAGTACTCGAGCAGCTCCTGTATCAACACGCGCTTTCTACTCATGCGCTGACCGTATGCCAGCATCGTGATGGTGGACTGGATCACCGCCACCGGATCGCGGTGGGTGACCACTACGCTCCCGTCGGGAAAGGTTTTCATCAGCACGGGTAACTGCTCAAGGTGTTGAGGGCACTTCAACACCCAGCGCTTGGGCTCATAGCCGGCACCATGGCGCTGACGATCCTGCCATTGCAGAAGCTTGAGCACGGTTTTCATGTAGGTATAGCGCGGCGTTTGATCGGTACTGTAATAGTGATCGCGCCAGCGCGGCGAGTGGGCCAGCCATTCAAAGTTGTAGGAGCCAAAATCCGGTCCCTGCAATTCCAGCTCTTCGTGAATATGGTCCGGGTTCATCGGGTGCATGGCGGCGATCAGCGGCGTGACGCTTTGCATCGCCTGCCAGGCCTCTTCACAACGTTGATAGCGCGGGTCGGTACCATCGGGCAGCATCGCTTCACCTGGCGTCGGCACCGGTTCGTAGGACTCCCACAGTGGCATCGACCGCAGTCGAGAATCCGCCGCCAGCAGATTAAGCATGTGAGTTGTACCAGTGCGCGGCAGGCCAACCACCACAATAGGAGACGCTATTTGCTCGTCGTGAATTTCCGGATGCCGCGTAAGGAGATCCTGAATCAGCAGTCGATTTTTAGCGAAGGTGAGTAGCTTATTGCGCAGGTTGAAGCGACCGATACCGGTCAGTTCGGAATCATTGCCCCACTCATCACACAGCAGTTCCAGTCGCTCCAGAAACTCCATCGGCCCGAAGTCGTCGAGCGCCACAGCTTCCCGGGCTTCATCCAGAATCGATTGCGCGCTGAAATCACTGCGCAGTGTTTCGCCAAGATCGCGGATCGCTTGCTGTTCGTCGGTCAGTACCGGTGACGCGAGATCACTGATTCTTATATCGCTCACAACGTACTCCTGATCTGTTTTCGCTACTTGAAAGACAGTGGGGCGGTCTGCCCACCGCGCAACAGCTTCAATTGATTTTCGAGCCAGCCTACAAGCCAGAAATTACCCGTGTGATGGCACGTCGCTGCCTGTTCAAGCAATTGCTCGTGAAGACGAATGGACAACGCTATCGCATCTTCGTTATCCGGAGCGGCATTGCGCACTATATCCACCAGGTGCAAGGCCTCTTCCAGCTTCCCGGCCTGCTGCTTTTCGCCGGCGCGCTCCAACAACGAGGCTGCGCCGGCAAGTTCCAGCAGATCGCTATGTACGTTTCGCTGCGGCACACTGTAGAGTTCAGTCGTGGATTCGTGCTTGAACCAGCCCGCATAATTTTCCCAGATCGCACGCACGCTCCAGCTGACCATACCGTAGCCCTGCCCTACCTCGCAGGACTTCGGCAGAGTGATTTCCTGCTGCAGGGTATGCAGGCTTTTGCCTGCGTTCATACCGTCCACCACGGCATCATGCACATAGAGAATGGCATCGCGATAAGCGGTCACTTCCTCGCGAACCAGATCAGCGCCTGCGACCGGCTCGTGATGACCGTAAAGCAATAGCTCCGGCTCGAGATCCAGCACTGCTTGAGCAGCGTCAGCGCAAGTGAGCGCATCGCGATAGCGATCGCCACGGATGGTGACCAGGTTAGGAAAATGGCCAAAGGGACAGCCAAACAGGTTACCGGTAAAAACGATGCGGTGCTGGGGTAACCAGACAATCAGCGAGTCATTGGTTTCGGCACCGGGCACAGCAAACAGCTCTATCTCCAATCCACCGAGCGAAAGCGCATAGTGGTGATCAAACGCGATATCCGCCTTTGGTCTGTCCTGTGGATTGATCTCTGTATAGCCGGCTTTTGCGTAGTCGCCAAACACGCGAATAAAATCGTCCTGAAAGCGGAAGGCCGATCGTGCCTGCCGAAAGGCCTGCAGCCGCGTATCGTAGGTCTGATGCTCTTCGTTGGCGCGAGTGGCAATGTACTGAAGGCCCGGATACTGGTCGCGGAAATACTGAACGCCTCCTACGTGATCCACATGCCCCTGCGTGGTAATCAGATACTTGACGGGCACCTCTGACAGCGTTTTCAGATTGTGGTGAATCACCGGAGCTTCAAAGCCCATGCCACTGTTGATCAATACTGCCCCGTCACCTGTTTCAATCAGATAAACATTGGAGCAGGCTTCGGTCATTACAATAAATTCATTCACCCGCTGGCAGCGCTCATTAAATCCTGCGGCTTGGGGTGCAACGCGGCGCTGCTTGTAAATAGGCTCTCGCATCACTTACTCCTGACAATCCACGATGACTTTCACCGCCTCGATTTGACGCTGGGCCTGTGCCAGCGCCTCGCCAAATCGCGACAGCGGGAAGTGATGACTGATCAATGGTCTCACATCGACCGAACCGGACTGCAGCATGTCCATAACCTGCGGAAATTCGTTGGGGTATTCGTAAGCGGCCGTGATCACCAACTCGCGCATCAGAAAGTTGATCATGTTTAATTCAACTGGCGCAAAGTGAACGCCCACCACGGTGATCCGTGCGCCCTTGCGGGCGGTCTCACAAATCTGCTGGAACACAGCGCCTGAACCGGTCGCTTCAATAAAGACGTCAGTACCCGGCTGATCGCCTAGCATCGGGTTATTGCGCACAGTGCCGTGTAGGGAGCGAAGATAGTCAGCCAGATCACCACTGCCTGCCTGAAAGGTGTTCAAGCCAAGCGCTTCAGCAACTGCCAAGCGCGCAGCAGACAGATCAATCACTGCCACCTGTTCGGCGCCTCGATAGCGGGC
>JBFKXO010000021.1:0-16760 GCA_041638115.1 Litorivivens sp. | reverse complement strand
CGATAGCAGGGGTCGGTAAACAATTGCTGGCGAAGCTCCAGGGCTTGAGTAAGACGCTGTTCAAGCTGCTTTTGGCCAAAGGCTTTGCTGCCAGAATCAAGCAGTCGGGCGCAAATCAGGGAGTTCGGATTCACGTAGGCGACACCCAGGGCTTTGCCTTGGGATGATTCAACCAGTACTTGCTGGCCCGGCTCAAAACCTTTGAGCGGCGTGGCTTTGCTATCCACCTCGTTACTGTAGATCCACAGGTGACCACCGCGCAGGCGGCGTTCTTCGTTCTTGTTCAGGCGCAGTACGGAAAGAGTCATCGGCGGGTCGCGGTCAGCTGGGAAATGAGGCGCCATTATCCTGATTCGGTGTGGTAAGTGCCAGCCGTGGCCGGCATTCGAAGCAGGTTCACTTGCTTTCGCCAATAGGGCGCGGGAGGATAGGTCACCCGCGAATACGGGAATCACAATAAGGAGAAACTCGATGGAACAAAGTCCGATTCTGGGCGCCGTGGTGGCGCTGGTTGCCTGGTCACTGGTGATGTGGCTATGGATGTACGCAACGCGGATTCCCGCGATTTCCAAAGCCAATATGACCTTGGACCCCAATGCACCGAGCGGTCAACAAATGGCGCAGTTGCCGCCAGCGGTGCGCTGGAAGGCAGACAATTACAACCACCTGATGGAGCAGCCGACCATCTTTTATGCGATAGCCATTACCTTGGCAGTGCTGGGCGCTGGTGAGGGAGTGAATGCAACACTGGCCTGGACCTATGTCGGCTTGCGGGTCCTGCACAGTTTGATTCAGGTGTTGGTCAATAAAATAGAAGTGCGTTTTATGGTGTTTGTGTTGTCGACCTTGCCGTTAATAGCGTTGACCTGGAACGCGGCCGCGATCGTTCTCTAAGGGTGAGGCCTTATGCAAAACATGCAGCCGGGGTTTGATCCGGTGTATCACGAGGAGGTGCCCAGTGCCGAAGCATTGGCGAACATGGCAGGGGATATTCTGCTGGAATTTGGCGCCGCCTGGTGTGGTCATTGTCAGCGCGCGGCCCCGGCGATTGAGGAGGTTTTGCGGACGACGCCGCTGCGCCATATCAAGGTCGCCGATGGAAAAGGCAAGCGGCTGGGTAGGGCTTACGGCGTGAAGCTGTGGCCCACATTGATTCTGTTGCGCGATGGTCAGGAGATCGAACGGCTCGTTCGGCCGACAACCAAAACGCAGGTTGCAAATTTGATCAATGCGTAGACGTATTCGCGCATCGACGTCGGGTGGAACAAGGAAACTTACATGAAGGTGGTGATAGTAGGCACCGGTTTCGGTGAAAACGTGGTGGCCCCCGCGTGGCAAAGCGCCGGCTGTGACGTTGACGTGGTGTCGCCGCGCGACGACGCGGCGGTACGTAAGGCGTTAAACGCGAAACCGGAGTTAGTGTCCATTCATTCGCCACCGTTTATGCACAAGGATCATGTGCTGCGCGCCTTGGAGGCGGGTAGTGCGGTTCTGTGTGACAAGCCTTTTGGTGTCTCGACGACGGATGCGCGGGCAATGTACGACGCGGCACTGGAAGCCGGCGCTGCCAACTTTCTAAACTTTGAGTTTCGCTGTCGCAGCTCAAACCTGAAAGTTAAGGAATTGGTCGATAGTGGAGCGATTGGCACGCTAAAGCACGGCAGTTGGCAGGCCTACAATCATCTGCTGCGTGATCGCGATTATGGCTGGCTATTTGATGCGTCTCTTGGCGGTGGCTGGCTGGGTGCTTACGGATCGCATCTGATTGATAACATATTGTGGCTAAACGCTAGCCGCGTTCTCGAATGTGGCGGTGTCAGTGCCGTCAGTCAGCCCCAGCGTCAAGACCGCGAGGGCAAGCTGCAATCCTGTAGCGCCGAAGATTCTGTTTGCTTTAACCTGCTGCTGGAAAATGGCTTTAGCGCCAGTGTCGATATCAGTGCGTCGGCGCCACTCTACCTGGAACCGAGAATGACGTTGATTGGCAGTGATGGCGTTGTCGAGCTTTATAACGATGAAACGCTGCTGCTTAAGCGTCCGGATCGAGAAGTAGAAACGCTCAAAATAGAAGGCGAACAAAATCAGTTTATGGGCGCCCAGACTGCGTGGCTGAAGCAGGTGAAACAGGCCTTGGAGGAAGGCGAACCGCTGGCGCCTTCATTCGTAGATGGGCTCGCCACGGCCCGGGTTCTGGAGCAACTAAAAGGGTCGCTGGTGCGGCTATGACTGTACATGTCGGGATTTATCTCTACCCCAATGCCGAAGTGTTGGATTTTTCCGGGCCCTTTGAAGTCTTTACCACTGCATCGCGGGTATGTGCTGATGGCGAGCCGTTTCGCGTCAGCCTGATCAGCGAGCAGGGTGGTCTGGTCACCGCGCGGGCCGGGTATCGTGTGATGTCTGACGGCAGTATCAGTGATCACCCACGTCTTGATGTGCTGGTGGTCGCCGGGGGCGTTCATACAGAGGAAATGGAAAAGCCGGCAGTGATCGACTGGATACGACGTCAGGCTCCGCAGGTGTCGGTTCTGTCAGCTGTCTGTACAGGCGCCTTTTTACTGGCCAGAGCGGGTTCGTGTGAGGGGCAGCGTGTGACAACGCATTGGGAAGATATTGCTGATTTTAAGGCGTACTTTCCCAATATAGGCGTGGTTGAAAATGTACGCTGGGTGGATGAAGGAAAGCTGGTCACATCGGCGGGGATCTCTGCCGGTATTGATATGAGTCTGCATCTGGTTGAGCGCTTGCACAGTCGCGCGCTGGCCGAAAAAACCGCACGGCAGATGGATTTTGATTGGCGGGGTGATTAAGTTGGCCAGCCACAGCAAACGTGCACTGTGACTGGCCGGGGGGGAGACGTTGTATGTTTTGCTCAGGCAGTTCAGGCGGCTGCCTGGGCGGCAGCGGCGATCAGCACGGTGTCGCCATCGAGCTTGACGCTGTAGGCGGCAATGGATTCATTCTCGTCTTCAACGCAGCGGCCGGTCGCCAGCGCGAAATGCTGCTTGTAGATCGGTGAGGCAACCACTAACTCACCTTCAAGGCTGCCGACGATGCCGCGTGACAGCACGTTGGCGCCGCTGAAGGGATCATGGTTATCCAGCGCGAAGACTGCATTATCCACCTTGAATATGGCAATCTGTTTACCGTCGACCAGCGCGCAGACGCCGGCGTTCGGGGGGATGTCGTTGGTGGAGCACACGGCTGTCCAGTTCATGGTGTCGTCCTTTTTTGATTCGTCAGTCATCGTCGGCCTCGCTATCAGGCCACTGCGATCAGGTCTTTGCCCAGCTCACGTTCTGCATCAGTGGCGGGGCGAATCTGGCCGCGTTCCTGGACAAAAACTACGTTGCTGTCGCCCTTGTCGCTGTTCACGAAGCTGCGGAACATTTTGACCTTGTCTTCGTTTTCGATGGTGGTTTTCCATTCGCACTGGTAGGTGCCAATGACGTGAGCCATTTCGGCTTCAAGTTCTTCGGCAATGCCCAGTGAGTCATTGATAATGACGTTCTGCAGGTATTCCAGCCCGCCTTCGAGGTTGTCCATCCATACGCTGGTACGTTGCAGGCGGTCCGCGGTGCGCACGTAGAACATCAAAAAGCGGTCGATGTATTTGATCAGGGTTTCGGTATCGATGTCCGAGGCAAACAGATCTGCGTGGCGCGGTTTCATTCCGCCGTTGCCGCACACATAAAGGTTCCAGCCTTTCTCGGTAGCGATCACGCCAACGTCTTTGCTCTGGGCTTCGGCGCACTCGCGGGTACAGCCGGAGACGGCCATTTTCAGCTTGTGCGGTGAGCGTAGGCCCTTGTAGCGGTTTTCGATATCGATTGCAGCGCCTACGCTGTCCTGTACACCGTAGCGGCACCAGGTCGAGCCGACACAGGATTTGACCGTGCGCAGGGATTTGCCATAGGCGTGGCCGGATTCAAAACCGGCGTCGACCAGCTCTTTCCAGATCACGGGCAACTGATCCACAGTGGCGCCAAACAGATCAATGCGCTGGCCGCCGGTGATTTTGGTGTAAAGGTTGTACTTCTTACCCACTTCACCGAGCACGATCAGTTTTTCCGGGGTGATTTCACCGCCGGCGACGCGGGGGACGATGGAGTACGTGCCGTTTTTCTGCATATTCGCCAGCATGCGGTCGTTAGTATCTTGCAGGCCGGCGTGCTCGGCTTCCAGAATGTAGTCGTTCCAGCAGCTCGCCAGAATCGAGGCAGCGGTGGGCTTGCAGATGTCGCAGCCGTAGCCTTTGCCGTGTTTTTCCAGCAGTTCCTTGAAGGATTTGATTTTGCCTACGCGCACCAGGTGATAGATTTCCTGGCGGGTGTAGGGGAAGTGTTCGCACAGATCGGTGTTCACTTCCAGGCCGAGCTTGGCGAGTTCGGCATTCAATAGCTGGCCGACCAGTGCGCTGCAACCGCCGCAGCTTGTGGCTGCTTTGGTGCAGGCTTTCAGGTCACCCAAGGTGTGGGTTCCTTCGGCAATCGCGGTGCACAAATCGCCTTTGGTAACGTTGTTACAGGAGCAGATCTGGGCGCCTTCGGGCAGGGCGTCGACACCCAGACCGGCCGCGGCCGCGCCATCCAGTGACGGCAGAATCATCGCTTCCGGATGCTCGGGCAGCTCAATGCCGTTCAGAGCGTATTGCAGCAGGGTGCCGTAGTCTTCCGCGTCACCGATCAGCACCGCGCCGAGCACTTTACTGCCGTCTTCGGTAACGACCAGCTTTTTGTAGACTTCCGTCTGTTCGTCGATAAAGGTGTAGCATTTGGCGCCGGGGGTGTTGGCGTGGGCGTCGCCGATAGAGGCAACATCTACACCCATCAGTTTCAGTTTGGTGCTCATGTCAGCGCCGAGGAATTGCTTCTCCTCTACGCCACCCAGTACATGATCAGCCGCAACACGCGCCATATCCCAGCCCGGTGCAATCAAGCCGAAGATGCGGCCATTCCACAAGGCACATTCGCCGATCGCGTAGATAGACGGGTCCGAGGTCTGGCAGTGGTTATTGATGACAATGCCGCCGCGCTCGCCGATTTCCAGTTCACTCTGGCGCGCTAGCGTATCTTGCGGGCGAATGCCGGCGGAGAAGACGATCAGGTCAGTTTCCAGCTCTTCGCCATCGGCAAAGCACATTTTGTGGGTGGTGCGCTCGCCATCAATAATTTGCTGGGTATTTTTCCCCGTGTGTACGCAGACGCCCAGATCTTCTATCTTTTTGCGCAGCAGTTTGCCGCCGCCATCGTCGACTTGGACCGCCATTAGACGGGGAGCAAATTCCACGACATGTGTTTTCAGTCCGAGGTCGTGCAGCGCTTTGGCGGCTTCCAGCCCGAGCAAGCCGCCACCGACGACTGCACCGATCTGGCCTTTTTTGCTGGCCTCAGTAATGGCCTCCAGATCTTCAATGGTGCGGTAGACAAAGCAATTGTCGCGATCGTGACCCGGCACCGGGGGTACGAAGGGGTAAGACCCGGTGCCGAGCACGAGTACGTCGTACTCGGCCGTCGTGCCACAGTCTGTGCTGACCACTTTGTTGGCACGGTCAATGTGCGAAACTTTTTTGCCGTTGTGAACGGTCATGTTGTAGCTGTCGTAGAATCCTTCAGCCACCATATTCAATGATTCGGCCTTTCGGGTTTCGAACCATGCGGTTAAGTGCACGCGGTCATAGGCCGGGCGCGGCTCTTCGCCAAAAACGGTGATGGAAAATTGGTCGGCCTTGCCACTCTCGACAAGTGTTTCCAAAAACTGATGACTGACGGGGCCGTTGCCCACCACGACGAGACGTGTTGTTCCGCTCATGTTGCTTACCTTTGTCCATTCTCCCCAAGGGTGCGATGTATGACCGCACCGTGTGTACTGGCTGCTTTGCAAGCGATGTGCCAATTGTGTTGAGGCTGCGTAAGCTAATGAATATTGGCGGTTTTTACTCGAATCAATGGGGGTGCACCAAAACTGGGAGGGCTATCGCGAAGGTGACGGCACCAAAACGATGCACCCTGTCGGTGCGCCGCCTCCTGCTTGTGCGTGCTCTGTCGCGCGGCGTCGATAGCAGGTTATCGCCAGTTTAACGCCAGTACATAAAAAGCCTTGTGCTTCATGGGGTTGGTGATTTTATTTCACGGTTGGCACAGCGCTTGCTCAAGGCTCCGCAGAATCTTAATCTTTCGACGGAGTCTGTTATGTCTGGCGGTAGTCTTAACCTCCTGGATGTGAAACAGCCGAACATTCGCCTGTTGCACCTATCCTGGTTTGCTTTCTTTCTAACGTTTATGGTGTGGTTCAACCACGCGCCCATGCTCGCTTCTATAAAGGAAGCCTTTGATCTGACCAGTCAACAGGTCAAAGCCTTGATGATCTTGAACGTGGCGCTCACCATCCCGTCCCGAATTGTTATCGGCATGTTGGTCGATCGCTTTGGCCCACGCATCATCTACACCATCCTCCTGCTTATAGGCGGCGGTCTCTGCCTGGGTTTTGCGTTCGCTGATTCCTACGAAACCATTGCCTTGATGCGATTCCTGATGGGCTTTATCGGTGCCGGCTTTGTTATTGGCATTCGGTTGGTAAGCGAATGGTTCCCGGCGCGTCAAGTCGGGCTGGCCGAAGGGGTCTACGGTGGCTGGGGTAATTTCGGTAGCGCAGCTTCTGCGATGATTCTGCCCACTCTGGCACTGATGTATGGCGGTGAAAATGGCTGGCGCTATGCCATTGCCACGACCGGTGTAATAGCAATTGTTTATGGCCTGTTCTTCTACACGCGTGCGCGCAACACCCCAAAGGGTTCGACCTACTTTAAACCGAAGAAAAACGGTGGCCTGGAAGTCACCAGTAAGCGTGACCTCTACTTCTACATTGCCATGTGTTTGCCGATGTACGCGGCATTGGCGACATTGACCTGGAAATTATCGCCGACCAATCTGGGTTTGCTCACACAGACCGCGACCTATGCCACCTACGCGATTCTTGCCGTAGTGGGTGTTGTTCAGATCAGCCAGATCCTGCGTGTGAACAGCCACCTGTTTGCCAATGAAATGGTTCCCGAATTTCAGCGCTATAAGTTCAAGCAGGTAGCGATTCTGAATGTATCTTACTTTGTAACTTTTGGTTCTGAGCTCGCGGTGGTTTCCATGCTGCCGCTGTTTTTTATGGAAACCTTTGAGTTGGATGCAGTCAAAGCGGGTCTGTTGGCCTCCGGGTTTGCGTTCATGAACCTGGTAGCGCGACCAACCGGTGGCTTCTTCTCGGATAAATTTGGTCGCCGCAAATCGCTGACCATCCTGATCGCCGGCCTCGCAGTAGGCTACATGCTGCTGAGCCAGATTACCTCCGGCTGGCCCATCGTGTTGGCAGTCATGGCAACGATGATGTGTTCCTTCTTCGTGCAAGCAGGCGAAGGTGCAGTGTTTGCGATTGTGCCATTGGTGAAGCGCAGCATGACCGGACAGATTGCGGGTATGACCGGTGCCTATGGTAATGTGGGTGCGGTAATTTATCTGACGGCACTTTCCTTTGTTGATGCATCGTCCTTCTTTATGTTGATTGCAGCCTCAGCGGCATTTGTCTTTATCGCTGTACAATTCCTTGATGAACCTCAAGGCCATATGGCAGAGATTAATGACGACGGCTCGGTGGAGCTGATTGAAGTTACCTGATGCGTTTGCAATTGGCCCACGGTCGTATTTCTGATCCTGCCGGCACGCGGAAAAGCTGCCGGCTTCTGCCGTTCTGTGACACGGCGTTTGACGGGAATGTATCATGCATCTTGATGGCGCATTGAATTTCACGCTGGGCCAGGCGACGTATGCTGGCATCAAAAGCGAGAACGAAGACAGTATTGGTATTCGTATCCCCGAAGGCCATTTGCTGACCACCAAGGGTGCCGTAGCCATCATAGCGGACGGAGTTTCTGCGGCAGAGGCAGGTAAAGAAGCCAGCGATACCTGCGTGACATCTTTTCTCTCAGATTATTTTTCCACGCCTGAATCCTGGACCGTTAAAAAATCCACTCAGCAGGTTCTCAATGCACTGAACCGTTGGCTCTACGGTCAGGGCCAACGTTTTTTGCAGGCTGAGAAAGGCTACGTTTGCACGCTGAGTCTGGTGATCTTTAAAAGTCGCACCGCGCATATATTTCACGTAGGGGATACGCGGGTCTACCGCTACCGCCATGGCGAGCTTGAACAGCTCACCCGTGATCACGCGACCCGTATTAATAAAGAGCAGTCCTATCTTACCCGAGCGATGGGCTTGGATATGTGGCTGGATGTGGACTATCGCAATGTCGACCTGGAAGTAGGCGATATCTTTCTTCTCACCTCCGATGGTGTGCACGACTTTATTAGCCGGGCAGAGATTAAAGACCGCCTTGCCCATTTGTCTGGCACGCCGGAGGAAGATTGCAATGCAATGATCGCCAGCGCGTTGGAGCACGGCAGCCACGATAATCTCAGTGCTCAGATTGTCCGTATCGGCGGACTGTCTTCTGGGGAGGCAGACGATGCCTTTCGAAAGCTCAATCATCTGCCATTTCCACCGCCACTGACAGCGGGTGTTGTTGTCGACGGTTATCAGGTAGTCAGGGAACTGCACGCCAGCTCGCGCAGCCAGCTTTACGAAGTGTTTGACACGCGCAGTAACGAAGGTGTGCGTTATGTGATGAAAACACCGTCGGTCAACTTCGTCGACGACCCGGCTTATATCGAGCGCTTTGTTATGGAGAGCTGGATAGGTCGCCGTATCGATTCACCTCATGTGGTGCGCGTGCTGGAGGACGATCGGGAGAAAAGCTGTCTTTATTACATTGCCGAATATATTGAAGGTGAAACGCTGGATCAGTGGATGGCGCGCCACCCTAAACCGAATATCCACAGCGTGATTGATATTGCCGAGCAGTTGGTGCGAGGCGTACGTGCGTTTCATCGTCGTGAGACTTGGCATCAGGATATCAAGCCGGCCAATATTATGATTGACGATGAGCAGCGCGTGACATTGGTGGATTTTGGTTCCTGTTTTGTTGGGGGGATCGCGGAAATATCCACGCCCATAGAGCGCGATGAGATTCTTGGCACTGCCCAATACTCGGCGCCGGAGCAGATCTTGCGTCGTCAGGTCACAGCCGCTGCTGATCAGTTTTCGTTGGCGATTGTGCTCTATGAATTACTTACCGGGCAATTGCCCTACGAAGGGCAATTGGAGCGCTGTAGCAGTGTGAGTGCCTATGCGCGTCTCAATTATGTACCGGCGTATCATTACAACCCCTTGGTGCCGGTGTGGATGGATGCCAGTATCCGCAAGGCACTGAGTATCAGTCCCGAGTTGCGCTATCAGGATATCTCCGAATTTCTGCATGACCTGCAGCGCCCCAATAGTGAATTTGTGCAAACAGCCAGTCGGCCATTGGCTCAGCGCAATCCGCTGCGGTTCTGGCAAACCGTTGCAGCCCTGCTGTTTGTTGCTCTGCTGATTACCTTGGCCGCGTTACTCTAATCAGTCTGCACCCAAATCAGGCGTTCCAGCTTTTCCTGCAAGCCTTTGCACAGTGCACTGCGCGCACCAAAATGAAGGCTTTTTAAAGTTTCCGCTTGCTTCAATTCGGGGCGGAAAGCCTGCGGTCTCTGGGTCCATCCTGGAAACCTTGTTTTTCATGGGTTTTTTCTCGATCTATCCAGAATTTCCCTGGTTGGCACGCTAGTTGCTGTTAGCTAAGCAGTGCACGCCTAAACACAACTGTTACTTTTTTGAAAACTTGAAGATTGCTTCTTGATAGGGGAAAGCCGATGAAAAAATTGATGTTCACATCGCTGGCCGTTGCCAGCCTGTCGGCGTCAGCACCTGCGATTGCGGATAGGGTGACTGATGCCATTACCGGCGGTAAGGCCTCGGGAGATTTCAGGCTGCGATACGAAGAAGTGGATCAAGACAATGCGTCAGACAATGCTTCTGCTCTGACACTGCGAACTCGGCTTGGTTATACCACCGCTGCGATAGAAGGCTTCTCAGCTACCGTCGAAATGGAAGATGTACGGATTGTTGGCGGAGAAGGGGATTACACGGTTGGGCCGACGGGTTACAAGGTAGGTGAGTACTCAGTGATCGCCGATCCGGAAGTCACGGAGTTGGACCAAGGCTTTGTGCAGTACAAGCAGGGCATATTCACGGGCAAGCTCGGTCGTCAAGTGATTGCCTATGATGGCCACCGTTTTGTCGGGCACGTAGGGTGGCGTCAGGATCGCCAGACATTTGACGCAGCGCGCATCGATATCGCTCCGATGAAAGGCGTAAAGCTAAGCTATGCCTATGTTGATCAGCGCAATCGCATTTTCGCAGAAGCTGCGGACAGGGATTCTAAGGATCATTTGCTCAACGCCTCAATCGATACGCCCGTTGGCAAGCTGGTGCTCTATAACTACATGCTTGAGGTTGATAATGGCACGGATAACAGTCGTGATACCTTTGGTGCCAGTCTTACCGGCTCAGCGGACGCTGGCAAGGTGAAACTCCACTACGCTCTGGAAATTGCCAGCCAGGAAGCTGACGCCGCGGGTGTTGACTACGATGCCGACTATAGCTTGATCGAAGCCGGTGCAACTTTTACGGGCATTACCGCCAAGCTGGGAATGGAAACGCTGGGGTCTGACGATGGCAAGTATGGCTTTACTACCGAACTGGCTACACTGCACAAGTTCAATGGTTGGGCCGACCTGTTTCTGGCGACGCCGGCGACTGGCCTAGTTGACAGCTATGTCTCACTTAGCGGTGCTTTGCTGGGTGGTGGTTGGAAAATTGTCTATCATGATTTCAGTGCGGACGAAGATACACCGACTTTGGATGATTATGGCACCGAGCTGGATATCTCCTACGCTCGCAAGTTTGGCAAGAACTATAACGCCGGGATCAAGTATGCGGACTACAGCGCCGACGCTCTGGCGGTAGATACCAAGAAATTCTGGTTGTGGGTGGGCCTGAGTTTCTGAGGCCATTGGCCCGCTTGCGGGCTTTTTTTAAAAAAGCGCCGGGTGGACTCCCGGCGCTTTAGTTTTTTCTGGTCTCTAACTTTTTATATCAGCCGTACTCTGGCTGATGCGCGTTTTACCACCAGAGAGTATGGTGAATTCTACGCGCCGGTTTTGCTGTCGCGCGTCTGGAGCATCTTTGCCGTCACGGGTCTCCCGGGCTATGGGGCGTGCAGAACCGTAGCCAGCAGTTTTCAAGCGTTTGGCATCAATACCCTGGCTGACCAGATAGGCTTTAACCGCTTTGGCCCGTTGCTGCGACAAGCGCTGATTGGCTACGTCATCACCTTTCCCGTCCGTATGCCCGGAGATTTCCACCACCAGATCGGGGTTGCGTTGCATGATGCGCAGTGCCTGCTGCAGGTAGTCTTGAGCACCCTCGACAAAGGTCGCGGTGCCAAACTCAAAATTCACACCGCGTAGAACCAGCGTCTGACCAAAATCGAGCTCGCACTGTTTACTGCCTGCATTGTTAAAATCCAGACAATCTACTTCTGAGTTGCAGTTGCCCTCGTCGCAGTCGCCGTTTAGCGCAAAAGAGTTGGCACTGGGCTGGTTAAAGAATCCGGGGTTGCGGCTTACATCATCGGGCAGGTCGCTTGCGGTTGCATCGGAACCAGAACCATTACCCGATTGAGCACCACCGATGGCGAGACGGGTATTGTCGCTGGTCAGCGCATTGCCGCCCAGGCCGAGCAATGAGTCTGCGCCGTCTGCAGTGCCAAGAAGGCTGCCGCCCACAATGGCGCCAGCACCGCTGCCTGCATCAGAGGCTATGGCAATACCTGCTACACCCGCACCGCTATTATCACCGGAGCCGATAGCAATACCCGCGCCATCGTTGGCAGTTCCGCTGTTGTCGCCGGTCAATACACCCGCGCCGAGAGATTCGCCCTGACCACTGTCGTCGCCGCTGACAATGGCAAGACCGGCACTGTCGCCAGTACCACTGTTGTCACCGGCGATGAGGGCTGTGCCCAGGCTACCACCCTGACCACTGTTGTCGCCGCTAATGATCGCTATGCCTGTGGCGTCACCGCTCGCGCTGTTGTCGCCGGTTACAATGCCGGCGCCAATGGCATTAGCGTTGCCGCTATTATCGCCGGTCAGTACGCCAATCCCGGCGACGTCGCCGTTGCCGGCGTTGTCGCCGCCGATAATGGCAACACCCGCGCCCTCGGTGGACGTGCCACTGTTGTCGCCACCGGCGATACTGCCACCGAGCGCCTCTCCCGTGCCTGAGCTGTCACCGCCGAGCACGCTAACACCTGCGATATCGCCAGTACCCGATGCGCCGTCAGACACAATGCCGACGCCGGTCGCGCCCTGATCGCCGCTGTCGCTGTTGAGCAGGTCGACATCCACCAGCGTATTTTCGCTGTTGGCGCCGATATCGAGTGTACCCACAGAAAGGTTCAGCATTTCGCCCGTAGCCTCAGTGTCGCCCAGGCCGGCGTCAGCAAGTGTGTCGGTGAGCGCTGCGACAGTGGATTGCAGCGAGTCTGCAACCGGGCCTTCAAGGGACTGGGTTACTGCTCCGTTGTCGCCGAGTACGGCCTGGACGGCATCGTTGATGGCGGAGGCAATATCGCTGTCCTCCGGTGTGGTAATACCCACCACCTGATCTGCCGTGAGTACATCAATGCCGGCGACATTGCCGGTCCCGGCATTGTTGCCCGCGAGCGCGCCGACACCGACGCTGTTTCCAGTGCCGCTGTTGTCACCGCTTAGAATACCGGCACCAACCAGCCCCCCCGTGCCTGATTGTTCACCGCCCACGATGCCGGCGCCGGCTGCGTTGCCTGCGCCACTGTTATCGCCACCGGCGACACTGCCGCCGACTGCGCCGCCTTGACCGGAGCTATCCCCGCTAAGGACGCCAACACCGGCGATGCCGCCCGTTGCGCTGCCGTTGCCACTGGCAGCGCCGACGCCACTCACGCCGCCTGTTGCGCTGTTGGCACCCGTTAATACGCCGACGCCTGCCAGTGCGCCATTGCCATTGTTGTCGTTACCAATCACTGCAAGGCCTGCGCCGTTGTCAGCATTGCCGCTGCTGTTGCCGCCGATCACGCTGGCTCCGGCCAAACCGCCGTTGCCGCTGCCGTCACCGCCGAGCACGCTAACACCGGCAATCGATCCGTTGCCGGATGCACCATCGGAAGCGACGGCAAGCCCGACGCTGCCCTGATCGCCGGTATCGCTATTCAACACGTCCACGTCCAGCAGGGTATCGTCGGCGTTGCTGCCAAAGTCGAACGATCCCACGGACAGGTTGGCCAGTTCGCCGGCGCCAGGCTGGTCGCCCAGCCCGTTGTCGGCCAAGCCGTCAGTAATCGCTGCTGTGCCGTTTTGGAGTGAGTCGACGACACCGATTTGTAAGAACTCTACTAACGGGCTATTTCCATCACTATCTCCTTCACTACCGCCCCCCGCCGTACTTTGCAGTGATTCACCCAGGGTGTCGGTCAGGCTGTCGCCACGTGAGGCCAGATCACTGCCTGAGAGTGGCAGTGTGTCCGCCGCTAACCCGAAATTGGAAGCGCCGTTGTTGCTTAGATCCAGCACCTGGTCTTCGGTCAAGACGTCAACGCCCAATACACCGGCATCGCCACTGTTATTTCCCGCGAGGAGTCCGGCGCCAACCCCTTGTCCAGACGTACCGGAGGCGTCACCACTGAGCGCGCCGACACCGGCGGTGTCACCAGACCCTGCATTGCCGCCAGCGATAATCGCCGCGCCTATACCCTGTCCGCGACCGCTGTCGCTACCGCTAATCAGGGCAGTACCCAATAAGCCACCCTGGCCGCTGCGCTCTTCAGTGAGAACGGCCAGGCCGACGGTGCCGCTGTTGCCATTGTCCTGACCACCGATGACTGCGGCGCCCAGCACCCCGCCATTGCCGCTGGCGTTGTCGCCAATCAGACTGACACCGGCGATGCCGCCATTGCCGGAATTGTCACCGCCGACAGCGCTTACGCCGACAACGCTGCCATTACCCGTGTTGCCCTCGCTGAGCAGACCCACACCGACGGCCGAGTTGCCGCCGGTTTGTGCCGCCAACAGGTCGATATCCAACACGGTTTCATCGCTGTTCTGGCCGATATCCAGGGTGCCAACCGAGAGGTTTATGGCATCGCCCGGCTGGGTCTGGTCGTTCAAGCCGGCGCCAGCCAGACCCTCGGTGGCTGCGCCAATACCAGTGCGTAGTCCACCAGCGACGTCCTGCTCAAGAGCTGCAGTCGCTAAACCGTCGTTACCCAGCAGCGATTGCATCGCGCCGCCAATGGCTTCCCCGATGCCGTTAACTCCGCCGTCGCCGCCCAGGGGGGCGGGTGGCGCGTTGCCGCTGCCAGTATCCAGGGCGAGGTCGCTGTCTTGATTGAGCAAGCCCAGGCCGAGGGCTTTACCCTTGCCGCTGTTTTTGCCCGACCCGGCGCCCAGCGCCAGGCCATTGCCTTTACCGCTGTTATCTTTGTTGAGCAGGCCCAACGCCAGGCCATTGCCTTGGCCTGCGTTTGCGCCAGCAACGGCGGCAATACCTAACGCGCCGCCTTTTCCGCTGTTGTTGCCACCCTTAACGGCGATACCCGCGATGTCGCCCTGGCCGGAATTGTCATCGCCACCCACGGCAATACCTGCGCGCGAGCCGCTGCCGGCGGCACCGCGTGACAGCACGCCGATGCCGACCTGACCTTTGTCGCCCCGGTCTTCATTCAAGACGTCGATATCAAGCAGGGTGGTGTCATTGTTGCGGCCGATATCGAGACGACCGACCGACAGATTGACGGATTCAACAGACGCCGTGGCGTTGCCACCGATGGGTAGCAGCCCGGTAACTTGCGCGGCGACGCGCTCGGCGCCGGTTTGCAGAAAGTCGACGGTTTGTATCAACTGCGAATCACGTCCGAATGCGTTGCGTAATCCCTGATTGTTTATCGCTGAATCGCTGGCTGAGCTGTCAGCGTCGCCTGTTTCACGGCCACTGTCGGCAGTGACCAGGTCAGCGTCGATAAAGTCATTGTTGCTACCGCTACTGGTCGACAGCACGGTGGCCCCTGCCACTGCGCCCGAGCCCGAGTTGTCTTCGCTAATCAGTGCCGCACCAACGACGTCTGATCGGCCGCTGTTTTTGCCGTTAAGTACGCCAGCGCCCACTAGAGAGCCGTTGCCGGCGTTGTCGCCACCGAGGACGCCGGCACCGATCATGGAACCGTTGCCGGAGTCATCATCAGCCAGTACACCAACACCGATGGCGCCTTCACGGCCGCTGTCGCTGTTCATCACGTCGACATCAACCAGCGTCGAAGCATCGTTGCTGCCGATATCAATCGCGCCAACGGAGACATTCAGGGCGCTGCCCAATGAGGTTGTCGTGCTTTGCAGGGCGGGTGAATTGACTGCGCCAGTCACTGCCTGAACGGTCTGTTTAGTGCCCTTGCCGACGGATTTAACCACCTGGGTGACTGCGCCTTTCGGGCCTGCCAGCCCTAGAGCCGTTGCCTTCAAGTTTTTGTTCAGTCCGTTCAGGCTGTCTTTTAGCGGGCGTGTGGCCCCCAGCGCTCCTTTGCCATCGATGAGATTGACGACGGTCTGGTCCGCGATTTCGAGCCCAACGAGCGACGCGTCGTTATTGAGCGCGTCAAGATCCAGCAAGCCGTTGCCCTGATCTGTGCTCAGTACATCCGCATTGAGCAAACTGCCGCTTAACACGTTGTTGGGATTGGCTAGCGCATTGGCTGAAGTATTGGATATAGCGTTCAACAAACCGGCGTTGGGCCCGGCGCCCAGGCCCGGTTGGGCGGTCGACGGGGCGGCGTTGGCGGTAATCAGCAGGATGGCTAAATTCAGGGCGTTGCGGCGCATAAAACCTCGAATAATCGGGAGCGTAAGAAGGGCAAAGGAGGTGTCAGAGTGAGGGTGAGAATGGGTGTTTGGAGCGTAGAAACATAAGGTCACGGTATTTAATGAAACTATTTAACCGTTTCATTGTACGCAGTTCGTGGTTTCTGGATCAATTTTCCACGCTGAAACCGCAACTGATTCGAGGCGTTATTTCCAGATTGCCAAGTACCTCACAAATCCAGAGGTTTTATGCTGAGTGGATACTCGAATTGAAATGAGTGGTTCTGCGTGTGGCGGGTAGCTTGCAACGAGTTAGGACACCTGCTGCCTTTTCATAGGGCAGGTGCTACCATGCGGCGGTTGTTTTGGCGGGGCGGTCCATGCATATACATATACTCGGAATCTGCGGCACGTTTATGGGCGGTATTGCCCTGCTTGCGCGGGAGTTGGGCCACACGGTCACCGGCTCGGATGCCAATGTCTACCCGCCCATGAGCACCCAGCTCGAAGAGCAGGGCATTACCCTTATGGAGGGTTACGATCCCGCTCATCTGGAACCGTTACCCGATCTGGTGATCGTGGGCAATGCGCTGTCGCGCGGCAATCCGGCGGTTGAGCATGTTCTTAACCGCGGCATTCCCTATATTTCCGGTCCGCAGTGGCTGGGCGAGCAATTTCTGCAGGGGCGCTGGGTGCTGGCCTGCGCCGGTACCCACGGTAAAACCACCACCAGCAGTATGTTGGCGTGGATTCTGGAGCATCTGGGCTATGAGCCGGGTTTTTTGATCGGTGGTATTCCCGGTAATTTCGGCCTGTCGGCGCGCGGCGGCGGTGGCCGCTTTTTTGTGATCGAAGCCGACGAATACGACACGGCGTTTTTTGATAAGCGAT
>JBFKXO010000020.1:0-16835 GCA_041638115.1 Litorivivens sp. | reverse complement strand
TTTAGCAGGAATCAGGTGATGAGTTTACTGGGCAAAAAACAGGATCTTCGCTTTGTTGTGATCGGCGGCGGTATGGCTGGGATTCTCAGTGGAATCAAGCTGTTAGAGGCTGGGTATCGCAATGTTACCCTGTATGAAAAAGCCGACCGCATCGGGGGCACCTGGCGCGAGAATACCTATCCGGGCCTGACCTGCGATGTACCTTCCCATTCCTACACCTATTCCTTTGAGCCCAATCCCGACTGGACGCGCTACTTGCCGCCAGGCGCGGAGATTCAGGAATATTTTGAACGCACCACCCGCAAATACGGGGTGGACCGCATTATTCGCTTTAACGAAGAAATCATCAGCTGCGAATTCCATCAGGGACAGTGGCATCTGGAAACGCGCAGCGGACAGCGCGATGTGGCCGACGTTGTGATCGCCGCCACCGGCGTGCTGCACGTTCCTCGCTATCCCACAATTGAGGGCATGGACAGCTTCGGTGGCGCACTGTTTCACACCGCGCGCTGGGATCACAGTGTACCGCTCGATGGGCGCCGCATTGGGGTCATAGGCACCGGTTCAACCGGTGTGCAGATTGTGTCTGCCCTGTCGACGCGAGTGAAAAAGCTGGTGCATTTTCAGCGCACCCCCCAGTGGATCATGCCGGTCGAGAACCCCTATTTCAGCGAAGAGCAGAAACAGGCGTTCAGGGATGATCCAGAGCTTCTGAAATACATGCAAAACGAACCAGAGTATCTGGCCAACGTGCAGCGCTTTAATAATGCTATTGTGGAGCCGGATTCACCGGCCATGCATGAGATCGAAGCCATTGTCCACGATCATCTTGAGCGCAGTATCACCGATCCGGCGCTGCGTGAAAAACTGCGACCCAGTTATCGTGCGGCCTGTAAACGACTGATCTATTCCCCGGATTTCTACGAGGCGGTACAGCGCCCGGCGGTCAGTGTGGAAACCGGCGCCATCGAGTGTATTGAGGAAACGGGCGTGCGGATGAAAGACGGCACACTGCACGAGCTGGATGTGATTGCCTTGGCCACCGGATTCCAGGCCGACCAGTTTATGCGGCCGATGAATGTGGTTGGCCGCGGCGGCACTCAGCTGAATGACGTATGGGCGTCGCGCCCTCGGGCTTACATGGCTATTTCCATTCCCGAGTTTCCCAACCTGTTTATGCTTAACGGTCCCAACGGCCCGGTGGGTAATTTCTCGCTGATAGATATCGCCGAGCATCAATGGCATTACATTGAGCAGCTGATCGCCTTGGTGGATTCTGGTGAATACCGCGAGGTTTGCGCCAGCCATGACGCGATGGAAACCTTTGACGAAGACCGTATTGCCGCCGCCAAACGCACCATTTTCGGGTCGGGCTGTCAGAGCTGGTATCTCGACGCCGAGGGTGTGCCGGCGACCTGGCCCTGGTCCCAGCAGCGTTTTTATGAAGCCATGTCGCAGCCAGATATGAGCGCTTTCGACCTGGCGTGACGGCTGCAGTAGGTGAAAAACCGTAGCACCCGACAGGCAGGAATAGGCTAGACTGTGGCGAGGGATCGTTTCATGCTCGGCCTTGGGGGGATAGAACCATTCCTGCCGCTTTCAACCAACTCAAAACGCCGTTTAAAGACCGCATTGGCGTCAGAATTCTGCTGCCAACCCTTCTGATTTTTATCATCAGTATTGTCGGCGTGGTGGTCATTACCTTTGATGCGCTGGATCAGCAGGTTCGGGCGACCGCCAACCAGTTGTTGCGCGGTGAGCAACAGCGAGTGCAGGCGCTGTTTAGCGAAGAGCGCGAGGCGGCTAAACAGCTTGCATATTACATGGCGGGGATGCCGCCGGTAGCAGGGATCATTCGAGCCGAGAATAATGGTGGTATTGATCCCCTGGATGGCTCTACCGTCATTCAGTGGCGGCAGCGGCTTGAGCATATCTTCAGCAATATCATGAGCCATGAATCGGCTGTGGTGCAGATTCGCTACGTGCGCGCAGACGGTGAAGAGCTGGTCCGCGTCGACCGTTACGGTGCAACGGGTGATATCCGCGTCGTGAATCCCGACCAGCTGCAGAACAAAGGCGGGCGCCAGTATTTTCAATACGCCATGCTGATGCCGCGCGGCAGCGTCTATCTCTCACCGGTGGAACTCAATCGCGAATTTGGCGAGATCATGGAACCTCGTCAGTTGGTGATGCGCGCAGCCTTGCCCATTGATCACAGCGATGGCGAACGATTCGGTGTAATTGTTGCCAATATCGATTTTGCGCAAATCGCCAGCCGGATGGAACCACTACTGCGAGATAGCAGTCGGCTGTTATTGGCCAATCGTGAGGGGGACTACCTGCATCACCCCGAAAACGAGAAAACGCTACTGAGTGGCGCCGCGCTACCGGGCAATCTGTTTGCCGAGTTTAACCTGGCACCCATGCGCGCTGGTGAGACTCGCGAGCTGTTGGGTAGCGATCAGGCCCTGATTGTCACGGCGATTGCCTCGGCCGGTGACTGGTCAGATGATAGTGTCTACGTGGGTGTGCTCACAGATTACCAGGTCGGCTCGGATATCCTCAGCCGAACCTTCAAGCAGGCAGTGGTTCTGATCTTGCTGGGAATGGTCGCGGTAACCCTGCTGATGATCTGGCTCGCGCGCTGGATTTCACGGCCCTTGTCGATGATGGAGCGGGTCGTGCAGGAACGTCGCAGCGCCGAACTCTCTGAAAGCCTGCCACTGTCTGCGCCGGGCGAAGTGGGCTCGCTGGCAAGAGCATTTGACGATCTGTCTCGCGAGCTGCGCGAACGCAATACTCGCCTGCAATCGGTGAATAAAGAACTCTCCGACTACACTTATATCACTTCTCACGACTTGCAGGAGCCACTGCGCACCGTCTCTGGCTTTGTCGATATTTTTAAAACCGAATATAAAGGCAAGCTGGATTCCGAGGCCGACGAAATGCTCGGTTTTATCGATGGGGCGACTCGGCGTATGCAGGGCTTGATCAAATCCTTGCTGGACCATGGCCGGATAGGTCGCAATCCCCGGCTAGCGCCGGTAAACCTGAATGACGTGATCGCCGCCATTGAGCAGGATTTGTACTCGGCATTACAGGATGGCGGCGGTAAGATAGAAGTTGGGGCCATGCCCACCATTAATGGCTTGCAGGTGGAATTGCGCCTGCTGTTCCAGAATCTGATTGGCAACGCGCTGAAATTTTCCCGCCCCGGGGTTCCGCCTGTGGTCAGAATCAGCGCCGAAGCAATCATCGACGGTTGGAAAATTCAGGTGTGTGATAATGGCATTGGCATCGCGCGGGAATATCGCGACCGGGTGTTTCGCATCTTTCAGCGACTTCACCAGAATGGCACCTACGAAGGCACGGGCATTGGCTTGGCGCACAGCAAAAAGATTGTTGAATTGCACGGCGGCAGCATCTGGATAACGGATTCTGATACCCAGGGCTGTTGCGTAAACTTTACGCTAAAGGATCTACCGCGGCATGAAACCACTGAAAAGAATTCTACTGATTGACGATGATAAGGCCACCAATTACCTGCACCGGCGAGTGATTTCCCGGTTTGGTTGCGCCGAAGAAGTGGTCGAACAACTCGATGGAACCCACGCCTTGGACTACCTCTCCAGCGCAGCCGACGGGGGGTATCCCAGGCCTGAGCTGATCTTTCTGGATCTGAACATGCCGCTGATGAATGGCTGGGAATTTCTGGAGGAATATAAAGCGTTGCCGGAAGAGCAGCGCGGCGGTCAGGTTATTGTGATGCTGACGACCTCGCTAAACCCGGATGACTTTGACAGAGCGCAGCAGATGGACTGCGTGACTGACTTTAAGAACAAACCGTTGACCAACGACATGCTGCGCGACGTGTTGGCGCAGTTCTATCCCGAAGCAATTCCACCCGAACAGCAAGCCTGACGCGACGTTAACGCTTTTTCTGCGTTGCGGTTTTTTTGTTCCAGTTTTTAATGCCGGCTTCCAGCGAGACCAGGGCGTCGACAAAACTGACGTAACGCTCAAGATAGTCCGGTGAGACGTCCTGTAGCTCGCTGAGAATTTTGACCGCCAGCATGTGGGGGTTCAGCGGCCCCGGATTTTCCGGACGCCTTTCCAGTGCAATGGCGACCGCCTTGCGTTTGGCGTGACGCTGTTGGTTGCGCTCGAATTTTTGTGCGGCGCGCAATCCGTCTGTTTCCGGTTCACAGGTTTCCGCGACCGCTGCAGTCGCACTGGCTGGTTCTTCGCCAAGCAGTTTCAGGTTTTGTTCTTCAATCTGCTTTTCCAGTTTGCTCAGCACGGGCGTTTGGGCCTGCCCAGCGTCGTGTCTTAGCGCACTGACCAATGCGGTTAAATCGCTCAGGCTCTCAGGAGCAAGGCGTTCAGACATGGCTGGCGAGCCAACCGCGTCAAGACATTGCCGGGCCCGCTGAACCAGTCGTGCGGCCACTGGCTCGCGTTCCCGTGCGGCGCGTTGCAACAGTGCTTTTGCCGTTTGCAGAGCAAGCGGCTGCGGGTTATCACGCCATTGCTCACTTAGCGCATCAAGTTGCTGGTGCAGGGTGATTTGCTCACTCACCGGCGTCCACCGCCGTGTTGCCGGCGCGGGGCACCGGTGCCATCTCAACCCGGCGGTTGCGGGCGCGCCCGTCAGCGTCGTCGTTAGAGGCCACCGGCTGTTGATCACCAAAGGCAGCGGCAAATACCATGCTGGCGGGCATGCCCGCATCAATCAAGGCGCGAGTCACCGTGAGCGAGCGCTGTGCCGAGAGCTCCCAGTTGTCGCTGAAATTTAAATTGCCTTCTTGAATCGGCAGGGCGTCGGTAAAGCCACTGACCATCAATAACTGGTCGTGTTCGGTCAGATACATGTGCAGCGGCTCGATCAGGCTTTCAAGCAGGGCACGGCCTTCTTCCTGAAGCTCTGCCGAGTTGAGGGCGAACAGGACGCTTCCGCTGATACCGATACGGCCCTGCTCGAAGGTAATGCGACCTTGCGACAAGGGGGCGGCCAGTGCCTGCTCCAATGCCTGACGTCGTTCCTGCTCGGCTTCGCGTTTGGCGACTTCCTGTTTTAGTGACTGGGAAAGTTCCAGCTGAAAACCCAGTGCCCACACCAGGAGTAACACAAAAACACCGACCATGCCGGTCATCAGGTCGCCAAACACGGCCCAGATGGGCGGTTCCGGATCGAGTCCGTTTTCGATGTCAGCCATGCTCAGCTACCTGCGCTCACGCCCTGCAGCCGCTCCAGCAGCTCCTGCTGGGTCAGCAGGTTATGGTCGATAATCTCCCGCGCCTGGGCAATGTAGTAGGCCATTTGCTCGTCGCTGCGCTGCCCGGCGCTGGTGAGTACGTTTTCGATCTGTTCCAGCCGCGCTATCAATTGGCTGTTAGCTTCGCCAAATTGGTGAACCGCGCCGGTGAAAACCTCTCCCAATGTGCTGAGTTCGGCGGTGCTGGCCGAGAAATTGGCAACATGCTCGCCCAGTGTGCTGCTTTCCTGCGCCACGCGCTCTTCGAATTTGTTGGCCAGTGCGGATAGGTTTTCGGTGGAGCCCTGCAGCATGGCTTCTACCGCCTCGCGTTGCAGGCGGGCGTTTTCCTCGAGGCTGGCAGAGAGTTTCTCCATCTGACTGAGGGTCTGTTGACGCTCGTCCAACAGGGCATTGTCGCGTTCGATGTTCTTGCTGATTTCACCGCGCAGCTGGGCAATCACTTCGGCGGCCGCTTTGGGCGCATCAGACGCAGTTTCCATTAAGCGCGTCATGGGCTGTTCCAGTGCTGCGCCTAACGCAGCCAGTTGGCTGGCGCTGCTTTCCTGCAGCTGCTCGAGTCGCGCGATGGCCGCTTCGCCGCGTTGTTGCTCGTCGTGACGCAAGGCGGTGAGTTGGTCGCTGGCGGCTTTGATCAGGGTTTCCAGCTGCTCGCTGGCGGTCGCTTGCCATTGACTATCGCGTGCGGTTTGTTGCTGCAGCAGCGCGTCGCTTTTTTCGATCAGTGCGCCGATATCGCGTTGCGCGTCGCTCGCAATCTGGCGCGACTGCTCGGCGAGCGACTGGCTGGCCTGGGTCAGTGTTGTAGCGCTTTGATCAAGGCCGCTCCGCCAATGGGTCAAGCGCTCTGCTTCGACGCTTTGCAAGGTTTCGAGCCATTGTTTATGAGATTGCTCGAGATTGCCCAGCAGGGACTCGGCACTTTGATTGAGGGTTTGCTGGGCGTCGGTGAATCGCTGACCCAAAGTATTGAGCAGTTCGCTGTTAGCGCCTTGCTGGGCCTTCAGGGCCGCTTCCCAGTGACGAGTAATAGTTTCACCGCTCTCTGACAGTTGCTTGGCAGTGGCGGCCAGATGATTTTCAACGGCGCCTTCCAGTGTCTGCTGCAGGCGCTGTGCGTGTTGATTGGCGCCTTCCAGAAAGGTATTCACTACCGGCGCGGCGCTTTCTGCAGCCACGCGCCCGGTGTCCTGAAAGCCTTTAGACAGTGAGGTTTCTACCGCCTGACTGAGCTGCTGGAATTGCGTCGCCAGCGAGTTTTGCAAGGTCTGCTGGCTTTGCGTGAGATTGTCCGTGAGCTGCCGCATGCGCTCGTCAAAATGCTGGGCCAAGGTGTTGAGCTGGTCGGCGACGGCCGGCAGGGCACCGGCTTGTGCGCGCAGTGCGTCATAGGTTTCGCGACGCTGTACATTGAGCGAGTGGGGCTTGAATGCACTGGCCATTTCGCGATCCAGTGCGCGCGAGGCCTGCAGGCGTTCGCGGCGGCTAAGCGTGGAAATCAGGCCGAGCATGGCTGAGGCGATAATACCGGCGACGGAGGTGGCAAAGGCCAGGCCAAGCCCCTGTATCGGTGCGGCCAAACCTTCGCGCACGGCTTCCAGCTCGGTATTACCCTGTAGCGCGCCAACCGCACCCTGCAGGGTTTCCACCATACCAATAAAGGTACCAAGCAGACCCAGCATAACCAGAAGGCCCACCAGGTAGGGTGTGAGCAGCGGGGCAGGCAAGCCAACGGCTTCACCGTAGATCCGTTGGCGAACGCTAAAACGCAGGCTTACCGGCAGCTTTTGCAACCAGGCGGTTAAATCGTCGATGGGCTGACCGGCGCGTTCGGCGGCTTCCAGTGCACCGCTGAGCGCGCGGGTTTCGCTTTGGTAGCGCATCAATTCCACAAAACCGGTGGTGTAGGCTGCGGCGATTAATACGCTGACCAGCAGTGCCAGGGTACTGGTGCCGACAAAGCTGGCGCTCATCCACAGCACCACGAGGGCGCCGAGGGCAAAGAAGATAATGGAGGCGGTTCGTGTCATATCGAATCCTGTGTTTCCAGGGCGTCCAGCAGGGCGCGAGCCGGCAGCAGACGCAGGTCTGCCTCAGCCAGCAGCAGTTGTCGCATCCCCTGCTGAAAACCGTGAAGCCAGCCGTTTTCCTGTAACCAGTGGGCGGCTGTGATGGAGTGTTCGGCCTCGGCCGAGTTCAGAAAATCCTGGCGGCACTGATTGAAATGCTCGCCAAGCAGTTTGGGGACGCCGGACAAAACCTTGCGTCCGTATTCGCCCAGGGTATCGTCCATGATGCGGTCGAGCGTTGCCAGTTTCGAACGCGGCGGGCCGTCCAGCGCCAGCGTGGCGCGCAGGGATTTGCGCAGGCTCACCACCCGATGTTCCATTTCGCTCTGGTGCAGGGAATAAAAGCGCAGGTAGGGTTTTACCCCTTCGGCGGGATCGTCAAGGGTTGCCTGATTGGCCTTGGGCAGCATAAACGGAACCGCAGTGTCGCTGGATTCAAAACTGCGCACAATGAACCGGATCATCCCGCCGCGGGTATTGAGAAACTGCCGCTGGGGCCGCTCCATGGAGACACTGTCGCTGACCCTCACATTTTCCAGGTTGGTGAGAGTGCGGGCCAGGGTGATGGAATCAGACAGGTTGATCTGGTCGCCCAGCAACTCCGCCAGGTTATAGTTGGTGCGCTGCTCCGACCCCAGCAGTGCCATGCTGGCGAGCGTTTGCAGCAACGGCGGCTGATTCCTGAAATCTGGGGCGCGAGAGGCCTGGCTCATGGGTATCCGGCAATTGGAGCATGGTCGGCAGGCCGGTCAATCTGCCAGCCCGGTTCGTTTTTGGTCGGTCATTATCGCCATTTTGACGGCAGCATCAAGCGCGCCGGCCAGCGGCGGTGGCGCCGGGGTAGCTCCGAGCAGACATCAAGCGTCGTAGCACAGGTTTCTCTCGGTGGCGGGTGGACTATTTAAGTTTATATATCAATGGGTTGTGTAATTTTGTTTTATTTTAGTGTGCGCCCGCTTTAAGTGGTTGATAAATGATCGATCTGGCCCGCGATCTATGTGCCGATGCTGATAAAGCTGAAGCTGACGTAGCCCGCGTAGCCAAGTAACAGTACGCCGCCTTCAAGCCGGCTGAGGCGTCTGCCGGTAAACAGGAAAAACAACAGCACGAGCGCCGTTCCGAGCATGACCCATTGATCAAACTGGAGAATGCGCTCATGCACCGGGAGTGGTTGCAGTAGCGCGGAAACTCCAAGTATTCCGAGGATATTAAAAATATTGCTGCCCAGCACATTCCCAATAGCCACATCAGCATGTCGGCGAAAGGCCGCAATAATAGAAATGGAAAATTCGGGCAGGGAGGTGCCTACCGCCACAATGGTCAACCCGATGACCGCTTCCGATACGCCAAAGGCCTCGGCGATACCGACCGCACCTTTTAACATGGCTTGCGAGCCGGTGATCAATAACGTCAGGCCCAACAACACGGCGGTAGCTATCCACAGCGTTGTTTTTGGCAGCACGGTCACTTCTTCCCCTTCCGCAATGTGCAGTTCGGCCGAGGGAGCCTCGCCAGAACGCTCCGTGCGATAGGCCCATATCAGGTAAGCGGTAAGGGCCAGCAGGAATATCGCAGCGTCGTATCTCACCAGCGCCTCGCCACCGACCAATACCAGAAACAGGATGCTGGCCATCACCACGGTCACTGCATCGCGTCGTAGCACCAGGGGTTTGACGGCAAGCGGTGTGATCAATGCGCAAGTGCCCAAAATTAACAGGATGTTGCCAATATTGCTGCCCACCACATTCCCGACAGCGATATCGGGCCGCGCACTGAGCGCGGCGTCCACTGAGACCACCAGTTCTGGCGCGGAGGTACCAAACCCTACAATAATCAAGCCACTGAGCAGCGGTGAAATACCCAGCCGGTTGGCGGCGGCCAGTGAACCCCGAATAAGCGCCTCGCCGCCGATCGTCAGCAGTAAGATACCCATAGCGAGGAACAGCAGGTTCAACATAAGTTTAATTTTCCATTTCGGTGGTGGTAAAAGGCGGCGTTGTCGCGTCGTTAGGTATGGTAGCCAGAAAAGCGCGTCAGTTTAATGGAAAGTGCAGAGAAACACTCTACAGCGTGCTTTAGCCGCGCGGTCGTATTTCCAAGGCGGCTACCGTGGTGTGCGACTTGTGCAATTCTATCTCGAAGCGGCCGCTCTTATTGGCAATAAAGCGGATCTGAGCTGTTTCGCCCGGCGTGAGGTCTGCCGAAAGATCGTAGCCGTGGAGATGGGCCTCGTCTTTGAGGTTACTGATGAATCGCAGTGTCACGTGCGTGCCCTGAGTAACCGCGACGGTGGCAGGGCCTTCAGCGAGTTGGCCGTCTTTCACTGTAAAGTTTACGATCTGCATCTGGTCTTCAGCCAATGGCGCCACGGGGTCAGGCGCGGGTTTCATCACAACAAACAGGCCAGCTAGCAGCAGTGCCCCGACGAGCAGAATGGCGAGAGAAGATTTGTTCACTGAGCGTCTCCGTGCTGAGGTCCTTACGTATCATCTGGCCCATTATAGAAAGCGCAATGCTGTGAGTGGCTGAGCCAGAATCCACAGGCCGCCGATGGTAAAGCCGATCATCAGAGCGAGCATGGGCAACTGACTCACCATCGCCTTGCCGCGTGTTTGGAAAACCTGCAAAGCGATGCGATGGGCCACCCACACACTGATGACATGGCCGAGCAGGATCAAAGCCACCTGCGCGTGCCAGATCGTCCCCATTTCCGGCAGAATCGGCGCGCGAAAACGATGCAATGTACCAAACAGGTTCCACTGCCAGCCAAAGGGATCAGACGCGAGGCTGATAATCTTTAAACCATGGCTCAGGATCAGCGTGGCATAGTGCGTCAGGTGGTAAACGAAGGCAATGGGCAGTAAAGAATACCCGAAATCTAACGCCAACTCTCTGACCGAGCGTTGCGAGCCAGTGAGCTGCCTGGCGAGCGCGATTGTCAGCAGATAGAGCCCCAGATAGGTAAAGGGCGAAGCCAATAGCCACAGTGTTTCCCACGCCACAAACCATGGCATAAACATCTTGATGGCGTTGATTGGACGAACACCGTACCACTGGGTCAGCCATCCGCTGGGGTCACCCCAGAACAGGGCAGTCCACCACTGGGTGGCCTTTAGTCCGTCAAAGGCAGTGGTGGACAACATCGCCAGCGCAAACACCACGGTACTGATATGGCTTGGGCGTTCCTGAATCAATCCGCTTAACGGCCAGCGCAGCGCCAGTTGCCCCGACTCGCCGTTAATGCCGCGCTGGTAGTGAATGGGTGCCATTAGCGCCACCAGCCGGAAAAAAACAGAAAAGAACTCGCAATGACGAAACCAGGCTCGGGCGCCAACCAGCCAGACGCCGGCCAAATTGAGCAAAGTGTAGAGAGTGAGCAAGGTGGCCAGTGGTTTGGGTCTACCTTCGCCAAACAACTCAAACCAGATAAAACCGAGATACAGCGTTAGTGCGGGCCAATCGGCGAGCGCTCGCGGATAGTTTATTTGACCATTGCTGAAATTCCGCCAAAACTGCCCGATGCCGTTGGTCAGACTCTGCCAAGGATTTAGCGCCGCATAGAAATTACCGATAAACAGCGTCAGGTAGGTAAACAGTAAAACGAAAATAATCCAAAAAAAGGTCAGGCTGAAATTACGCAACGGGTCGCGGTGGCCGAGAAAGCCGGTTGCGATACACAGTAGCAAAATAAAGATGGAAAATAGCCGCAGTGCCGGGAGTAACTTGCGCAAGCCCTGAAGTTGCAGAACTCGTGAACCCGCTGTGTGCGCGGGCGCCGACGAAGAGAGAAACAGCGCCGCAACGATGAAGGAGATAATCAGGGTTGCGGCTGCGCCCCAGCCATACAACCACAAGGGGACCGGCAAGGTGTAAAGCCGCCCGAAACCATGTGCCAGTACAGTGCTGGGCAAACCTGCCAGCAACGCACTGGCGAATATGTATCGCAATTGCACAATAAGCTCCGGCCCGCGCCTACGGGCCTAACGCCTCTTACGGGGCAGGCGTTGGAACCGTAGTGGGAACCGGCAGCGTGCGGGCGCTAGCCGAGGCTTGCAGTGTCTGCTCCCATAATTGCAAATAGGTTTCTGCTGAATTGTAGTAGGAGTCGAGTGCCTCGCGACCACCTTCCAGGCGGATCTCTTCCACCAGATCAGGGATCATGCCGTAGTGGTACATACCCCCTTCGTTCACATCCCACAGCCGGCCGTTATTGCCGGGGATGGCCAGCATCTCTACGGTAACGGGCGCAATATCACTAAATTGTGGCCCCCATTCTTCTCCCGCAAATAGCTGGAAGGGATAGGTCACCGCGCCGGTTTCGGTAATACGGCCCATACCTCTGGGGCCGGGCAGGTTACGCAAACCGTTGGCGTCTGCACCATAACCCACCGAGAATTCCCGCGTCGTGCCCGAGGCATCCCACAGCGGTTTAAGTTTCTCAAGAAACTGTACATGGCCAAAGCCGTTGCCGTTTGCTGGATAGATAACCCCGCCCTGGCGGATAATCTGTTTGGCCTGCTCATTATTAATACCGCCGTGACCACCGTGGCCTGATACCAAGGGGTAAGCCGGTGTGGTAGTCGCCGTGTAGTCGAGCATGATCTGCTTGCTGCGAATTTCTGCGTGGTCGATATCGATGATAAAGCCTTTTTTCATCATCTTGTCGATTGCATAGATGCCCAGCTCTGTGACAGTTCGAGCGTTGCAGCGTCGCCCACTTTCCAATGTCGGTAAGGTGCCGTTGGTGGCCTCTAGCAGAGCGGAGGAAATTGGGTCGTTGCCCAAGCTACTCAGTAACGGCGCGTCTGCAGCGAGCGATGTCAGGCCGGCGTCGTAAAAAAACTTCTCACCTTCGCCGCCGTCTTCACAGGCATAGGTCTCGAAGAAGCGTCCAGTGCCGTAGAAGTTAACCAACTCCAGTATATTGCTGAACAAGCCTGCGCCACCCAATGCGCTGTCTACATCGTGGAAGGGGTAAACCTGTCGCACCCCCGCATCCCAAACACGGTCAATTTCGGCGTCGATATCTTCTTTGGTACAAGACGACACCTCGCCATCTGGCCGGAAGCTCACATTGCAGCCCCAGATATTGGAGAACTCGAGGCCGGGTATTACGGCCAGTTTGCCGTCAGCGATAACCTCACGTGCTTCAGTCGGGGAGCCGACGATCCGGAAAAAGCCCTTGCCGGGACCGCCGTATTGCGCATCAACATAATTTTGGATGTCGGTCAGGTATTCCACTTGTTTCATGCCGACACTCATATCCACGCAATCCAGATCCATTGGGTTCTGGCCGCGAGTAGGTCCTGTGTTTTGAGCCACCTGGCACAAAGCTTCGATATTGGTGCCCAGCACCGTCATCAAGCGCAGACCAGACATCCACGCCCGCTCTACCCAGCGCCAGTACATTTGTTGGTGAAGCTGCGAGTCATTCTTTGGCCAGTCGATAAAAGTGGGCCATCCTTGCGTATCGTGGGTGGTTCCGGGACGGGTATCGAGAAGCAATGCCTCGGGATCTGTTGCGCCGTCAGGCCCATGAAAGCTTTCGCAGTTGCCCAGCGCATGCGGCACGCCGAAACGGTTAGCTGCATGCCCCCACTGCACACCACCGGCAGACGGTCCCACATTGCGGCTACCATCAGACATCTCGCTGCCCATCGACATATGGGCGTGCACTTCGGCAAAACCCAGTACCGGTTCATCAATATTGCCGGTATAGCTTTGTCCAATCACACCCAGCGGCATTTCGGGGTACACCGCGCAGCCAGTGGCAGGCTCGAAGGTGAGTGGTGCCGGGGTTTCGCCGAGTACCAACAGGCCATCTGTGCCCAGCGACAGTGAACCATCCAGCGTTGCCGCATTCAGTACCTCACCGGCTTCCGTAAAGGTCCAGTCTGAGCCCTCTTCGGCGTCTAGCAACGCAACGGTGGAAACTGCCGAACCGCTGGCGGTCATCAGCATTTCATCCGACGTATAAAATAGATACCGCGCGAGATTGGCGGCTCGCATATAGAACTTCTCAGCGCCATCGGCCGAAGCCCCATTGGCGACGAAGGTGTCGCCGCTGCGCACCACATAGGCATCGCCTGCCTTCATCACCCAGCACTGATTATAAAGATCGTATTTTCCCAGTGGACCGGGCTCGGGTTCAGGTTCGGGCTCGGGCTCAGGTTCGGAATCTGAGCCTGATCCGGAACCTGAATCTGACTCAGCATCTGAGCCCGTACCAGCGACCGAGAATGGTGCACTGCTGCTACCGGAATCGCTTTTACACGCGCTCAGGCCAGCCACTACCAGTAACGTGGCGAGCAGCCGCAGGGCGGGTGTTACCGTCTTTGTATCGGTGAATCGCTGAATCATGGGGAGTCCTGTACGTATATTCATGATGGACTCGTTCACTCCCCCCGCTGGGATTAAGCGGGGTCAAGAGAGCCCTTTACCTTAAAATTGACGCCGACCACATAATACACGCAGATTAAGGCGGCATAAACCAATCACTGGCGCGCACCGCAGCGCAGACTTGCGCGCTGCGACTAGAACACCTGGTTATGGGTATTATGGTATTTGTATATGTTTTACCCAGATTGACGCTAAAAAACCAACTGATAGCCCTAGCATTCCTGTTGCCAGCACTAAATCCAATGAAAACCCCGCCGCAACTCCTGCAAATATGCCGGCGAACAGACCTGATAACGATTGGATTAGCTTGGGCCGAGAAAACGCTTTTGGCTCAAATTCTGGAGCGGCAACCACACCAACAAAAGCACCAAGGCACGAAACAGCTAGTAGGCGAAACCAGTCGCCGAAATAAAATAGGGTCGATGCAATGGCAAACATGGCTGCAAATAAGATTGCGAAAAACGATGCGACTTTAAGGCTGTGCGGCATCTTTTGGGTGCTCACGGCGCTAGGCTAGGCGGCGCAGTTGCGTAGGGCATGAGGCCTCCATTGAGTGAATTTGATTTTTAATCGACTGGCACGCGGGAGGCTAACGCCGCGCACATGGCCTCTTTGCTCAGTGCGAAGCGGCGGATAAAGCGTCCCGGTCAACCGGCGTTTTTGCCGGGCGATTGCTAAGCCTGTTAGCGCTTTGACGGGGTTTGTATATTATGAAGATATACATAAATGCTCAACTTAAACAAAATAACTAGCTTTGGCTTGGCTGCTGGAAGCTCCAGAAAAAGCAAAGAAAAACATCGCATTAGTCAGGCATAGGCGGAGCAGCTGTTCTTTAATAATCTGCTTATACTGTTGCTTGACGACAAAGATAGCGGAAAGGAAATTAGATCCCACGCTTGCTCCTCTGCTTCACCCTCGCTATCAAACTGCCGATCAATCTCATACGACTGCATAACGCCTGAGCTCAATCGCGCATAAGGAGGCGCGCGCTTTTGTGATAGCAAAAGTGGGTGGCGGGTCTGTTGTCACCTGCTGCGATTTGTCGAGCGTCTTTCTGCGGTCAATGAAATCTTCCGGTCCGGGATGTGGTTCTTCTATTTGAAACTACAGCAAAGCCTAGCAACAGCGCTCCAGCCAAAGTTACTAGGCTGCCTATTGAAACGAACATAAGTGGCGGATCGCCCGGAGTAAATTCAGCCACCGTGTATACAACATAGTTGGCAGTCAGCTGATACATGAGAGCAACAGCGGGGGCAAGCCACACCATACGGAAATCTTTTGTAAACAAGGCGTGAACAGATAGGTACAAGTTTACAACTGCCGCGATTATGGCGCCCGCGCCGCACAAGCGGATGAGTGCCAGGAAAAGAGTTTGATAGCTCGGGTCTAGGGCGCTCCATTCCACTGCCAAAGCACGCGAGTGATAGCCCATAAACTCGTCCGCAGTGATATAAACGACTCCTAAGCCCAGATGGTTAACCCCGCAGCCAATTAACAATAACAAGGCAATTTTCATAAGCATGAGTAAGCAACCTGATTTATCTAAATGATGCTGGGCGGCCCTGATAAAATCTGAATAGACCGGGGCGCCCCCCCTAAGGCGCTCAATGCTTCAAGAAGGGGCGCTCGTTCAGTGATCTATAGGTCAACGCTGACCGGGCAGTGGTCTGAGCCGAAGATGTCATTCCATATCTCGGCGCTTTTGATCTTATTTTTTACGAGCTTTTCGCTGCCCAGAAAGTAATCAATTCTCCAGCCGATGTTCTTGCCGCGTGCCCCGGCGCGGTAACTCCACCAACTGTACTTTACGGTATCTGGGTGAAAGTGTCGGAAGGTGTCGACGAAGCCGGCCTCGACGATGGCGTCCATGCCGTCAATTTCTTTCTGGGTAAAGCCTGCGCTTTTGTTGTAGTTGGGTTTGGGCCGGGCAATGTCGATCTCCTTGTGGGCGACGTTGAAGTCTCCGCACATCAGTACGGGCTTTTCCGCTTCCAGATTTTTGACGAAGGCCAGAAAATCCCGGTCCCAGGTTTCCCGGTAGGGCAGGCGTACCAGTTCACTGCCTGAATTGGGGGTGTACACAGTCACCAGATAATAGTCTTTGAATTCTGCCGTGAGCACGCGGCCTTCGGTATCGTGTTCTGCAATGCCGATATCGGAAAAGACGCGCAGCGGTTCTTGGCGCGTGAGAATGGCAACGCCTGAATAACCCTTACGTTCAGCGCTGTTGCTGTATACGTGATACCCCTCAACGCCTTCCAGTGCCGTGACCACCTGATCATCCTGGGCCTTGGTCTCTTGCAGACAAAGGATGTCGGCATTGAGGGTGGCCAGTGATTCGGTGAAGTCTTTCTTCATGACGGCGCGTATGCCATTCACGTTCCAGGATGCTATGCGCATAGGTTTAGGGCTCCGGTGCATTTGGGGGGCTTGTATAGCACGGCTGGCAAGGTATCTCAAAGGGTTGCCCGGCCGGGTCTGTCATGCTGGCCTATACTGGGTATATCTCCTCTCATGGGCTTGTGCATGCAAGATTCCAATCGGGCGTTACCCCAGCTTCACGCAGTGCCGACGGCGTTTAAGCGGACTCTGGACTTACCCTCGCTGGATGATCTTCAAGAGGCCCTGCGCCTCACCCAAAGGCGATTCTGGGCCAGCCGCAAAGCAGCACTGCTGCTCGTTTTTCAGGGTTTGGATACTAGCGGCAAGGATAGCTGCATCCGTGCGGTGTGCGCGGGTCTGGATCCGATGGGATTTCACGCCGTCGGTTTCGGTGTGCCCACGGCAGTAGAGCGCGATCACGATTTTCTGTGGCGGGTGCAGCTTCACCTGCCGGCCCTGGGTCGTGTTGCGCTGTTTAATCGCAGTTACTACGAATCGGTTTTGGCCGAGCGTACATCGCGCGCTATCGACTGGCAGGCCCGATGTCGCGCGATTCGAGCCTTCGAGGCGCATTTGTTGGCGAGCGGTACCACGGTGTTGAAATTCTGGTTGCACGTGGGCGAGCGAGCCCAGCGAGCACGGCTGCGACGGCGGTTAGTGGACCCACAGCGCCAATGGAAATTCAGCCCGGCCGACATCGAGGCCTGGC
>JBFKXO010000019.1:0-16852 GCA_041638115.1 Litorivivens sp. | reverse complement strand
GCGCTTTCTGACGGAAGTTGATCATCATACGCGCGCCAATATTCTCTACGATCCCAGCCATCTGATTCTGCAGCAGATGGACTATCTGGCGTTCATCGATCTCTATCACGATCGCATCAAGGCCTTTCACGTGAAGGATGCCGAGTTTCGACCCAATGGCCGTAGCGGTGTGTATGGGGGGTACGAAGGCTGGGTGGATCGTCCGGGGCGTTTTCGTTCCTTGGGCGATGGCCAGATCGATTTCAGCGCAATTTTCAGCAAGCTGGCGCAGTACGGTTACGACGGCTGGGCTGTGCTGGAATGGGAGTGCTGCCTTAAACATCCGGAGCAGGGGGCTCGCGAGGGTGCGCCCTTTATTCGCGACCATATGATTGAGCTGACGGATCGCGCCTTTGATGATTTCGCGGGAGTGGAAACGGATGAAGGCTTCAATCGGAAGTTGCTCGGCCTCTCTGACAACCGATCTGAGTGAATTGAACAAATAACAACAGGGTTCTCATTATGACAGGCAATCTCGATAGAAAACGGTTATTTCTGGTAGGTAACCTTTCGATCTTTATGATCGGGCTGGGTTTTGCGGTGCGCGCAAGTATCGCCTCGGATATTCAAGGCGATATTTTTAACGATCTGGATCTGGCGCGATCAGCGGGGTTGGTCGGCGAGGTACTGGGTGCCACCTTTATCGGCTTTGCCCTGACCTTGCTGTTTGGCAGTGCGCTGGTCGACAAGGTCGGGATGCGCGCCATGTTGCTGTTCTCGGCCCTGGGCTATATCGCCGGCAGTGTGATCGTGGTGGTCGCCTCGCTGATGCCGGTAACGCAGTTGAGCTATTGGCTGATTTTTGTCGGCTTTCTGCTTACCGGTCTGGGCTGGGGCGCGGTAGAGGCCGCAAGTAACCCGATGATTACTGCAGTCTATCCGGAAGAAAAAACCCATCGTCTGAACATTCTCCACGCCTGGTGGCCGGCAGGTATTGTGGTGGGCGGTCTGGCGGGGCTGGCGTTTTCTGCGCTTAATCTGCCCTGGCAGACCAACCTGCTGGTGTTGATTATTCCCGGCGCCGTGCTGGCCTACCTCACATTTTCTACGGCGTTTCCAGTCACGGAGCGAGTGCAGGCCGGTGTTTCCTATGCCGACATGTTTAAAGAGTTGGTTCGCGCACCGGGCTATTTCATCTGGTTCTTCGCGATGATGATTACGGCGGCCGCCGAGCTCGCACCCGGTCAGTGGGTGGACTTGGCCCTGACCCATGTAGTGGGCATGCAGGGTATTCTGGTGCTGATTTATGTCAGCATGCTGATGTTTGTGATGCGCCATTTTGCCGGCGCCATTGCCCACCGGATTTCGTCAGTGGGTCTGCTGTTTGTCGGCTGTATTTTTGCTGCCGCCGGTCTGTATGGGCTGAGCTTGTCGGATACGCCCCTGCTGGCCTTTGCGTCTGCGACCCTGTGGGGTATCGGTGTGTGCTACTTCTGGCCAACCATGCTGTCGGTGGTCAGTGAGCGTTACCCCCGCGGCGGGGCCTTGTTTTTGGGGCTGACGGGTTTTGCTGGCGGTTTGTCCATTCAGTTTGTGCTGCCCCAAATGGGCGCCATTTTCGACGCGGCTAAACTGGAGGCGGCCGGCGGTGTTGATCGCCTGGCGACGCTGGGTGCGCAGGAAATGGCGGCGGTTTTGCGGCACGCCTCGGTGGAGTCGTTCCAGGCGGTAGCCCTGCTGCCACTGCTGTTACTGCCGGTATTTGGTGTGATATGGCTGCGTGACCGTTCGCGCGCGGCGGTTCCGGCGACCGACAAGACACAGTAAACTGGCGTCCTGTCCCAAGGGGTAAACATGGTAACGATCAAGGATGTAGCAAAGCAGGCCGGCGTTTCGATAGCTACCGTATCGCGTACGCTGGCTGAGCCCCACAAGGTCTCGGAAAAGACCCGCGACAAGGTGATGAAGGCGGTGGAGGCCAGCGGCTATGTGACCAATACCCTGGCGCGAAATTTCCGGCGCCGTCGCAGCAATACCGTGGTGGTGCTGGTGCCCGATATTGCCAATCCATTTTTCTCGAACATCATCCAGGGCATTGAGCGTATCGCCAGCCGGCACGAGTATCGGATTCTATTGGGCGACACCCAAGGCGATGAACGCAGCGAGCGCGCCTATGCAGAGCTGGTATCCCAGCGTCAGGCAGACGGCGTAATCTGTCTGGGGCGCAATATTCCCTTCCCCTTTAAAAAGGGACGCAAAAGCCTGGACCCGGATTGGCCGCCCTTCGCCATGGCCTGCGAGTATCACGGCGAAATTCCGGTACCGACGGTCTGCATTGATAACGTAGCCGCTTCACGTGAGGCGGTAGAGCACTTGTTGTCGCTCGGTCATCAAAAAATCGGGTTTATCAACGGGCCCAAGGATTCTCCTTTGTGCGAGGATCGCCTGAAGGGCTACAAGCAGGCTTTGCGCAGCGCAGGTGTGAAGTTAACTCCACGCTGGGTCGTCACTGGGGATTTCAGTTTGCAATCCGGTTACGCGGGCATGGAATCCCTGCTGGCCGAAACGGATCGCCCCACCGCCCTGTTTTGCGCCAACGACGAGATGGCTATCGGTGCCATGCAGGCTTGCCGCGATGCGGGTCTGGAACTGCCTCGCGAGATGTCGGTGGTTGGGTTTGATGATATTGCTTTCGCCGCCTATACCCACCCGCGCCTGACCAGTGTGCATCAGCCGCGCAATCGTATCGGCGAGCAGGTTATGCTGTTGATGTTAAAAATGCTGGCGGGAAATGCGCCCGCAGAATCACGTTTGGTCTTGCCTCATGAGCTTGTTGTTCGCGAGTCTAGCAGCCGGATCGGGTGAAGGGCTTTATTCGGATTCGTGCTGCTGGCCGTAACCTGCAAACTTCGCTATGACCTCGGTCATTTCCTGCTCGGTCAGGAGGGCCGGCTCCCCAACAGCCAGGCATTGATAGTAACCCGCCGCCAGATCTTCCACTTGTATCGCCAGATCCAGGGCCTGTTCAGCCGTGGCGGCAAAAGCGATTTGCCCATGATTTGCCATCAGGCAGGCGCGACGATCCTGCAGCGCCTCCACGACCTGTTGGGCCAGTGCGTCACTGCCAAAGGTTGCGTAATCCGCACAGCGAATGGAGTCGCCACCGGCCATCGCAATCATATAGTGGTAGGGCGGGATGGCCTTGCGCAACGCCGCCAGTGTCGTGGCGTAGCGAGAATGGCAATGGACAATGGCGCCGGCTTGCGGGAAATGCCGGTAAATTGCCAGGTGCATGTGCCATTCGCTAGAGGGTTTGAGCTGGCCTTGGGCGGCAACGCCGTCATCGTTCACAAACACCAGAGTATCGGTAGTGGCGTTGGCGCATATCAGCCCTGTGGGCGAAATAAGCATGCCGCCGTCCACGCGCACTGATGCATTGCCGGTGCTGCCCGGGCTGAGCCGGGCGTCACCAAGCTGGTTCAGGGTCTTGCAAAGGGCTTTGCGCGCAGCGCCAACGCGGGGGGGGGCGGGCATAATCAGTTTGCGCCGTAGCGCAGGGCTTCGATGCGTTTCTCCAGCGGCGGGTGGCTGCTAAACAATTCGGCCAGCGATTGGCCCTTGGCCTTGCGGATGCCAAAGGCGGTCAGCTCACCGGGCATGTCGCCGGCATCTATGCCTTGTTCGGCCTGCAGGCGCTGCAGGGCGGCAATCATTGACTGACGGTCAGCCAGTGTCGCGCCGGCGTAGTCGGCGCGGAATTCGCGCCAGCGAGAGAACCACATGACGATGGCCGAGGCGAGAATCGCCAGCAGCATTTCGGTGATCATCACCACAATGTAGTAGCCAAAGCTGTAGCCGCGCTCGGTTTTAAACACGACCCGGTCGATGGTGTGGCCGATCACGCGGGCAAAGAACATGACAAAGGTGTTTACCACGCCCTGAATCAGGCTGAGCGTCACCATATCGCCGTTGGCTACGTGGCCGATTTCGTGAGCCAGCACGGCGCGCACTTCTTCCGGTCGAAATCGCTGTAGCAGTCCGGCAGAGACTGCCACCAGCGCGTCGTTGCGGTTCCAGCCAGTGGCGAAGGCGTTGGAGCTGTGCGAGGGGAAAATCCCTACTTCCGGCATTTTGATGCCGGCCTTATCGGACAGCTCTTTGACTGTTTGCAGCAGCCACTGTTCTTCGCGGTTGCGGGGCTCGGTGATGATCTGGGTGCCGGTGCTGCGCTTGGCCATCCATTTGGAGATGAACAGGGAGATCAGTGAGCCCGACATGCCGAACACGCCACAGAATACCAGCAGTGCCGTCAGGTTGAGATCAACGCCATTGGCTTGCAGGTAACCGGAGAATCCGAGCAGATTCATCACAGTACCTGCGACAATCAGGATGGCAAAGTTGGTGACAAGAAAGAGAGCGATTCTGAGCATCGACGTGTTCCGTTAGCCTTGGTATGCAGAGATATTGGGGTGGTCCGCGGGGTTTTCAAGCGGCTCGGTGTGGCCGTCACTACTGACGGATGGCAGCGGGATATCCGAGGCGTCAACCTGAGGGTTGCCAAAGTCGTCCACCTCGCATTCGAGGTAGTTGGCGCGCAGTTCCGTGTCCTTGGAGCTGAGTTCAAAGACCAGATTGATGGCGTCGACCTTGTCGGCGCAGCGAAAGACGGTGCGGCGGTCGCGGCCGTCGGTCCATTCCTTCTGCTTGTTCAGGTAGTGTCCGTGCTGGTTTTGAATCACAAAGGTTTTTGGCATGGCAGTCAGCTAATTTCCTCTGGTTGTCGGTGTCTCTGTCGGGCTATTGTGGCTGAAAATGACGATGCGGATAAGCACTATTCGTCCAGCAGCGTATCCTTGGCCAGATTAATCTGAGCGGCGAGATAGTCATTGCCACCGCGATCAGGATGCAGCTTTTGCATCAGGCTGCGATGCGCTTTGATGATGGCATCGCGATCTGCATCTTCTTCCAGGCCCAGAATCGCCAGCGCCTGGTCACGCGTCATGCTGCCGGTGTTACCTGCACTTTGCTTGTTGGTTTCACCAAAGCGATGCTTTAGGTAGGTGTTGAGCAGCTCCACGCTTTCCTGATCCTGTTGGCACTCCAGGCTGAGTTCTCGCAGCTGTTCCAGTGACAACTCGTCCAGTGCCATGCCGGCAAACGCCCCCTGTTTCACAGAACCGCTCAGCTGGCTGGTGTCGTGGTCCATGCGCATATGCAGCCAGGGAGTCTGAACCTCTGAGGATTTGCCGCTGCTGGCACCCCGGCCCGCTGCCTGGGCATTGCGCTGTTGCTGGATAAAGGGAACCAGTCGAATCAGCAGGGGAAAAGCCTGTCGGATAAAGGGCAGTAAGGCACCGATCAGGGCCCCGATCCAATGGACCCGGCCGGTCAGGGCCAGCAGGACCAGCGCGCCGGCCAGCACCGTGAGGGTCAGTGTCAGGACGTATTTACGACGATCGGCAGGGGGTTTGCTCTTGGCGCGACGCACGACGGTGAAAATGGCGAAAAGTACCGCGCCGGCCAGTAATAACCTGAAAATCACTACAACTGCTCCAAAAGATGTCTGGCCGCATTATCCGGTAATTTACGCAGGGCATCCATGCCACCACTGGCGAAGCTGGCCACCGCGCGCAGCAAATCCCGCAATTGGGAAGCGCTGGCGGCATCGAAGCGGGCCCAGGCGCCGCCGCTGAGCTTGCTGAGCCGTTTGAAGACGGTGGTGACATCTGCGTCGTCGCCTTCCTGAAAGAGAAATAGCGGCAATTGCCGCAGGCCGCACTCGCCTGCCAGGCCGCACAGGGCGTCGACAGACTCTTCCACGGCGTCGCCAATAAATATCGCGGCCTTTATGTGCTCGCGCTGATGTTCCTGCAGACAATGGCGCAGCAATCTGCGGATTTGGGTCTGTCCGGCCTGACAGGTAACCGCTTCCATTTCATGTTGCAGCTGGCGCTGAGCCAGCCCCCAAGGGCTGGTGTAAAACTGGCCGAGACCGCGGTAATAGCACAGCTGGATAGCTAGCCCGCCGAGTGATTTGCTCGCGTCGAACATCTCGCCGTGGAGGGCTCTGGCCTGATTCCAGGTGGGTTGGCGGCTCGCGGTGGCGTCGAGCGCGAATATCAGGCGGCTAAGGTTGCCTTCGTGGCGCGCAGGCAGCTTTTCGGCCTGGTCGAGAAACGCAGCGATAGCCTGCCGGGATGAATGCTGTCCGGGAAGTTTCTCGGTCACAATGTCCTCCTGCAAGATTGGGGCAAGCTGTGCTACAGTCGCAGCTAATTATACAGATAACAACCAATCTCCCTATGGCTTCCAATTCCGCAGCGGTAATGGGTTTGCAGGATATATCCTCGGCCCATAGAGAGCGGCTGTTTAAAACGCTCAGTGATCAGCAAACCGGCGACAGCGACTGGGATCAGGTGTTTGCCTTGATGCGTCAGGGGCAACGTGCGGCGGAGCAGGCGGATCTGGGTGAGCTTGCCGAGCAGTTCGCCGTGGGGCAGACCATCGTCATCGACGAGCTGAAAAAAGGCGGTCGCTTTTACGAGTGGGAGCTGCAATTCATGCAGCTGGGGATGGCCACCGGCTCCTTGTCGTTGATTTATGATCGGATCGCGGCGCACTATCGATTGGTGGGGGCGTTTCTGGAGGAAATGCGCCACAACCTGTTGCTGCCCGTCCTTATCCTGCTGGCCTTGATGGTGGGTATTCCCGGTGCCGCCTGGATGCTGGGAGAAATGAGCCTGTTTGCGGCGCTGGGAAATCTGCTGCTTGCCCTGCTGCCGGGGGTGGTGCTGGTATGCGCCGTACCGCTGTCGCTCACTGCGTATCGTTCGGGATGGATTGGAGAGGGCTTTAAGGGGTTGGTATTTCGATTGCCGGGGATTGGCAGCCTGCTGGCGCGCTATCAGACCTTTCATTTTCTCAGTCATTTGAATTTATGCATCGCTGCGGGTTTCAGCTTGCCGCAGGCGCTAAAACATGCGGCGCGACGCATGCCGGCAACGCCAATGAAAGCGCGCTTTCTGGAGGTGCATCACGCGGTTGCCGGCGGCTCTAAACTGTCTGCTGCCTTGCAGAGCAGTAAGATTCTGGAGGGAGTGTCTGTACCCGGACTGCAAAGTAGCGCTACCGCGCTGGACGCCCAGATTGCTCTGACCAAAGCGGTTTACGAGGACTGTGTGGCGCAGGCTGCCTTCTGGTCAAAAGCGCTGCCCTGGCTTCTTTTGTCACTGGTGCCCTATGTGGTGCTGGTTAATGTCGTGTCGCTGTAGAGGGTGCCAACACCCGCTTCTTGCCACTGAGTTCGGCCATCTGATCCAGGTAGTGTTTGCGCGCCAGCAGCTCGGATTCGATCCGTCGTCGTTCGCGAGCGCTCTCCCACTCATCATTCTTAAGTAAATCCAATAGCTTGCGGCTACACAGAGCCTTAACGTTCAAATCTTTTTCCAATGTTTTCATGGGTCTCTACCTTGTTCTTCTCTACCGTTGTAGTGACGTGCATTGTGCGTGCATTAAATGACACCAAAATGACAAGCTGAGTTCCAATTGCATCCGTGGTAAAACTGCGGCTCGCCGGGGTGAATAATTCCCTTGCACGATGCCTGAAATTTTATTTGCGCATACCCCAATTTGCTGTAGCATGCCGCCCCTTTTCCGGTGGCGCTGACGGGGTCGGCGTCACCATCAACCTGGCTGAAGCGGGGTTTATACGATGGAGCAAACGGTACTTCCTGAAAGCAACTGGCAGCGTATTCGCGATTTTGCCGCCGACAAGCAAACCCCTTGTCTGGTGGTGGATCGCGATATTATCCGTGGTAAATATCAGGAACTCAGAGAGGTGTTTCCCTATGCCTCTGTGTATTACGCCGTGAAGGCCAACCCGGATCAGGCGGTCATCCGTTGCCTGGAAGAGCTGGGCTCCAGTTTTGATATAGCGTCCGTTTTCGAGCTCGACAAGCTGCTGGGGCTGAATATCAGCCCGGACCGCATGAGCTACGGCAATACCATCAAAAAGGCGCGTGAGATTGAATACGCCTATAGCAAGGGTATTCGCATGTTTGCCACCGATAGCGAGTCGGACCTGCGCAACATTGCCAAGTACGCGCCGGGCAGCAAGCTTTACGTTCGTATTCTAACCGAGGGCACTGAAACCGCTGACTGGCCACTGTCGCGCAAGTTCGGCTGCCAGGCCGATATGGCGATTGAACTGATTGTGCTGGCGAAAGAGCTGGGGCTGGATGCCGTGGGTATTTCCTTTCACGTCGGGTCGCAGCAGCGCGATATCGGTGCCTGGGATGCAGCGATTGCCAAGGTTCGCTTTATCTATGACCGCGTCGCAGAGCACGGTATCAAACTGCGGTTAATCAATATGGGGGGCGGTCTGCCAGCGCTCTATAGCAACCGCAGCCACGATATCGAGGCTTACGGAAACGCGATACGTCGCTTTCTGGACGAAGATTTTGGCGATGAGCAACCGGAAATTATCATCGAGCCCGGACGTTCGCTGGTGGGAGAAAGTGGTGTGCTGGTCAGCGAAGTGGTCCTGATATCGCGCAAATCTCGCGATTCGCTGTACCGTTGGGTGTTTCTGGATGTGGGCCTGTTTGGCGGTCTGATTGAATCGTTGGGCGAATCGATCAAGTACCCGCTCTATTGCGACAAAGCCTCTGCGGGCACGGAAGAAGAGGAAGTGATCCTGGCGGGGCCGACCTGCGACAGCATGGATATTCTCTACGAAGATCATCGCTACTCACTGCCCGAGGCACTCGAAGCCGGTGACCGCTTGTACTGGTTGTCGACCGGTGCCTATACCACCAGCTACAGCTCGGTGGAATTCAACGGCTTCCCGCCGCTGAAAACATACGTTATCTAAGCCCGGTGACCCTTTCCCGGGGTAGAGGCACCTACCACCGAAGCTTTGCCAGCTCCCTTTCCCTTTGGGAGAGGGTTGGGGTGAGGGGCCGACTCAGGACGTAATCAGGCGCTGCCCCGCCAACCGGCACACCAGCTGGTCCACCAGCTCCCAGGGTTGCCCCTTAAGCTGGCCCTTAAAGGTCAGGTCGATGGTTTGTGCCTGCAATAGAAGTGTGGCCAGGGTAGTTTCATTCAGTCGCGCCAGGGTCTGCTTGTAGAGCGGCTTGCGTTTATCCCACACGCCGGCACTGTCCAACACCCGATCAATACCCGCACCCTGATTCAGCATTTGCGCACAGCGATGCAAATTGCGCAGTTCGCGGGTAATCGCACCCATCATGGGGATTCCCTCGGCGCCTTCATTGCGCAGGCCGGCAAGCATTTTCAAGGCGGTAGCACTCTGACCCTGAAGCACACAATCAATCAGCTTAAACACGTCATAACGCGCGCTGCTGGCAACCAGAGCATTTACTGCGTCGCCGTTGACTGCCTGATCGCCGACCAGGATGCGTAATTTTTCGAGTTCCTGGGCTGCTGCCAACAGATTCCCCTCAACCCGTTCGGCCAGCAGGCCAATGCCCGTGCGATCGATGTTGAGACCTATCTGTTGGGCGCGTTGCTGCAACCAGCGCGGTAATTGCTGGCGATCGATGGGCCATATCTGAATCAACGCGCCCTTGCTTTCGATGGCCTTGACCCATTTGCCGCGCACGGCATTGCGATCAAGCTTGCCAGCGGAGATCAGTAGTAGCGTGTCGTCGGCGGCGGCCTCACAGAAGTCGACTATGGCTTGTGAGCCTTCTTTGCCCAGTTTGCTGTTGAGACGCAGGTCGAGAATTTTGCGCTCTCCAAACAACGACATGGATTGGCTCGCGGCGGTGAGGTGGCCCCAATTAAAGCCAGTGTCGGCGTCGAGCACTTCGCGCTCTACATAGCCCTGTGTGCGTGCGGCGGCGCGGATCGCGTCGGCGGTTTCCTGGGCGAGCAGGGGCTCATCGCCGGTGATCAGATACACCGGCAACAAAGGTGAGCTCAGGTGTTTAGAGAGTTGGTCGGCTCTGAGTTTCATGGCTACGTTTGTCCAGCCAGCGGGTGAGTTGCTGTGCGACCTGTTGCGCGGTGGCTTCTTCGAGCTCGCTGACAACCAGCTGCGACTCGGTGCTCGCGCCTACCGGGTTTTCCGGATCTGTAAACAGCACGCGCTGCTCGCGGATGCGGTGTGACTGAAGGATGTTGCCCTTTTTGTCCTGTAATGCCAGCTCTGCCTCAATCGTCAGCAGCCGCTCGGCGGTGCGCACGTCGCTATCCAGCGTGAGTACGGTGTCGGTGCGCTCGACCTTGCCGACGATGAAGCGGTAATCGACTTCGTCTGCAGCTTTCGCCAATTGCACGTTGTGAATTGCCAGCTGCTGTTTGATACGACGGCGCACGGGATTGTCAGTGTGCGTTTGCTGAACAAGCACCGGGCCATAGACGCCGGCTTCAGGCGTATCCATGCCTCGCAGCTGAAAGCCACAGCCGGCGAGGCTGCAGAGTATCAAAACAAGCAAGCTGCGACGAATCATCACGCTTAACCCACGACGATATTGACGAGTTTCTGGGGCACGACGATTTCCTTGCGGATGGTTTTTCCGTCGATAAAGCGAACAACGTTTTCGTTGGCGCGGGCAATGTCTTTGATGGTCTCGGCGTCGGCATCGGCTGCCACCTGAATCTTGCCGCGTACCTTGCCGTTCACCTGTACCACCATCTCAATGCTGCTTTTGACCAGCGCGCTTTCGTCAACCTGCGGCCATTGAGCGTCGATAACCGCTTCGTTGTGACCGAGTTCCTGCCACAGCGTGTGGCAGATATGTGGCACGATGGGGGACAGCAGAATCACGCAGGCTTCCAGAGCCTCGCGCTCAACCGCGGCTTCGCCCTCAAATTTGCTGATGTCGTTCAGCAGTTCCATGACGGCGGCGATGGCGGTATTGAAGGTCAGCCGCTCGGCGTAGTCGTGGCTGATCTTGGCAATGGTTTCGTGCGTCTTGCGGCGCAGATCGCGGGCGGCATCGGACAGGTTTTCTTTATCCAAAGCCTCGACCGGACCTTTTTCAAGGTGGCCGTGAACAGCCTTCCACAATCGGCGGAGGAAGCGGTTGGCCCCTTCTACCGCAGAGTCAGACCATTCCAGGCTTTGCTCGGGCGGTGCGGCGAACATCATAAACAGACGCACGGTGTCGGCGCCGTATTGCTCGATCATGGCCTGAGGGTCAACGGTGTTGCCCTTGGACTTGGACATCTTGGCGCCGTCTTTCAATACCATGCCCTGACAGAGCAGGCGCTTGAAGGGTTCGTCGCTGTCCACCAGCCCTTCGTCGCGCATCAGCTTGTGGAAGAAGCGCGCATATAACAGGTGCAGTATGGCGTGCTCGATGCCGCCCACATACTGATCCACCGGCAGCCAGTAGTTGGCCTGAGCCGGATCGAGCATGCCGTCGGTAAAGTCGGGGCAGGTAAAGCGCGCGTAATACCAGGACGATTCCATAAAGGTGTCGAAGGTATCGGTCTCGCGTTCCACCGCTTTGCCGTCGTGGGTTTCCTTACGCCATTTGGGGTCGGCTTTGATCGGCGATTGCACGCCGTCCATCTCGACGTCTTCCGGCAGCAGTACCGGCAAACGGTCGGCCGGCACCGGAATTTCCCCACCTTCGGGCAGATTAAACATGGGGATGGGCGAGCCCCAGTAGCGCTGACGGGAAACACCCCAGTCACGCAGGCGGTAGTTGGTTTTGACGGAGCCGGCGTTTTTGCCTTCCAGTACGCCGGAGATGGCATTGAAGGCGCCGTCAAAATCCAGACCGTCAAATTCGCCGGAGTTGACCAGCTCGCCCTTTTCAACAAAGGCTTCTTTTTCCAAGTCTATCGCGCTGCCATCGGCGGGCGCGATAACCTGCTTGATCGGTAAATCGTATTTGTTGGCGAATTCCCAGTCGCGCTGGTCGTGGGCCGGTACCGCCATGACCGCACCGGAGCCGTAATCCATCAGCACATAGTTGGCGATCCAAACCGGCACCGGTTTGCCGGTGATGGGGTGAATGGCGTTGATACCGGTCGGCAAGCCGCGCTTTTCCATCTTGGCCATGTCGGCTTCGGCGACGGAGCTGGTTTTGCATTCTTTAATAAAGGCGCTGAGTTCCGGATTGTCTTTCGCCAGTGCCAGACTGATGGGATGCTCGGCCGCCAGGCTCAGATAGGTCACGCCCATCAGCGTGTCGGGGCGGGTGGTGTAGACATCAAAACCGTCGATGCCAGCCACCGCATCTTCCAGGGTGAAGTGCATTTCCAGACCTTTGGATCGTCCGATCCAATTGCGCTGCATGGTCTTGACCTGCTCGGGCCAGCCGTCGAGCTGATCCAGATCATTTAGCAGCTGATCTGCATATTCGGTGATGCGGATAAACCACTGGGGAATTTCCTTGCGCTCTACCGCGGTGTCGCAGCGCCAGCAGCAGCCGTCAATTACCTGCTCGTTGGCCAACACAGTTTCATCAACGGGGCACCAGTTAACCGCCGAGGTCTTTTTGTAGACCAGTCCTTTTTCGTACAAACGGGTAAAGAACCACTGCTCCCAGCGATAGTACTCGGGGGTGCAGGTGGCGAACTCGCGATTCCAGTCGTAGCCAAAGCCGAGGGCCTGCAGCTGCTCGCGCATGTAACGGATATTTTCGTAGGTCCACTTGGCCGGGGCGGTCTTGTTTTTCACCGCCGCGTTTTCCGCCGGCAGGCCAAAGGCATCCCACCCCATGGGTTGCAGTACATTCTTGCCCAGCATGCGCTGGTAGCGGGAGATCACATCGCCGATGGTGTAGTTGCGCACATGGCCCATATGCAGCTTGCCGCTGGGGTACGGGAACATGCTCAGGCAGTAGTATTTTTCGCGGCTGGGGTCGGCTTTGACAGCAAAGCTCTGCTGCTCCTGCCAATACTGCTGGACGGCTTTTTCAATCTGATCGGCGTTGTAATGTGTGTTCATGAGTCTCGGTATAGGGCTCTTTAAGGGCTCAAAGCTGGACGGCGACGTCGGTAAGGCCGCGCATTTTATCAGCTATGCTCAGTGAGTGCTAAAGGCGACGTTTGTCGGGCCGGGTAAAAGCGGCAGTGGCCACCAGTGCAAAACACAGCAGCCAGACCGGCCACGATCCCAGTTGCATAAAGGGCGTGCTGCCCTGGCGCGAATTCACTGTTGCACTGAGTACACCTTGTTCAAAGGCCGGAATTTGACGGCGCACCTGACCGCGAGCATCAATCACCGCGGTGGTGCCGGTGCCGGTGGCACGAATCAGTTCCCGCCCGGTTTCCAGCGCCCGCATGCGCGCCATCTGAAAGTGTTGTTTGGGGCCGATGGAGCGGCCAAACCAGGCATCGTTGGACAGCGTGAGGAGTAGCTCGGCGTCGTTCATCTGGCGAATCAGAAAGTCCGGATAGACTACTTCGTAGCAGATGTAGGGGGCGACGCTGCGCTCTTTGATCTGCAAGGGCTTTTGTTTGGCTGGACCCTCAGTAAAGCTGGACATGGGCAAATTGAAAAAGCGGATCAGACCGCGCAACCACTGCTCAAGCGGGACATATTCGCCGAACGGCACGAGACGCTGCTTGGCGTAAACGCCGGTGCCGCCGGTCAGTACCACCACGGCGTTGTATACGCCCTCGGGGGTGCGAAGGGGGATGCCGGTGACCAGGGCGGTGTCGCTCTTTTCGGCCATATTGGCCATTAGGTCGAGGAAATCCTTGGCGACGTGATAGTAGTTGGGAATCGCGGCCTCTGGCCAGATAACGACGTCATGTTTGCCGAGTAATGGTTGGGTTAGTTGATCGTATAGCTGCAGCGTCGGACGGTAGTTTTCCGGCAGCCATTTTTTGTCCTGGGTAATATTGGCCTGAACCGCCGCGATTTTGAGCGTGCGACCGGTGGGTTGCGTCCACTCGATAGCCTGCAGGGAAAAACCCAGCGCCCAGAGCCCGGCGGCAGCGACCAGCAGCGGATAGCGTTTGTGGAGCAGTGCCTGACTGACGCTGGCGCCCGTCAGATAGACGATAAAACTCAGCAGAAACACACCGCCAATCGGCGCCCAGCCCGCCAGTGGAGTGTCGATATAGGCATAGCCCAGGTAGAGCCAGGGAAAGCCGGTCAGCAGCCACACTCTGACCCATTCAGACAGCAGCCAGATGGCGGCGAAGCCCAGCACTCGCCCGCCCTTACCCTCACGTAGCCAGCGGCAATAAACCCAGGCGGTTAGCCCCGGTATAAGAGCGAGGAACAGGCAGAAAACCGCGGTGAATATCGCCGCCAGTGGCCCGGAGGTAAAGCCGTAGTCGTGGATGGAGATATAGACCCAGCTGACGCCGCTGCCGAACAGGCCGGCGCCATAGGCCCAGCCCAGCGCAATCGCCCGGCGTGGGGTGGATTTTTCCAGTGCAAGATTGAGCAGGGCTGCCGCCACCAGACTCAGCGGCCACCAGCCAAAGGGCGCAAACGAGAGGGTGACGGCAACGCCGCAAAGTACCATGGCGATCAGAGCGAGAGCGGTATCAGGCGTATTTTTCTGGGTCATTCAGCGGGCTTCGCAAAATTTCAGTTAGTGTAATGGAGCAAACCCATGGTCACGCTTTGACATCACCGTTTTGTGACGATGGTTGCCGATCGGCGCGGGGTTCCCGTTCCGGGTAGAGTATATGCAAGGGCTCCGGAATGCCCCGATCATTAATGATGTGGGCGTGACGGCGCTGCAGTTCCCGGGCTTCGCGGACACCGCAGGAGTGAGCAATCACGCCGACTTCCTGCATCAGATTGGTGGCGTAGTTGGCCACGCGAACCGCCTTGTCTGCCGGAACCAGGCCGCGCTGCAGGTCTGGGTTATGGGTGGTCACGCCCGTGGGGCAGGTGTTTTTGTTGCATTGCAGGGCCTGGATGCAACCCAGCGCGAACATAAAGCCGCGGGCCGATACGATAAAATCTGCACCGACACACAGTGCCCAGGCAACGTCAGACGGATTGATCAGTTTGCCCGAGGCAATCACCTTGATCCGGGGCCGCAGCTGCCATTCATTGAGCTTGTCCACTACCAGGGGCAGGCTGCGCCGGATGGACAGCCCGACATAATCCATCAGGCTTTGGGGAGCCGCTCCGGTGCCGCCGTCACCGCTGTCGATGGTGATAAAGTCGGGGGCGCACTCCAGACCGCGCTGGTTAATGCGGGAGAAAAGGTCGTCCAGCCAGGTCATGTCGCCCATCACGGCTTTGAAACCGGTGGGTTTGCCGGTCACCTGCCGTACACGCACAATCAGATCCAGCAGCTCGTCGACATTGCGCGCCTCACTATGGCCGTTGGGGCTGATGGAGTCTTGGCCTGCCGGGATGCCGCGGATCGCAGCGATTTCGTCGGTGACTTTGGCGCCGGGTAAAATGCCGCCCTTGCCGGGCTTGGCGCCCTGACTGAGCTTGATTTCAAATATGCGCACGGTGTCATGTGCAGCAATCTGGCGCAGTCGCTCATCACTGAGCGCGCCGTGGGCGTCGCGAACGCCGTATTTTGCTGTGCCTATCTGAAACACCAGATCGCAACCGCCGCTGAGATGGTAAGGTGACAGGCCGCCCTCGCCGGTATTGAGCCATATCCCCGCGCGAGCCGCACCGGTCGATAAGGCGGTGACAGCCGGTACCGAAATGGCGCCGAAACTCATGCCGGAAATATGGAAGAATTTATCGGTCGTGTAGGGATGGGCGCAGTAACCTTCGCCCAGAGTGATCGCGGAGGCCGGAACAAAGTCTTCCTTGAGAGTCGGAAAGGCGGCATTCAGAAACAATACGTCATTGGCCTGGTTCATCGGGTGAGTGGAACCAAAGGCCACGGTAGTGTCCACGTTCTTTGCTGCCCGATAGACCCAGGCGCGTTGGGCCCGGTTGAACGGCAGCTCCTCCCGGTCCATGGCGAAAAAATACTGCCGGAAAAACTCGCCCATGTGTTCGAACAGGTAGCGAAAGCGGCCGATGACGGGGTAGTTGCGACGAATCGCGTGTTGGGTCTGGCGCACATCGACCAGATACATGTAGGCGATGGCTAGCAAGCCGATCAGGAACAGAATCAGAAAGGCGACGACGCTGAGTTCGACAAATTGTTGGGCAAAGTGTTGGAGGGAATCGCGCATGGGCTCTGACACAGGGTTGTGGTGTCAGAGCCTAGCACTTGTGGGCCTACTGAACCAGTTCCTGTTCGGTTTCTCTTTCTTCGAGCAGGCGCATTCGCAGCAAGTGTATTTGGCGGTTATCGGCGTTGATGACCTTGAATTCACAGCGGTCTATCGTTGCCACTTCATTGCGACTGGGCAGGTGGCCCAACTGCTGCAATATGATGCCGCCAATAGTATCGAATTCCTCGTCGCTGAATTCGGTCTTAAAGGTATCGTTGAAATCGTCGATGGGCGTCAGTGCCTTGACGATAAAATCGTTGTCGGCGATTTTTCGGATAAAGGCATCATGATCTTCATCGTATTCGTCTTCGATCTCGCCGACGATTTGTTCCAGCACATCTTCAATGGTCACCAGGCCGGCGACGCCGCCATATTCGTCAATCACCACCGCCATATGATTGCGCTTTTCCCGAAAATCGCGGAGCAGCACGTTGACCCGCTTGCTTTCCGGCACCAGCGTCGCCGGGCGCAGTATGCTCTGCAGGTCGATGTCATCCGGATTCGACTTGAGCAGCTGGGGGAGTAAGTCCTTGGCCAGCAGAATGCCCAACACTTCGTCGGCGCTCTCGCCAATGACGGGGTAGCGGCTATGGGCAGATTTGATAATCAGGGAGAGGATTTCATTGAAGGGCTGATCGACCTTGATCACCACCATCTGTGGACGCGGCACCATGATTTCTCGTGCCTGCATATCCCCTACATTCATCGCACCTTCAATAATCCCGAG
>JBFKXO010000018.1:0-16852 GCA_041638115.1 Litorivivens sp. | reverse complement strand
CTGTACACCGTGGTCGGATTATCGTTCTCGTCGGCGATTTTCATGACCACCTTGGCTATAGCGTCCAGCGGCTTTGAAATTTTGCTGCCTTTCCTGGCTGGTTTGCTTTTGCTCTGGTGTTTGGGCGCAGCTTGTTGTCCCTGCAGCGCGCTGTCATTTGCAGTGATCATGTGCGGGTTCCAGGAACCCATGCGGGCGATCGCCATGGCGTTTTGGGTCAATGAATAACCACTGATATTGACCGGCACCAGATCGGCGGGCGAGTGGTAGGTGTTACACAGCGCACACCAGGCGGTTAGCATCGGTTCGCTGGCCCAATAGTTACAGGAACCACACACAACGAAGCGACCGGGGCGGTTGTACTCCACGCCGATATGCTTGATATCGCCGCGACATTTCGGGCACTCCGGGCGACCGGTCACCATGAAATCGGATTCCGGGGCAACGTGGCCGCAGCGAAAGTGGTGAATGGATTCCTGGGTTTCCAGGTGGGTTGAGCTGCATTCCGGGCACAGTTCTTTCACACAGACCCGGTAGTCGGAGCAGTCCGGACAGGTAAACAGTCGGTCAACGTGCGACAGGCTGACAATCTCGTGCGCGGCCATATCGTCCAGCAGTTCGCGAACCTGTACGGCATTCACGTCCATCAGCAACTCGGCCAGAGGGTAGCTGTAAGCATGAGATTCATCGGGCGCAACCGCCGGTTGCAGACGGGAACCGCGTGTGTAGAGAAATTGCAGCAGGCTTAGCGGACGATCGTTGGGGTCTTGACGAATGTCGCGCAACTGGCGGTGCAGCAGATTCAGGGTGACTGACATTTCCCGTAGCTGTTCGCTGTCGGGTCGCGGCGGCAGTATGCCGTCGGCCAAATGATCCATCAGCGGGTCAATGGCATGGTCCGCCAGACCAATGACAGCGATGGGGCGCAGGCTGCATTCGAGGTTAGTGCGGCATTCGCGCAGAAGGCTGAGGATTTTCTGCTTGTCGTAGCCGATGATAACCAGGGGCAGCACGCTTTTGTCCGCGCCGGCATCGCTGGCCGGCTGGCCAAAAATCGCCCGTACTGACGCGGCTTCATCCGTCACGCGGTCAAATTCTTTCAGCTCGATCAGCTCATACGGAACCGGTTTGCTTTCCTGAATATTGCCCGACGTTTTACGTAGTGCAGAAACCATGTGTAAGTCCTCCTCAGCACTCATACAGCGGGGCGCAGATTGCGTTCTCCCGGGAATAGTTGCTTTCTCTAAATTCGCTGGTTAGCAGTTCGGGTTCGACCACCGCCCAGGCCAGCAGGTTGGCCAGCCATTCGCCTCGTGCGCGCCAGGTCTCTGAAACGCGCAGCCAGAAACGTGCGTTTTCTACGTCAATCTGCCAGGGATGCGGTGCGCGTCCGGAGCCCGGATGTTCCGCTCGCTGGCGCATTTGGCTGAGAATTCGATTTTGCTGACGCATACGCTCTGTCGCGCGGCTCATCGCGGCCACCGATTGGCTCCACTCGTTTCGCAGCTGAATCAGTTCGCGCTGACGTACCAGCAGCGCATCGGCGGCTTCACGACGTCGGGCTTCAGATTGCAGGCGCAGGGCTTTGCTGCGGTAGTAGTCGTTGGCGCCGAGCGGCACGGTTAACACAGCACCGTATTGCGGACCGTCATCCAGGTCGGGCCCACCGGCCCCGGTTTCCTGAAAAACCTGGCCGGCAAACAGATCCAGTTCTACGCCATTGCCGCGATAGGATTCGGCTTCTTCTTCAAGTGCTTTGGACTCCAGCTCCAGGATTTTGGCCTGGGGAGACTGGTTGGCCAGTCTGACAATATCGTCGCTGCCCGGTGCCCGCAGTGGCAGCACGGTGTAGTCTTCCGGCGGCCGCGGTGCTGAGGGCTCAAAAGGTGAAAGACTGTCGAACGCGCTCGTAATCTCGTTGTGGAGGATAAGGGCTTCGGCTTCGTTCGCCAGCGTCGCTTCGGTGATCTCCGGCATCGATGCTTCCGCTGACAGCTTCAGCTTTTTTTTGGCGGCCTGAATCGCTTCCAAAGCTTCGGACAGCGCCTGATATTGGAATTTCTCCGACCATGCCTGCGCAGCAGCGCGGGCCAGTTCTATCGCAGCGGTGGCGGTTTGCTCGTTTACTTCGTACTTGGCCTGCTCCAGGCGGGCCTTGGCCGCATCGACGCGGGAGCCTTTACGCATCAGCTGATCCAGCAGTCGATAGTTCAGGCGTACATCAGAATACTGTTCCAGGCTGCTATTGGTGGTGCCATTGCTGACATCGCCACCGAGTCCGTCTGGGAAACGCGAATGGCTTGCTGACAAGGTAAGACCGAGGTCGCCGCGTTCGGCTGCCACGCCGGCTTCCAGTGCCTGCATTTCCAATTCTTGGGCGTTGGTGCGATATGCTTGTTGCGACAGATTGCGAATCTGGGTGATAAAGCCGAGCCAGGCTTGCGCCGCTTCACTCAACGGCTCAGTGGGTTCTCGCTCCGGGCTTTCTATTGCGGGATTAATGGGCTCGACCTGTGAGTGTGCAGGGAGCGGGCTAAGCGCGACACCGGCGACGATAGCGGCGATGCTGGCATGTAGTAGACGCTTGCGCAGCGGTCGCGGAAGCCCACCGCCGGCTCCTTTGTCTTTGTGCGTTGTTTCCAGTGTTGATGTGTTCACGATAACTCCCCAATTCAAGGTGTCAGTTTCCGAGGCTGAACAGCTCGTGTGAGCTCACCGGGTTAATGGCAAGAGCTGTGCCAGTCTGGAAAAAACAAAGCTGGGCAAGCACTTAGAGAAAGCTCCCGGGTGCGGGCTGATGGCAGTCGCCCAAGCGGGCGGTGCAGTTGTCGGGACATAGCTACAGTGCCTTTGCGGTAAAACAGTAAGCCACTGATCTAGCTGTAAAAAATATTGTTGCCTCGGCGCGACAGAGCACTCGAAGGCCCATCTGTCGGGGGTGTTCGGAGACGCTTGAGCGGACCACGCAGGTGTTTTAGGCGCTGTTAAACTGTGCCCGATTTTTGCATCGACGAAGGTGTTTTTTCGGGAACGGGGATATCGTTCAGTGATGAATACGCAATTGCCTACCGTACGGGTTAGCGTCGCAGAGTTGCGCTCTGCCATTGCCAGTGAGGCGCAGGCCCTGCGCGAGTTATTGGCAGTGGTAGAGGAGGAGCAGGGAACGCTGGAAATGCCGAAAGCCGGTGCGCGCGTCAACGACAGTAAGCGGCGCAAGCTGGTTACGGCGCTGACGCATATCGGCGGGGAAGAAATTCAACGGGCACGGCTGGAGGCCTCCCAGGCTTTGGAGGAGCTTTATAAGATCGCCGCTGAGATTGACCGTCACAATGATGAAATGGCGCGTATGTCGTTTTGGAAACTGCTGTTTAAACGCAAACACATGCTGCGCCGTGTTGCGGAACTGGATGAAAAGCGCCGCAAAGCCATGGCGGAGTGTGAGGAAGCGAGAAAGCGTGCTGACCAAATGCTACGCTCACTCGCCACGCCGGAAAATATTTCCGAAGTTATTCGCGTGTCGCGCGAAATGCGCGGCCGCTTTCGAACCGCGGCCAACAAAAAGAAGCAACTCTCGATTAAGCGACGCTTGCTGTTGGACAATCTGAACCTGTGCCGTGAAATCGACGGGCTGCTGTTGTTGCTGGAAAGTACTGAATTTATCAGCGTGCACGAATCCGATCTGCAGACCCTGATGCGCGATGAAATGTTCAAGTCGTCATTGAGAGACAGGGCAATGCGAGAGGACAGTTAGGCGACAGTTTTACCCCACGTAAACTGTCGCTGATATCCGGGCACTTCGCTGAAGTGGTAGCAGGTCACCTGCGTCCTTCTGATAGAAATACCGCGAATATCCACACTTTCTGTGCACTATTCCCACTCTGACACTGCTGGCATAGGCATTGCTGTAACCCTGATACGCGAAACCAAAGTTCGATGTCGCGAGTTGAGACATTTTGTATCAGGAGAAAAAGTATGTGTGGATTGGTTGCAGCAGTAAGTCAACGAGACGTCGTGCCGTCACTGGTTGAAGGACTGAAACGTCTGGAGTACCGCGGTTATGATTCTGCAGGTGTGGCTGCACTGAATGATAGTGGTCTGAAGGTCGCGCGGGCCGTGGGTAAGGTTGATCGCTTGTCCGAGCGTCTGGCCGCGCAACGCGTCTCAGGATCTATTGGCATTGGTCATACTCGCTGGGCAACACACGGCGAACCTTCGGTGATTAATGCACACCCCCATGTATCGCACGACGAAATTGCGGTGGTGCACAATGGGATTATTGAGAATCACGAAACACTGCGCGCAGAACTGATTGAAGCCGGTTATGAGTTTCGCTCGGAAACTGATACCGAAGTCGTCGCCCATTTGATTCATGCCTGTAGCCGCGAAACTGATTCACTGCAAACCGCGGTTTATAAAGCAAGCCAACGCCTGGACGGGACTTACGCGCTTGCCGTAGTGAGCAATTCCCATCCGGGTAAGATCGTTGCCGCCCGTCGCGGCAGCCCGCTGCTGATTGGTGTGGCGGAAAAAGAGCATTTTCTGGCGTCCGATATCTCTGCCATGCTGCCGATCACCTCTTATTTTATTGCGCTTGAAGAAGGCGACGTGGCTGAGATTCGAGCCGACTCGGTCAATATTCTCGATGAGAACGGCAAGGTGGTTGTGCGTGAACTGAGTCAGTCAAAGCAAAGCTCTCTGGAGCTGAACAAAGGCTTGTATGAACACTATATGCAGAAGGAGATCTTTGAGCAGAACGTTGTGCTTGAGCGGACTCTGATGCCCGCATTGAAAGACGGCATGGTCAATGAAGAGGTACTGGGTGATAACGCGCGCGAGATTCTCAGCGATATCGAGCACGTGCACATTGTTGCCTGCGGTACCAGTTTTCATGCCGGCATGGTGGCCAGCTATACCCTGGAATCGCTCTGTGGTGTTTCTTGCAAGGTTGAACTGGCCAGTGAATACCGCTACCGACGTGCAGTGGTTAATCCCAATACGCTGTTTGTCACCCTGTCTCAATCCGGCGAAACCGCCGATACCCTGGCGGCCTTGCGATTTGCCAAACGGTCTCCCTATCGCGGCACACTCGCAATCTGCAACGTTCCCGAAAGTTCGCTGGTGCGAGAATCCGATATGACTTTTCTGACGCATGCCGGGCCGGAAATCGGGGTGGCCTCGACCAAGGCGTTCACCACTCAGTTGATGAATATGTCGTTGCTCGCCATTTTGCTGGCGCGCTTCCGCGGCTTAAGTCGTCGCCGCGAGCAAGGGTTGGTCGATGTCTTGCGCCGCGCCCCGGATCAGGTGCAGCGTGTCTATGCGCTGGATAATGAGATTCGCGAAGTGGCAGAAAAGCTGGCGGAGAGCCAATACTCGTTGTTTTTGGGTCGCGGTCAGATGTATCCGATTGCCAAAGAAGGCGCGCTTAAACTCAAGGAAATTTCCTACATTTACGCGGAGGCCTACGCCGCGGGTGAATTGAAGCACGGCCCGCTAGCGCTGGTGGACGATCAGGTTCCAGTCATTGCATTGGCGCCCTTTAACCCGCTGTTGGCCAAGGTCAAGTCCAATCTGGCGGAAGTGCGCGCCCGCGGAGGGCGATTGCTGGTGTTGGCAGACAAGGATTCGGGGTTCCGCAATTCCGATCGTGAAACAGTGCTGACAGTGCCGAAGTCTGGCGGTCTGATCTCCCCCATCGTCTATACCGTGCCACTGCAACTGCTGGCGTACTACACCGCTTTGTATCGTGGTACCAATGTGGATCAGCCGCGAAACCTGGCCAAATCTGTGACCGTCGAATAAGGCGGTCACGGTTAGCCATTGCGTAGTGGAATGTAATAGGAGATTTGCGCTATGTCTGAAGGTCGGACCATGGTTGCGCTGTGGTGGTTGGTCTTGGCGCTGTGGACGCCGCTGGCGATGAGCGGCGAAGCAGACAATGCAAAAGATACTGCCAACCGCAGTGCTTCCGTCGTGCCCAAAGCCAATGCTGCCTGGGTTTACGATATCAGTAACAAGCCCGGCGAAGCGCGCCGCTATGATCCGGGCTACTTCGCTACAGCCTTGAACAACTTCAATCGCTCGGCCGAACGCGGCCACAAGATTCAGTTGGTCTACACCTATTCGGGCAGCCTGGAGATGTATTGCCCTGGTCGCAAGGCCGAACTATGTCGTCTGGACGATCTTATCGCTGTCTATCCGTTGAGCAGCGATAAGAAGCTGAGAGGTTCGGATGCAACACATACGGTGCAGGCCTATGCCAGTGAAGTGGATGGCACGCTGGCCGAAGGCCGCGTTATGGTCGTTCCTGTTATCGACGGTGTGGTGAGCGGTGACTACGAAGGCAGCATGAAAGGCTTCAACGAATTGCGGCCTGAAATGGCACGGGCCTTTGCCGACAAGGTTGCGCGCAAAGTGTGTGAAGATCGAAATGTGGCCGGTGTGCAGTTCGATATCGAGCCGTTTAATGTCAGCAAGAAAAATGGCCAGTACCATTTCTATCGTCGAATCGCCGAGAATTTTGCAGGCGAAGTACCCGCCTCGCTGCAGCACGGGCCGGTGAAATGTAAGAATGAAGATTTCCCTCAGGGACGATTTTTCTCGGTGTTTGCTTCGTCAAACCAGCTCAATCCGGCCGGCCCGGCCTTTGCGAATATTCGTGAAATAATCACCGAATTTAACAACGGCTATATGATCGCGCCGCTTTACGACTTGGGTTCCGGGCCTGCAGGCCATGCTCTGGCTGTGACGGAATACCAAAGAAGAGCGACGCGCCACGCCAAACAAATGGCAAAATGGGCGGCCAAGGGAGGAGTACCGTTCCAGCTTGGAATTCCGGCTGCGGCGACGGTTCATGAACATGCCTACTGTCGAGGCGGCGAATGCCGGAAAGCTCCCGGCGCCGCGACCGACATGCCAACCCAGGACAACTATCTGGAGGCATCACTGCACGCTATTGAGGACAGTGGTGCACGCGATGTCGCTGAATTTCGTGGGGTGGCGGTTTGGGGCTGGACCCGTGGCGTCACCGTTCACGGGTTGGAGTTCGAACCTCAAGTGCCTCCCTGGAATGCGCTCAAACTGCTGGGAACACGACTGTAATCAGTCTGAAGCTGCGATAAGACAGCACAGCAGTGGCTTAGGATGAAAAGGTGTGGGGTTATCGACATGGTAGTGATATCCGGCCGCCAGTGCTCGGCTGCGGCGAAAAAATTCCCCCGTCTACGAAGAGTCGTTGAATCGGCAGTAGCAGGGGGTAGCAATGCCAGCTGACAATCAAAAACGCGTTTACGACAGACCGCGAGGTTTTGCGCGCTTGGTGCCGCGAAAAGTCATGCATTGGGTGGCGATTGGTATCTGTGTGATCGTCTTACCCTTGCTGGTGGCGCTGGCCAGTGCCACTTTGTTTATGCGGGAACTGGCGCTAGATAGCCAAAGTACGGTGCTGGAAGGTACCCAATCCATTCGCCTGAGTCGAACGCTCAGTGATTTGCTGATGGGTATGGAGCGCAATGTTCGGGTCTATCAGGTTATCGGTGACACCACCCTGATGTCCAATTACGCCGAGCTCTACTCTCAATTTGAAGACACGGCGTTGCGCCTGTTAGAGGATGAGAAAGATCCTGCCGTCATTGCCCAGATCGGTGAGCTGCGAAAGGTCTCTTCCGAACTGTATCGCGTGTTTACCCAGGAACCACCAAGCAGTACCTTGGCCGTCAATTCGCTGCAGCGTTTTAGTGCCATGCATGATTTGGTGGGAACTCTGGTAGAGCGCAACAGCCAGAGTATCGAAGATCGCGTGAAGGGATTGCACGCCTATGCCACGCGGGCGCAATCTATTCTACTTTGGGAGGCATTGGCGGTGGTGCCGCTGGCTGCGGGATTAGGCTTGTTGATCATGTACCGTGTTACCAAACCCATGCGGCAGCTGGACCGAAGTATCCGCAGCCTCGGTGCCGGCGAAATCGACGAGCCGATACAGGTCGGTGGGCCGCAGGATATACAAACTCTGGGTCATCGTCTGGAATGGCTGCGGCAGCGCCTGGGTGAGCTCGCCGATCAAAAGCGAATATTTTTGCAGCATATTTCCCACGAACTGAAAACTCCGCTGGCCAGTATTCGAGAAGGAACCAATTTACTGCAAGGACAAGTGGTCGGTGAGCTAAATGAACAGCAGGTTGAAATCGTGCGGATTCTGGAAACCAGTTCGCAGTTGCTGCAGCGGCGAATTGAAGATCTACTGGCATTCAGTATCAGTGACGAACCGCGCGCGGAATTGGTGATGGAAAGGGTCGCGCTGGAGCCGCTTGTACAAGAAGTGGTAGCGCGACATGAACTGCCTCTGCGGTCTAAAAATGTTGAGGTGCAAACCCGACTAATTGAGAAGCATGTCACGGGAGATGCGGAGAAGATCGAGGCAATTGTTGAAAATCTTATTTCCAATGCTGTGAAGTTTTCACCGGATTTCAGCGTGATTCATGTCCGTGATTCGGTCCAGAATAGTCTCCTCCAGCTTGACGTCATTGATGCTGGCCCGGGTATCCATCCCAGTGAGGCCGAAAAAATCTTTCAGCCTTTTTATCAGAGTAGCACACCGTACTCGGGCCACCTTAAGGGCACAGGCTTGGGGCTGGCTATTGCCCGACTTTATGCCCGAATGCATAAAGGGGATTTGAATGTCATTGAATGCCCAACGGGCGCGCATTTGCAGTTGACTTTGCCCCTCGCTATCGATCGAGAAAACGGAGTTGAGACATGTACAGTGGAAAGTACCTGATTGCAGTGATTGCGATGACCCTGTTGGTTGGCTGCGCTGCGCAGTCCGGGAGTGCCGCGCGAAATGTCGGGCCGCGCGATAACGTCAGCCTTAACTCGGTCAACGATCTGGTGCGCTACAGTGCGAGGTTAAGTGGCTACGATAAGCGCGATTACACCGAAGCCCTGCGCTCAGCACGCAATGCGTATGAAAGCAGTGGTAGTGACGACAATCAATTGCGCCTTGCCATCGCATTGATGCATCACGATACTGACGACTCGCTGCGTCAGTATCGCGAAGCAGAAAAATTGTTAAATGATTACATTAATAACGCCGAATCCAATTTTTTTGACTCAGATTACAGAGCCTTTGCCCAGCTGATGCTAAACATGAACAAGTCTTGGCAGCGCATGCATGGCCAGCTGGCGGCTGCGCGTGTGGAAACTGCCGACGCGCGCAAGAAACTTGAGGAACTAAAAAGTATTGAAATGCGTCTGAACCATCCGGGGCAGCGTTTTCAGTAAGCAACACCTGGAATGCCGCCTTTGCGTTGGTGGATGGAAACACCGAAGCTTTCGGATACAGCAGATCAATGCAGCATGAGAGAAAGACGAGACTTGGCAAAGAGACTATGGCTAAACGAATTCTGGTAATTGATGACGATCAGGATCTTCTCAAACTGATCGTCATGCGCCTTCAGGCTGAAGGATTTGAAGTAAGTGCCGCCGACGGCGGTCGCAAGGGATTGGCCATGCTGGATACCTTCCAGCCCGAGGTGGTTGTCACCGACCTGCGAATGGACGACATCGACGGCATGGCAGTGTTCGAACATGTGAAGGAGCATCGCCCTTCGCTGCCGGTCATTATGCTGACCGCGCACGGCTCTATTCCGCACGCGTTGGAAGCAACCCGCCGCGGCGCGTTTGCCTATCTTACCAAGCCCTTTGATAGCGCCGAACTGGTGAGAGAAATCAACAGTGCGCTGATGATGCACAGCGCAGGCGGTAATGGCGAGGATGATGATTTCTGCAAAGGTATCGTCACCCGAAGCGCGGTGATGAAAGAAGTGCTTAACCAGGCAAAAATGGTTGCCCAAAGTGATACCAGTGTACTTATTCAGAGTGAGAGCGGTACCGGTAAGGAGCTGCTGGCACGTTCCATCCACAATGCCAGCGAGCGTGCCGGAAAACCTTTTCTCGCCATCAATTGCAGTGCAGTACCTGAATCCTTGCTCGAGTCGGAGTTGTTTGGTCACAGCAAAGGCGCCTTTACCGGTGCCAGCAAGAATCACGAGGGTCTGTTTCAGGCAGCCTACGGTGGCACGTTGTTCCTTGATGAGGTGGGTGACATGCCGCTGGGCTTTCAGGCAAAGCTGTTGCGGGTCTTGCAGGAACGCGAAGTGAGACCGGTCGGTTCTACCACGTCTATTCCCATCGATGTTCGCATTATTTCGGCGACCCACTTTGACCTGGAAAAGGAAGTTGAAGAACAGCGCTTCCGCAAGGATTTGTATTACCGTTTGAACGTGGTTCAGTTGAGCTTGCCGCCACTGCGTGATCGCCGCGATGACATTCCGTTGCTGGCTAACTATTTTCTTGAGCAGCTGGCAGAAACCAAAGGTATGGTGAGAAAGCGTTTTTCAGCAGAAGCGCTCGAGCATCTGGTGTCGGCGAGCTGGCCCGGTAATGTTCGTCAGCTGCAAAATATCGTAGAGCAGACCACCGTACTTTCCAGTACCCAGGTCATTCCGGCAAAACTGGTTCAGAATGCCCTGAAACTGGATTCCGGGGAGATTCCCTCGTTTGCTGAGGCGCGTGATAATTTCGAGCGTGAGTATCTTGCCGAGCTTCTCAATATTACCCAGGGCAATGTCTCCAAGGCTTCACATCTGGCCAAGCGCAATCGCACGGAATTTTACCGCCTATTGCATCGACACCATCTCGACCCCAGTCAATATCGCGGGCGGCGACAGGCGCACCAGTAAGCTTCGATTCCGCGGCCTGTAAACAGTGCTATTCTGTCGCGATTTCGGCGGCGGGTAATATGGACAGGCCAATCGTTTTTGCAGTATCAGCACACGGCTTCGGCCACTTGGGTCAATGCGTGCCAGTGATTGACGCGCTGCGCGAGCGTTTTCCACGAATTCCTGTCACTGTCGTCAGCAGCCATCCGCCCGAGCGGGTGGCTGAATTCATGCCGGGTGGTGTTTCTATCCATTCGGCACCGCCCCACGTCACCATCGCCATGCGCGATGCGCTCACGGTGGAGACTGAAGTCACCCGGCGGGCGTTTCTGGATTGGCACAAGAGCTACGAGGCTCACAGCGCAGAGTTCGCCAATTATTTAAATACACTCCAGCCGCGACTGGTCGTAACCAATGTCGACTATAGCTGGATCAGCGCGGCGCGCTCGCTCAATGTACCTGCGATCGGATTCTGCTCTTTGAACTGGGCAGACATTCTGGACGGGATTTACCCTGCGACCGATGTGGCGATGCGGGACGTGAGCGGGAGTATTCGCAGCGTTTACAACCTCGCTAATCGCTTCCTTCGAGTGACGCCCGGCATGGGGATGCCTGGCTTGAGTAATCTCGCGTCGGTAGAGGTGTTGGCGCGCCGAGGCCGTGCCGTGGATCTGCGGGAGTATGTGGGGGGCTCCAGGACTCATCGCTTCGTACTGCTGTCCCTGGGTGGGGTGGCACAAGATGTGGATTTGAGTGGTTGGGAAATTCCCGAGGACACCCTGTTGATTGTTCCCGACGCGCAAGCGGTCAGGCATCCGCGTGTCTGCGCGATATCCAAGCTTGGCCTGGATCATATTGATGTGCTGGCGTCGGTGGATATTTTGCTGACCAAGCCCGGGTATGGCAGCTTCTGTGAAGCTTGGAAAAATCGCACGTCGGTAATCTACCTGCGGCGAAATCTGTGGCCCGAGGAAACCGCGCTGATTGACTGGATACAGCGACATATTCCGGCGCAAGAGATGTCGCGTGAAGAATTCACACATGGCGCGCTTTCGCAGGTTTTGCAGCGTCTGGCAGAACGTCCGGCGACGTTTAATCAGCTGGAAACCGGCGAAAAAGCGGTAATTAATCACATTTCTCAATGGCTGAATGACACCGAATCGGACCGCAGTGACACGGTCAGCCCCCTCTGACAGCACCGATCGTTCAACTGTCGCCAAGCCGTTACAAGCGTACTTTCTTAGATTTCAAACACTTGGCGAATGCCCTTCCAAGGCCTGTCGCAGCAAGGCAACGATCTTGCAGTTGTCATAAACTTTTTTTTTTCTTCGTAACACGCTACAAGCCCCATAAAAGCCGGCCTTTTCACATCTGGCACGCGAGTTGCTGATAGACCATTGCGGATAAAACAGCTGCAGATTAGCTGCTGTTAACAACAATGGAAATCAGGAGACAAGTATGCCGCTCCCTAAAAATTCACCGATTATTGTGTTGGGTGCTGATGGTTACCTGGGATGGCCCCTGAGTTTGCGGCTTGCGCGGCAACACCCGGAACGCCCCATTGTGATGGTCGACAATTTCTTGCGTCGTCGACTGGTACGTGAGGTGGGCGGCAACAGTATTCTTCCCATATTGGAAATCCAGCAGCGACTGCAGGCCTGTCGCACGCTTTATGGCATTTCCAATATGGAGTTTTTGCATCTGGATGTGAACACGCCGGACCTGACGCGCTTGATAGAAGACAGAAAGCCAGTGGCGATCTATCACCTGGGCCAGCAATGTTCGGCACCCTATTCCATGCGTGATTGCGATAGCGCGCTGCTGACGGTGCGTAACAATGAAGAGGGCAACATGCGTCTGCTCTGGGCGGTGCGCGACCACGTGCCGGATTGCCATATCATCAAACTGGGCACTTTTGGCGAATATGCCAAGGCTGGTATCGATATTGCTGAAGGCTACTTTCTGCCTGAATACAATGGCAAAAAGGCAACGCGACCGTTGCCGTATCCGCGCATGTCGGACGATATTTATCACGCCTCAAAAATCAACGACACTAACTATATAGCGATCGCCTGCAACAAGTGGGGGCTGCGAGTCACCGACATCATGCAGTCCACTGTGTTTGGAACATGGACCGAGGATATTGGAGATCACAGCGAGCTGTATACGCGCGTGGATTACGATGAATATTTTGGCACGGTGGCCAACCGCTTTATTGCCCAGGCCCTGATGGGGGTGCCGTTGTCAGTTTACGGCACCGGCCACCAACGCACCGGTCTGATGGCGCTCAACGATTCGGTGACCTCGCTTGCCTCGCTGTGGAATGCGGTGCCGGAGAGTGGTTCACACCGGGTAATTAATCACGTCACTGAGAAATCGTTCTCGGTTAACGAGCTTGCCCAGGCCATCGCCGAAAGCGCAGTGGCAGAGGGCTTTCCCATCGATATTCAGCGCGGGTCCTACGATCCACGCCTGGAGCAAGATGAAGCCAAGCAGCAGTATGGGATCGAGAGCGCCTATGTGGATCAGCATCTGAGCCGCTCCGATATGCGAGAGGTCGTTCACAAGAGCTTTCAGATGCTCAAGCCCTGGCGTGAGCGCATCAAGCGCGATCTGTTTGCACCGGAGACGGCCTGGCGTGGCAAGGCGCGGCGTCGCAAAACCGAGGAAGCGGTGGTGGTGCCTCTGAAATCCTCCAGTGCCCAGCGTACGACGGGCCAGTCTCTGGAGTCAGAAGCGTCGTGGGATGTGTTTCGGCAGGAAAACTTTCCCTACGACCACCTTAATCTGAATCCCGGTACGCTCGGCTCGCCCTCGCAACCCAGCCTGGATGCGGTGCGCGATTTTCAGTCGAGGGAGCTGCTGGCTCAGCCGCTGCGTCAGTACGCCCAGGGGCGCGAAGTGTATCTGGAGGCGCGAGCCGAAGCGCAGAAGCTCTGGCCGGCGCCGGACCATGAATTGCAGTTGGTCGGCAGTGCGTCACAGTGTTCCAACCTGTTGGCGCTGGCATTCGCCCGCCTGTCCGGAAAGATGAACCGGCCGCTGCGGGTGTTGACCACGATCAATGAGCACGTAGGCGGAATCGGCGCCTTTGAGCGCCTGCCCGAGTTCAGGGTGTGCTACCTGTCGGAAAAAGAGATTCGCGACGTGGACGCGTTCAAAGCGTTGGTGGCGGGCTTCCGACCAGACATCGGATTCTTTTCTCATATCGCTTACGATTCCGGGCATACCCTGCCGGTAGAGCAATGGCTTTCCATCATGCAGGAGATACAGCCTGCCGCTTGCAACATTCTGGATGTCTCTCAATCTCTGGGCGTGATTGCGCCTGTGTTTGAACATGCTGATGTGGTGTTTGGCAGCTGCCATAAATGGCTGTTTGGGCCGCGCGGCACCGGGGTGATGTGGACCAACGAACGCTTCCGCCATCTGGTCGGCGGTTTGAACTGGTCTGGCGAGCCACTGGCGAAGGGAGCATCGGATCTCGGCTTTTGTCCCTCCGGCGGACTCGACTTCTCGCTGTATGCCGGGTTGCTCGCGTGCTTTCGTCTGTACGGTGAGCTTGGTCCCCAGGCGATCCGCCAGCGCAGTGCGGATTTGGCACTCTACTTTCGGGTGCGTTTGACCAACCTACTCAAAGGTCATGGAATTCGTTTTCGCTTGCTGGAGCCGGTCAATGGCCAGCTGGGCGCCAATGGAATGTTCACCCTGTCGTTCCTGAACTATGACCCATACCCGCTCTACAGCACCTTGAATCAGCGCAAGCTGCACTGCAAGTGCATCAAGGATCGCGGTCGCGACGGACGCGAGCGCAGTCTGCTGCGGTTCGGCGTGCCGTACTACGAAACCGAGGCGCGTTTACAGCAGGGGCTGGCGATTATTGAAGATTGTCTGCGCGTGGAGCTGGCGGCGTCTTCCGATCCTGGCCTGCGATATCTGGCCAAGAGCGGTGCCCAGCCTGCGCCGCGCAATGACGTGGTGGCTCGGCTGAGCTGATTAGCTCAGCTCGGCCTTGATAAATGCGCGGCTACGAATGCGGCCGCCCAAACGGGCGCCGAGATCCAGTAAGCGCATCTGCCAGCCGTATTTTCGAACAAGTTGGCGATGGGCTTCGCGGATCTCGGTGTCGTCGTTTAGCACCGTGGCAGAGGCGGGTACAAAGTCACCCAGCGCTTTGCCGCTGACGGTGCAGGGCGCCAGGCGCGCCTGAGCGAAATTTCGCAAGCGTTTGATCTTGCCGGCGTTGCCGGCAGAAAACATGTAAACGGTGTTTCCTTCCTTGGCAAACCAAACCGGTGTGTCGACCATACTACCGTCTTTTTTGCGGGTTCCCAGCAGTACGTATTGATAGTTGTCCAGCTCGCTCATGATGCCGTTCCGGGTGTGTGAAACAGCGCCAGAGGTTATCACGGGCCACTAAAAAAATCCCCCGCTGGGCGGGGGAAGCGTGCTGACCTGAATGGACTTAGGGGATTTTTGAAGCGATCAGACCAGCAGGGCGATGCAGTAGATAAAGCCGGTTACCAGAATCGACATCACGCTGATTTTTGCCGTGCTGTCGGCGATATCGGTGGCGGTCAGTTGGCTGTTGGTTTGCATTTCAATGCTCCTTTTCAAAGCGATCCAATGTTTTGTCACTGAGGATCAGTTTACGCATCCCCCACTTTTTTTCGCTTACAGGCAAGCGGCCCCTGGCGCTCTGAAAATGGCCTTGCTTACAGAATTTTTATACGGCAAATAACAATAAAAACATTTAATAACAGATACTTGTGTCTGGTATGTCGAAGTTGTTAGCTACGGTTAACGCGTTGGTAATGATGTCGGTAGCGTTAAATCGCTGTAATACAGAGGCAACGCGATAACAATATGACGATGGTGGGAATTCATGGCGACCTTTGGCGCAAGCTCGACAACCGACGACGTACTGCAAGGACAGGATCTCAGCGGACTGATTGTCGTGGTGACGGGGGCAAGCTCCGGCATTGGTTTTGAATCGGCACGCAGCCTTGCGGCGGCCGGTGCCGAGGTTGTGATTACCGCGCGCTCTCAGGCCAAAGCTGAGGAAGCGTTAGCCCAGTTGCGTGATGCGGTGCCCCAGGCCAGACTGGATTATGTTGAGCTTGAGTTGAGTGACCTGGTACAGGTGCGGGCGGCTGCAGCGGCCCTACTCGACAAAGTGCCGCGCATTGATCGTCTGATTAACAATGCCGGTATTATGGCGTGTCCACTGTCGCGCACGGCGCAGGGTTGCGAGATGCAGTTTGGCGCGAACCATATCGGACACTTTCTGTGGACCTGTCTGCTGGTGCCCGCGCTGAAAAAAGCGCCGGCGCCGCGTGTGGTCAACCTTAGTTCGGCCGGTCATAAATACGCGCCGGTTAACTTTGATGATCCCCATTTTGAAACTCACGCCTATGACAAATGGCAGGCCTATGGGCAGGCCAAAACCGCCAATATGTTGTTTTCGGTGGCGCTCAGTGCACGCGGCATCCCGTCGCTGGCTGTGCATCCCGGTGCAATTATGACCAACCTCGGTCGTCATATGACACAGGAAGATATGGCACAGTTTGGTTCTCAAGCCCACGAAAGCGGTTTTGAATTCAAATCGGTTGAGCAGGGGGCGGCGACCAGCGTTTGGGCTGCTACAGCCGCTGAGCTGGAAGGACGCGGCGGGTTGTATCTGGAAGATTGCGGCGTTGGTCAGCCTGCCACCGAAGTAAATCCCACAGCAGGCTATTTTTCTTACGGCCTGGACGGCGACGCCGCCGAGCAGCTTTGGACGCTCAGCGAAGATATTGTCGGTCAGCGATTTACGCTGGCTTGATACGCAGAATACGCGTGTCGCCAATAGCGTCGCGCTCGCCCAGCGTAGGTAATAGCTTGTTCAGCGCCACGTCGGCGGTGTGGCGGTAGCCGGTCAACTTGCCACCGTAGATGGCCAGAGTGTGCGGTTGGCTTTCATTGTCCATCACAAAACGGGTTTCGCGACTGCGCCGATTCATCGATTGCGTGGAACCCGGCAATACCCGCAAACCGGCAAAGCTATCGAGCACCCGGGTTTCGGCTTCGGGAAAGTAGTGTGCGTAACTGCGCTTGAGATATTCCACTTCGGCATCGCTGGGCGCCACATTGTCGGG
>JBFKXO010000017.1:0-17131 GCA_041638115.1 Litorivivens sp. | reverse complement strand
CACGACGGCGACGACCTGACGGGATATTGAACGGCCATCCGGAAAATAGGCGCCATAGATCATCATGGCCCCGACCCCGATACCCAAGGTATAGAAGGCCTGCCCCAATGCGGAAATGATGGCCTCCGGCCCAACATCCTCAGGATGCAGCGAAAACATCCAGGACAGGCCGGCGGGCAGATTCCCCATGATCGCAGAGGCATAAACCAACGCCAGCAAGGCAATGAGGATCAGCGGCACCAATAATCGCAGCAACTGCCCGGTAGCAAACGTCATTCGCAACATGGCTAGCGGCGCCAACACCAACATGAAGCCGGTAAAGCCCTTCATCATCTCCTCGGAGGAAGCGACGTAATTTGCAAAATATTCGCCGGCAAACTCGATACTGATCGCTTCGAGCTTGGTATCACCGAGGTAGTAGGCGTAATTGAGAACCCAGCCCGCGATCACCGCCAGATGCATCAGCATCAACAAGCCAGTAAACATCGCCAGCGCCGGCGCCAGCCGCCAGAGCCTCCAGCTGCCAGACTCGAGATTCAGATAGCGAATGCTGGTAGCGGGATTGGCACGGCCACGACTTCCCATGACCACTTCCGCAAGCATTACCGGGGTCGCGATAAGAAAGACGAACCCCAGGTAAATCAGGATATAGAGCAGACCACCGTGATGGCCGACCTCATGGGGAAAACGCCAGAAATTACCCAGCCCAATGGCCAGACCAGCGGCCGCGGCGACAAAGGTCCAGCGGCTTACCCAAACTCCTTGCAGGGTTTCTCGTTGCAACTCGGATATCCCCGAAACATTCTTATGGTCCCATTTTCGCGCAGCTACGTAGGCTTTACCAGTGAGAAGCCCTATAATGCGCGCCCATGGCTGCCAAGAAACCAAAACAATCCAGTTCCACGATCGCGCTGAACAAGCGCGCTCGTCACGACTATCATCTCACCGACAAATTTGAGGCCGGTGTGGCCCTACAGGGCTGGGAAGTAAAAAGTGCCCGCGCTGGCAAGGCCCAGATCACCGAGAGCTACGTGCTGTTAAAAGGCGGCGAAGCATGGCTGATCGGCACCCAGTTCACACCGCTGGATACAGTCTCCACTCACTATGTCACCGATCCCACGCGCACCCGCAAGCTACTGCTGCACAGCAAGGAGCTGAGCAGACTGGTTGAAGCCACCCAGCAAAAAGGCTATACCTGTGTCTGTACAGCCCTGTATTGGAAAAAGCACCTGATCAAGGCCGAAATCTGTCTGGCCAAGGGCAAGCAGCAGCACGACAAACGCGATACGGAGAAAGAGCGCGATTGGGACCGACAGAAACAACGGGTTCTGCGCGAACATAACAAGTGAAAACGCTCTACCTGCTCAGACACGCCAAATCAAGTCACGACGATGACATGCTGGATGATATCGACCGCCCACTAAACAAGCGCGGCAAGCGCGATGCCATCGCCATGGCCAGTGTAATCGAGCAACACTGCCACGATCTGCAACACATTTATTGCAGCCCCGCAAAACGCTGCCGCAGCACCATAAAACGGGTGAGGGAAGCACTGGATGCCCCCAGTGGCGAACTGACCTTAGACGACGCGCTTTACACCTTTGATCCCGATGCCCTGTTAAGCTGGATTCGCGACCGGGACCCAAAACTCGAGCGCATTCTCGTGATTGGCCACAACCCGGCCATGGAAGAAGCCATCAGCCATCTGGTCGGACAACCGCTCAAGCATTTTCCCACTGCCGCCTTTGCCGAACTCCACCTGAAAGTCGAATACTGGGACCAGGCTCGCGCCAATTGCGCCGATTTACTGCACTTTGAAACACCACCGAAAACCGCAAGCTAACGGTACCAAACTGGTGCCATTTCCAGAGCGATAAAATCTAAACCCTATGGCCACCGAAGATTATTATTACCTCAACGACCTGATCATCCTCAAGAAAAAGCATCACCTGATTCAACACATAATAAACGAGCTGCAGGCGCCGGAAATCCACGGCACCAAGGTTTGGGGCTCCAGCTTTATGATCATGGATTATTTAAAGCGCCACGAACCGGAACCAGGCGCCGATATCCTGGAAGTGGGCGCCGGCTGGGGATTACTCTCGATATTTTGCGCCAAGCATTATGATGCCGCGGTAACAGCCACCGACGCTGACCCGCACGTGTTTCCCTTTCTGGAGACGCACTGTCTGCTCAACGATGTGGAAGTCGATACTCTCGTAGCGCGCTATGAGGACCTGAAAATCAAGGACTTGAAAGGTTTTGACTACGTCCTTGGCGGCGACATTTGCTTTTGGGATGAGCTGGTCGATCCGCTCTTTAGCCTGGTAAAAAAAGCAGTGAAGGCCAAGGTCGGCACTATCATTATTGCCGACCCCGGCCGTCCGCCGTTTTTGGAGCTTGCTGAACGCTGCGCCAAGGAATTCGGCGGTGAATTGCTCGATGGCGACATCAACAAGCCTCGCCGAGTGACCGGCAATCTACTGGTGGTCAAAACCTGAGCAATCACTCGCCGTTAGGTGGACGATATCGGAGCTTGCGCAGCCGCGGCAGGCGCCCCTTGCTCAAATATCGGTGAATCGCCTCTTGCGAGCGAATACGCTTGGTTTTTTTCTTGCGCGGCAGACGCAGGCGATTCATCAAGTTCGACTCCAGCACCCGCGCCTTCACGTTGTCGGCCCATTGAATATCCAGTATATCCTGCAAGATCTTTTTCGCCGCCGAGTCGTACACCGGGCACATTACCTCCACCCGATAATCGATATTATGCGTCATCAAATCTGCCGAAGACAGAAAGTAACGCGGATCGCCGCGGTTGTAGAACATGTAGACACGCGGATGCTCCAGAAAGCGATCAACAATACTGATCGCCTCGATATTTTCGCTTATTCCATTTACCCCCGGCACCAGCGAGCACATACCGCGCACAATCAGGCGCACCGGCACGCCCGCCTGGCTAGCCTCATAGAGCTTGTCGATCAGCTCCGGGTCTACCAGGTTGTTGCATTTGAAGGTCAGCCCACAAGCTTCACCTTCTTTCGCCGCCTTAATCTCCTGATTGATCATCCCCAGAAAGCGTTCGCGCGTGTTGATGGGTGACACGATCAGATGTTTGTAGTCTGGGCGGCGATAGTTATAGCGAATAAACTCAAAAGTCTTGGCCGCCTCTTCGCCAATCTCCTGGTTGTAGGTCAACAGGCTGAAATCGGTGTAGACCTCAGCGGTCTTCTCGTTGAAGTTTCCCGTCCCTATATGCGTATAGTAACGCGAAGAGTTATTCTCCTGCCGGGTGATGGATATCAGTTTGCCGTGCACTTTCAATCCCGGCACACCAAAAATCACATTGACCCCACCCTCTTGCAGACGGTGCGACAGCGCCAGGTTGGCTTCTTCGTCAAAGCGGGCCTGCAACTCGACCACAACGGTCACATCCTTGTGGTTTGCCACTGCATTGATCAGCGCATCCACCACATGGGAGTTGGATGCCACCCGGTATAAGCTAACTGAGATGGAGCGCACAGCCGGATCAATCGCCGCTGTGCGCAATAGGTTAATCACATAGGCAAAGCTGTGATAGGGGTAGTAAAGCAGCACGTCCTGCTGGGCGATAGCATCAAAAATATTGTCAAAGGAATCGATCGCCGGCACCGGGATTTTCGGCATCGGTTTCAACTCAAGATAGGCAGGCCCCAAATTGGGAAAGCCCATAAAATCCTTTGAGTTGTGATATCGACCACCCGGTAGCACTGAGTCTAGGCGACCAAGACCCAAACGCCGCGCCAGATAGTCGCGCAGGTCTTCGGGCATTTCACTGTCGTACACAAAACGCACCGGGTCAGCCTTGCGACGTCGTTTGAGACTGCGCTCCATCCGCTCGAAAAAGCTCTCAGTGACTTCCTCACCCAATTCCAACTCTGCGTCTCGCGTCAGCTTGATGGTATAAGCCTCTACACTTCCTAACTGGAAGATGCCCCGAAACACATCGTGCAAACAGACCCGTATCAAATTTTCCAGCGCCATCATGACTTTGCCGCGCTTGCCTTTGCGCGAAGGGATACTGACAAACCGATTCAGGCGATTGGTCGGAACCTCAAGAATCGCATAGCGCACCTGATCTGCCGACACCAGCTTGATCGCCAGATAGATCGAGGCGTCATTCAATTCCGGCAGTGGGTAGTTGTCATCCAGAATGATGGGCACCAGCTCAGGCTGGATATGCTCAAAAAAATAATTGCGGGCAAACTCGCGCTGATGATCATCCAGTTGGCGCTCGCTAACCAGGTAAATCCCGCGTTTTCGTAGATCTTTAAGAGTAGCCAGGTAAATCTGGTCAAAGCGGCGCTGTAACTCAACCACCCGGAGCTGTATCTTTTCCAGCAACAGCTTGAACTCTTCCTGCTTGGACGGAGTGGAAAAAGCGGCAAGCCGACGTACGTCTGCCACGCGCACCCGGAAAAACTCGTCCATATTGTTAGAGAAAATCCCGAGATAGCGGACTCGCTGAATGATGGGCACGCTTTCATCCGCAGCTTCCTGCAAAACACGCTCGTTAAATGACAGCCAACTCAACTCTTTGGGAACCCAGTTATCTCGCACACCCGAGTCGGTCATTTAACACTCCATCCACAAAACACAGTAAGTCGCACCAGCGTATCGCACGATTATGTCTTATTTATGACAGTTATACAGATTACCGAAAAGAGGTATTGAGACAAATTCCCCGTGATCGGGCCGGGCCACGGTATCGCAATCCCGTCTACCTGTCGTTACACTTCGAAGAAATCCCAGTCTGCCCGCTCAACCGGAGTTTGCTGAGTGCCATCTGACGACAAACCGGAAATTTATGCCGCCCTCGATCTGGGCTCCAACAGCTTTCACCTGCTGATCGCTCGCTTCGAACAGCGCAAACTGATCGTTATTGATGCTCACAAGGATATGGTTCGCTTTGCGGCCGGGCTGGACAAACATAACACCCTGTCGGAAGCAGCGATCGATCGCGCACTCGACAGCCTGCGTAAAATGGCCGAGCGCCTGCGCGGCGTGCCCGCCGACCACATCCGGATCGTCGGCACCAATACTCTGCGCACCGCCGCCAATGCCGAAACCTTTATCTCACAGGCGGAAAGTATTCTACCCGCCCCCATCAACATCATTTCCGGCACCGAAGAAGCCCGCCTGATCTATCTGGGCGTCGCCAATGACTTCTCCCCCGGCAACTCGCGACGCCTGGTGGTAGATATCGGTGGCGGTTCCACCGAGCTGGTGATTGGCGCCCAGAAACCGCAGCTGATGGAAAGCCTCGACATGGGCTGCGTAAGCTTCAGCCGCCGCTTCTTTCCCGACGGGAAACTCAGTGACTCGGCCTTTCGCAAAGCCCGCAATGCTGCAGCGAGGGAACTGGCACCGTATATTGAAGCCTTCCGCGGCAACTGGGATGAAGCCGTCGGAGCCTCAGGCACGATTCGCACCATCGGTCGAGTCGTGCGAGACAACCAGCTCAGCGACAGCAGCGCCATCACACGCAAAAGCCTGATCGCACTGCGCGACACCCTGTTAACCTTCAAAACCTTCGAAGAGATCGCTATCAAAAGCCTGAGCAACGAGCGCCAAAGTGTATTACCAGGCGGCCTGGCCATCCTTCTGGCGCTGTTTGAAGAGCTCGATATCGAACACATGCAAACCTCAGACTACGCCATTCGTGAAGGTATTATTCACGATCTGGCTGGCCGTCTGCACCATCACGATACTCGCGAAAGCACCATAAACCACATGGTCAGTCAGTACCATGCGGACACCGCGCAGGCCCAGCGCGTGTGCAAGCTGGCCCTGCGCTGGCTACCCGATGTACAGAGCGAACTGAAAACCGACGCCATCGAAGCCGAACACCTGTTGCGCTGGGCCTCCGCCCTGCACGAGATCGGCCTCGCCATTGCCCACGGCGGCTACCACAAACACGGCGCCTACATTTTGAACAATGCCGACATGCCCGGTTTCTCCCGCCAGGAGCAGGCACGATTGGCCTTTCTGGTGCTAAACCATCGCCGCAAACCCAAGACCAATGAGATTCCCGCCGGTCTAAAGCCCGACTGGCTGCTGGTCGCCCTGTTCCGGCTTGCGTGCATCCTCCATCGCCGCCGCCAGAGTCGCAGTATACCGACCGAGGTCACCGTTACCGCCACCGGCAAAAAGGCCCTCACCCTCACCGCCCCGCAAAGCTGGCTGGAACAAAACCCGCTGACTCGCGCCGATCTGGAAGACGAACAGGAACTCATTAACGCCGCCGGCGTCCAACTTGATGTACAACCTGCGTAAACAAACCATGACGGCCGGACGACAGTCCGCTACAATGCGGGTTCTTCAGGTTTTGGGGCCGATTTGGATTCGACGCCGGTAACAAAACCGTGAGTGCATGCCGTGATGACAGCGAATCACGTTAATCCAAAGCTGTTATTTTATAGTTGCCAACGACGACAACTACGCTCTAGCGGCCTAAACCCCGCTAGCGGTCGATAGCAAGGTGCCCATACCGCGTTATTGACTGTCATATAGAATGGGATCGCAGCAAAGTGTGCCTGTCACGGCGCTGTTAAACTTTAAGCAGGCTCGCCGACCACGTCCTGACCGTTGGGCTGTGAGAGGCTAAATCAATAAACGGAAGCTAAGCATGTAGAGCTCTCGGCAGAGTGCTGACGGACGCGGGTTCAATTCCCGCCGGCTCCACCAAATCAAAAGGCTCTACCTTCGGGTAGGGCCTTTTTTGTGTCTATCCCCTTCGTGCCTACCCCCAATAGCGGGATCTTGCGCTGCGAAAAACCTCTTCAGCTCGTGTTCACCTTCGTCAATTTACATTGCAGTAGACGCTCCGAGGAGGACGTAATAATGCAACGAACTGACAAACTCAAAAACCAGTTAGCAAGAATATTCAAAGCGGCAGCTTCAACAGGGGGGCTGGCAACAGTTGTTGCCCTTGCGCCGCCGCCTGCCCAAGCCGACGGTGAAAAAGCGGTTGCCGTACTACTGGGCGCGGCGGCTTTGTACGCGGCTTACGAGGCGGGAGATGACGATCGACGCAGGCATCGGGTCGAGCAGGTCCACTACGATCACCATCAGCCGCCCCACTATTACCGCGATAAGCACTACCACAAAAAGAAACATCACTGGCATGAGAAAAGACACAAACACAAGCGCGAACACTGCAAGCATCACCACAAAGACTATCACCGAGGTCACGCATACAATGGCCACCACAAAGCTCATCATTGGCGATACCGCGAGCACGATGACTAAGGCAGCCCCCTCGGGGAGCTGACACACCAGAGGCGTTGTACATCCACAACCAACTGGCTTGCAGCTCACCGGAGATGCAAGCCAGAAACCGGTAATAATACCGGCGTGTATTTCCCTGTTATCAGACCTTCTAAGCACACGCTTGGCTAATTATTTGCGCAGTATTGCGCAATGGCATTGTTGCGATCTGCGGATTCTCATACGCTCTTACCTATTGGGATAGCCGTTAGAATTACAACTCCGTGTATGAAATATACCGCGCCGCTGGCCTTGTCTATCGCCGCCCTGGCCTCATTGGTAGCCGCGGAGGCGGAGCCTACTGTTGAATGTCAGAGCTACTATCAAACTGACGATCCGCGCCTGTTTCGGTTTGTGAAAACCCGGGAAGCCATCGACTATAAAGCTTTCGACGGCATGCAAATCGATAAAATCGATTATGTGGTTTTGCCTATTTTCAACGAAGACAACCCGCGCGAAGACAATCCCCTCTACAAGCTGATCAATACGCTGCATATTGATACCCGGCCACGGGTTATCGCTGAACAACTAACCTTTGACCAGGAACAACCGCTGAATTCCAGGATCGTTGAAGAGAACGAGAGATTGTTACGCGATAACGACTATCTGTCGGATGCGATGATCGTTCCGAGCCGAACCTGCGGGGACAAGATTAGCCTGATCGCCGTCGTTCGCGATGTCTGGACATTATCGCCTTCCGCGTCCTTTTCGCGCACAGGCGGTGAGAACAAAAGCGACGTCGGTATCAGCGAATCCAACCTGCTCGGCACCGGCCAGTCCCTCGCCATTGGCCGCTTTCGCAATGACGACCGCAGCGGCTACAGTCTCTCTTACGGCCACGATCAACTGTTTGGCAATCACTCCGAGCTGGATCTCAGTTATTCCAATACTTCGGACGGTTACGTTAAGGATGTGCGTCTGGAGCGCCCTTTCTACTCGCTCAATACCCGATGGGCATCAGGCTTCCACAGCTTGCAGGAACGACGTATTGACGAAATCACCCTGAACGATCTGACGCTGAACACGTTTCGCACTGACATCGAGAATGCGGAAGTATTCTATGGCTGGTCACGTGGCGTAGAGGACAGTGTTGCGCGTCGCTGGCGGGTGGGTTTTACCAGCCAGAGTACAGATTATGCACCGATAACGCAGAGTCAGGAGGCGCCGCCACAAGACCGGGTATTACGCTACCCGTGGATATCGTATGAATCGATCGAAGACCAGTACTGGACCGTCAGCAACCTGTCGCATATTGGTCGCCAGGAAGACATTCGATTGGGCACCTACTGGTTTACCCGATTGGGGTACGCCAGCGATTCCTGGGGCAGCAATCAGGACGCCGTGCTCTACACGATCAACCACCAGTATACCCATAGCGCCGGGCGACACCATTTATTTCAAACAGAAACCGCGCTGCACGGAAGATACAATACCGATGTAGATCGCACGCAAAGCAACTTTGTCACACTCGCTGCACGCTACTACCACTTTATTGATGAGAAAAACCGCTGGTTTGCGAGCCTGCGTTTCGACGTGGCCGATAACATCCAGCAGGATGAACAGTTAACATCAGGCGGCAGCGACAATCTGCGCGGCTATCCCAACGACGTTCAACGCGGCAACCAGCGCTGGCTATTCACGGTCGAACGTCGTCATTTTACCGATTGGCATATTTTCAACCTGCTGCGGGTCGGGGGGGGCAGCCTATATCGATATTGGCCGGACGCGCGACACCGAAACACCCGACGCCGAATCGACCACCAATCTGGCCAACATAGGCTTTGGGTTTCGCTTCAGCTCAAGCAAAGCCAGCAAAAACAAAGTGATTCATGTCGACATTGCCATACCCTTGCGCGAACGCTACGGCATCGACGGTTACCAGATACTCGCCACAGGCAAAAGCTCTTTTTAAGCCTGTCGCTAGTTTCCGGCAGTTTCATCGGGAAGGATACGCATCACCCCCTTCCCCTCTACCGCCAGGTAGAGATAACCATCAGGTCCCTGTTTGACGTCACGCACACGCCCCACACCGTCAAACAGCTTGTGCGTTGCCGTCACATTGTTGCCGTCCAGTTGACACAGCTCTACATAAGCAAACTTTAGTGAGCCGACCAGCAACTGCCCCTGCCACTGCGGATAACGCGCGCTGGTAACAAAGGCCATACCCGAAGGCGCAATTGACGGCACCCAGTAATGCACAGGGCCCACATAGCCCTCACGGGTGGTTCCCTCGGCAAAGGTGGTGCCGTTGTAATTAATCCCGTAACTCAGAAGGGGCCAGCCATAATTCCCGCCGGCGCGGATAATATTGATTTCGTCGCCACCGCGCGGCCCGTGCTCATGTATCCAGAGCTCACCGGTGACCGGATGCAAGGCCATACCCTGGGGGTTGCGGTGCCCCAGGGAGTAGACTGCATCGATTGCAGTGGGCTTAGTCGCAAAGGGATTCGACGAGGGTACCGAGCCATCTCTTGCCAGACGGTAGATTTTGCCGCCGTCGCGCCCGGCATCCTGGGGGTTGCTGTCGCGGTGCCCGCGATCGCCGATAGAAAAGTACAACAGATTGTCAGCGGCAAGGACGACCCGACTGCCGTAGTGACGACCGCTGCTCGAATTCGGCTCGCCTTTGTAAAGCACCTGCTGATCGATCAGGGCATTCTCCTGAAGCCGCGCTCGCATCAAGGCCGTGTGACTGCCCTTACCATCACCTGTCGGGCTTGCGTAGGTGAGATAGATCCAGCCATCGTCGGCCACCGCAATATCCAGTAGACCGCCCTGGCCGTTGACATGCACCTCCGGCACACCAGAAATACGATGCAACTGTCCGTCCGCATCCAGGCGGTGCAGCTCACCCGTGCGCGCTGTTATTACTAGATCGCCACCGGGTAACCATGCCATAGCCCAAGGGTTTTTCACCTCCTTGGTGATTGGCTGCATCGAGTAACCCGGCTCCGCGCTAGCGCAGGCCGCTAATATCAGTGATAAAAACCACAACGCTGTTGCTCTCATGCCTTCCCCGCTCGTCAAATATCTCAGCCGTTACTGCGCGGCTGTAAATACTGTAGCAATCTAAAACAGAATTGTAAGGAAAAGCTGATTATTGCCGACCAATGAGATCAGCTGATCGTTTTCGCCAACGAGCTAATCCCGAGCGTTGGGCAATCGGCCGGGGCGCTCGGGAAGGACTATAGGGTGGCAGCCACGCGCGCAGCCTCGTGCATGGCACCCTCGATATAGGTCACGCCGCTGCAGTCGCCCACAGTGTGGACCGTAAACCCACGAGAGGACAGGGTATCCGCTAACGACAAGTTACCTTCCGCGCCCTTGGCCACCACCACATGGTCCGCGCCGATATGGCGTGTCTGGCCACGGTAGTTGCGGTATACCACCCGACGATCTTCTATCGCGATATTCGATGCTTTGCCAATCAGCGTCACACCGGCCTCGCGCAACTCATCCAGCAGCCGCAACCGGCGCACCAGATACAACCCGGCGCCCGGACGCGAACTCTCCTCCAGCACCGTCACCCTTTTCCCTCGATGGGCGAGGTACTCCGCCAGCTCCAGCCCGACCAACTCACCGCCAATAATGACCACTTCCTTGCCCAGCGGCATCCAGTGGCGAGTTGCCAGATTGATCAGACCACGATGCTGATTGGCTCCGGTGGCACTGCCCGCCGCCAGCATAAAGCGCGAAAAACCGTTCAGCTTGTCGCGCAGAGCGGAAAGCTTTTCGCCGAGAACCATGGCGCGCATTTCGTCACCACTAAACACGAAATCCCGATCCGCACCCGGTATGGGTGGCATTGAGCGCGTCGCACCGGTAGCCACCACAACCTGCTCAATATTCAGCCGTTTTAGCAGCTCCGGCGTGGCTTCCGTATTCAGATGAATATCAATCGGGAGCTTACGTACCTGTCGCTTGAGCCAGTCCAGCAACTTGCCGTTAGGCTCATAGGCAATGGAGGCAAATTGCAGCGTGCCGCCCAATACGTGACTCTTTTCAATCAACGTCACATCGTGTCCGCGCAGCGTCAGCCTTCGTGCCGCTTCCATGCCACCCGGGCCACCGCCAATAACAGCCACTCGACGCGGCGACGCTGCAGGTGCAAGGAGGTCATCGGTTTCAAACGCCGTATCCGGGTTAACCGCACACTTAACCGGCGATTCCAGATAGATCTGACTGACACAGCAATAGCAATAAACGCAGGGACGAATATCCTTGGCGCGATTTTCAGCCAGCTTTCTCGGCAGATACGGATCGGCGAGCAGCTTGCGTCCCATACCGAAAAAATCGAAATGCCCTTCACCAATATGTTTACTGGCGCGATCTGGCTCAATCCGACCGGAAGTAATCACCGGAATATCCAGCACTTGCTTGATCGCCGTCGCATTGGCGACCAATCGTTCCGGCGTATGAGGAATATTGGATTCAGAGTGCAGGGCACCGCGCGACGTATCGTGGTAGGCACTGACGGTGATCGCATCCATACCGGCGTCTTGAGCCATGCGCGCAACGATTTTGGCATCTTCCAGCGAAATGCCGTCCGCCTGACCAAATTCTTCCGAGTCCAGTTTGCACCAGATCGGAAAGTCCCGCCCCACCGCCTTGCGCACTGCAGCGATGATTTCCATCAGCAAGCGGGCACGGTTTTCGACAGAGCCGCCGTATTCATCGTCGCGCTGATTCGTTAAAGGCGACAAAAATTCCGAAATCAGATAGCCGTGGCCACCGTGGAGTTCCAGTCCATCCATCCCGGCCTCGCGCACCCGACGGGCGCCATCGGCAAACTTCTGCACTAGCACCTCAATGTCCTCTTTGGTCATTGGGTGGAGTTTGACATCCAGCTTTTGCGATGTTGCCGAGCGGGCGATTTCGTCCTTCAGCATTCCAGCTTCCAGGTCACTCTGCTTGAAGACCGGCATCGACGGAATCCACACCGGACGACCGTGCTTCATGTCCTCAACACCAACCAGACCACCAAAGTGCAATTGGGAAATGATTTTTGCATCATGGCGGTGAACCGCGTCGGCGAGCTCGCGCAAACCCGGAATAAATTTATCGTCGGAAATTGCAACCTGACGCGGCATATTGCCACCGTGAGGCCACGCGACCCCGGCCACACCCAGCGTCACCAGTGCAGCGCCACCTTTGGCTTGCTCTTCGTGAAAGGCGCGAATGCGCTCGCCGCAGTGGCCGTCAGTTTCCGCCAGGTTCACGCCCATCGCCGTCACGAACATGCGATTCTTAAGGGTCATTGAACCGATACGGCCGGGCTGAAGCAGGTGGTTGTAGTTCTTGAACATAGTGTTATTCCGCGTTCACGAGAAACTGACCGTACCACTTCCGAAAACGGTTAAAGGGGCCGTCGCCATCACACAGCATGGGCTTTTCCAGATAGCGCTTGTGAGCCCAGATAATCCGGTCTTCATCCATCTGCTTGCGGATATCATCAATGATCGCCTGCCCCACCCGACTGGCGGTTTTGCCCGCATCAGCGCGCTGAATAAAGGCGTATTTGGCCACAGATTTCTCCGGGCCAATGGGCGAGATATTGGCCATCAACACCGTGTCGCAGATGCCGCTGAATTTCACCAGGGCAATGCCGGGGCCGATGCTGCTGTTTTCAATACTGCCGTGCACCGTGCCCTTGGGCGTGTGCATTTCGGTTTTCAGAAAGCCGTAGCGCTTGTGCTCATCAAAGGACATTTCCGTCGGCGTGGGCACATCCGCGGTGCCGTGCACAAAGAAAAAGTGAGCGGGGTCAACGGCGTTTTCACCAATCTCCTGCATGTGGGTATTGATCTCCCACTCGTAGGTCTTCAGCTCTCCCCAATCAGCATTATCTGCAGCGGCTTCGGGAATCGTCTCGGGCTCGAAGGTTGGCACAATATCTTCCGGGTGATACCACACATAGATGCACTGGTTCAGCTCCCGCACTTGCCAGTTTTTGATGACCTTCTCACAGCGCGCCACCTTGGGCGGCAGGTTTTTGGCGTAAGGCACCTTGGTGCATTCGCCATCACCGTTGTACTCCCAGCCGTGAAAGGGGCAGACAATACTTTCGCCGTTTACCTGCGAACCGCCGCCGGCCTGGTCGCGGATGCCATAGCCCAGATGAGCCCCCATATGCGGGCAATAGGCATCCAGCACTTTCGCCTCGCCAGATTCCGTGCGGAAGATCACCAGCTCGGTATCGAAGTATTCCAGCGGTTTGGATTCGCCCACCGCCAACTCGTGGGAATACAACACCTGAAACCAGCCATACGGCATAGGCAGAGGAACACGTGTTTTCATGACTTACCCTCGCACCGCGCCACCGCCGTCCACTGACAGCAGTTGGCCGGTAATAAATGACGCACGATCAGACGCCAGAAACGCCACCGCTTCCGCGATTTCTTCCGGCTCACCCAGGCGATTCATCACCGCGACTTTTTTCAGTCCTTCCGCCATTTTGGGCTGTTCTTCAAAATACTTTTCCAGACCGGGTGTACGAATCACCCCTGGAGAGATTGCGTTGATACGAATACCCTGTGCGCCGTACTCTGCGGCGGAGCTCTTGGTCAGGATATTCACTCCACCCTTGGCGCTGGCATAAGCGGTGTTGTAAGCCTGGCCGCGCAGGGAGGCGTTGGAGGAGATATTCACGATCGCGCCTTTGCCCTGCGTCAACATCGCGTCAATTTCGTATTTCATGCACAGCCAGGTATTGGTCAGACACATTTCCAGGGTCTGGTCGAAAACCTCTTTGGTGAACTGATGAATAGGCCCGCTGCCACGACTCACTGCAGCGTTGTTGCAGGCGACGTCAAGTCTGCCAAAGGCACTGACGGTATCCGTCACCATCTGCTTAACCTGTTCTTCCTGGGTGACATCCACTTTCAGAAAGATGGCTTCACCACCGCTGGCCTTGATCAGCTCAACACATTGCTGACCAAACGCTTCGTTAAAATCAGCAACCACCACGTTGGCCCCCTCTCGGGCGAGCGTTTGACTGATCGCACGACCAATCCCAGAGCCACCGCCGGTGACCAGCGCTACGTTGTTTTCCAATAATCGCGACATGTCTTAACTCTCTTGAACCTGATAATCATTGACGTCGACGCATACCGCCATATGTACCATCGGCGGCACCATGCAGCCAGCAACAAGCCCTGCCCAAATGCCCTTGGTTAGGGCGAAGTGAAGAGGAGAAAGGCTATCGATTTGTATCAAAGCAAATATCGCTGCCGTGGGTGGTACAAACAAAGCCGCCCCCAACAGACCGAGCAGCAATGCGCTCAGCGCCAAATGACGACGGGCGATAAAACGGATCAGCTGAGCGTAACTGCTGTCTGACAACGCCACCGGGTTTAGCTTGCCTTGACGCACCTTGCGGCGAGACAGAGGCACCACAATCAGAGTAACGATAAACAGCAGTATCAGACCGGTGGCGAAAAAATCCACCAACAAACCATGGCCACCCCACACTGGAATAGACTCCTTCGCTTGGACGAGGTACCAGGCAATCACGCCATTAAAAAAGCAATTGGTGATACCATTGGTGACGGCCTCGTGGCGCACCTGGCCGGCAAATTGTGTGCTCATATTGTGCTCCACTGCGTTATTGTCATTGCACACAGTGTAGTTGAGACCGGTAAAGCCAAAAGCACAAATTGGCGCATTTTCACCGGCATTTAAGTTCGCTGCGGCAAGTCATTCATAACATTGGAAAAAAGGCTGGCATGAGCAACGGCAAGGAACATGCAACACCGGCAGGCAAGTTTCAGCGCCTGCTCGATTACCTGGAGAAAATCGGCCTTAATGCGGAGGCACTGGCAACGTCAGCCGGGCTTAATCGCGCCGAGGTAGAAGCCCTCGACAAGCACGCGGAGCTTTCCAGTTATCGCTACTCCCGGCTTTACGAAGCTGCCGCGCAGGATATGCAACGTTTGGATATGTCGTTGCCCTGGGGCGCTGGCATCGGCACCGACGTGTTTCGCTTTATGTGTTACAGCGTCATTACCTGCCACACCCTGCGTGAAGCACTCCATCGGGCAGCCCGCTTTGAGCGGATGATGCAGCCCCAAACCGGACACCGGGTGGAGTTGATCGAAGAAGGCAATATGGCAGCCCTGCACTACCTGATCAATAGCGATGCAGCCAACCGCACCTATGCACCGGAAGAGTGGGATCGCACCGCCCATATTGATACTGTCGCAAAAGCCTCCGGCTTGCGCATCTGGTATGTCTTTATGGGCTGGCTAATTGGTCGCAATATCGACCTGGACCGGGTAACGATTTCGGCGCCAAACATATCAGAACCTTACGCCGAGAGCCTGCGCAACGTGTTTCAGGTGAACGTGGATTTCGATGCAGAATTGACCGCCCTGTATTTCTCCGCGGCGCAACTCGACAACCATATGGTGCACACCCCCGAGTCATTGGACGAATTCCTCGACAACGCCGTGTACACCCTGATCGTACAGGACAGCCGTCCTGCCAGTACCGGTGCGGCGATCAAATCGCTGCTGGCGAAATCACCCACCGGCGCGCCACCCACGTTCGAAGCAATGGCAGAATTCCTGCACCTGTCCCCCTCAAGCCTGCGCCGTCGCCTGCAAAAAGAAGGCACCAGCTATCAGGAGTTGAAAGACCGCTACCGTCGCGATCTAGCCATACGCTACTTGCGCGATGAGAAGCTGAAAATCCATGAGATCGGCGAAATGCTGGGCTTTCTCGAACCCAGCTCATTTATCCGATCATTCAAGGGCTGGACAGGCATGACACCGAAGCAATTCCGAAGTCAGGGCGAACCCGAATAAGTCGTCACTACACCAGCGCCGGTGGCCGCTTATCCCACCAGGGCGATACCTGTTCCAGTTGCGCAGCCAAGCGAAACAGCACATCTTCTTCGGCGTAGCGGCCAGCGAATTGCACCCCTACCGGCAGCCCACTCGCACTCCAGTGCAGCGGCACACTCATCGCCGGCTGGCCGGTGAAGTTATAGAGTAAGGTAAACAGGCTATACATTGAGGCCATTTGCTCAACTTGCTTCATAGGCTGTTTCGGCCCCATTTCGCCAATCCTTTCGGGCATAACGGGCAAGGTTGGCGAAAGAATCACGTCGTAGTCCTTCATGAATTCAGCCATCTGCCAGTGCACTTTTACCTGCAGACTGCGTGCTGCCAGCACCTCTTCACCCGTCACGGCTTTGTATTGGTGGTAGCGCACCCAGTTAATGGGTTCGATATCGTTTTCGGTCACCTTGCGGCCCAATACCTTCTCACGCGCCTGAATGGCAACGTTACTGCTAAGCGAAAGTAGTTTGCCCGCTGCCAGATAGGCTTCCATACCGTTTATCGGCAGGGTGACCTCCTCCACGGTATGCCCCAGTGATTCGCACAGGCGAGCCGCTTTTTCGACGGCAAGGACACACTCGGGATCTACCGGCACCGGAATCACCGGCGTTTTCATGAGTCCGATACGCAGTTTGCCTGGGGTACGCCCTACTTCGTCAACATAGGGCCGCTCGGGCGCACGAATCGATCCGTAGCCACCGGGTTCCGGGCCGCGACTAATATCGAGCAGTAAGGCGCTGTCGCGCACGCTACGACTCATCACATGCTGGGTCGACATACCGTTGCCATCGCCACCGGCCGGGCCAAGCGGCGTGCGGAAACGGCTGGGTTTCAAACCGAACAAGCCACAGACAGAACCGGGAATACGCAAGGAGCCACCGCCATCGTTGCCGTGTGCCACGGGCAATATTCCGGCCGCTACCGCTGCCGCTGATCCCCCGGAGGAGCCACCCACAATAAAATCCCGGTTCCACGGGTTGCGGGTT
>JBFKXO010000016.1:0-17538 GCA_041638115.1 Litorivivens sp. | reverse complement strand
CGGTTTCCCGCTGCGTCAAAGCCTACCAGTGGCAGAAAAATAACATCGAGTTACTTTGCGCTTACGGTGTTGCCGCGTCGATGCGGTGGTTCGGGAATGCCAAATCGGTTGGGCGCCAGCTTCTCTCCCGGCCGGTAGCGACGAAAAACCAGTGACTTGCCTGCCAGGCAGGGCAGGTAGCAGGCATGGCCCTGTCGTGTCAGGCGTTTCATCGCAGTCAGCGGGGATATCTCCCCATCACTGGGCAGGTAAAAGGCAAGGTGCGCTGCACGTCGGAACGCAGGATGTCGACGCACGCGCCGGTCGAGAGCCTTGCTGGCCCGCTGTTGTTCAGAATCGTCGAGGTTGCGCCGCCGGCTTCGCAATTGTTGGCGAAGTGCGGATTTTTCAAGGTTGGTCATGCGCTTATGGTGGGGCAATGCGCCTGCATTGGGCAAGCAGTAAAAACCCCGGAGATACCGTTGGCCGCGTGACCCTTGAACCCTGAGGTTCAAGGTGGCGGTTTCCGCGTTGCATCAGGCTTCCCGTTCGTGCGGGCATGCACAACAGCAGCAGCTGGAAACAGCCTGGTTTTAAAGCATCGGCTCAGGGATCTAGCGGTCTGACGAATATCCCAGGGTGTAAATTACATTATACCATCCGCACCGGGCTCCCTATAGGGGCAAACCACAATTTCGCCGAGTGAATCTTTCACAGTAGTGCGCCGGGATAGCGTCAGAAAATGCGTGACAGGGAGCGGGTTTTGCCTTAAAAAGCGCCGTCCATTCTGAGGCTCCTGCCATGACAGCCATTCCCGCCGGTGAGTTTAGCGACTTTCTGGATCGCATCGCCAACGCGTTGGTGGACGATGGTTATTGCGTGGTGGATGAGGGAATTCCGGATGAGCTTTTGTGGGCCTTGTATGAGCGCACCGGACCACGCAGCAGTGCCCGTTTTCGCCGGGCAGGTATCGGCCGGGAGGACACCTTTCGCCTCAACAGCAAGTTGCGCACCGATACTATTCACTGGCTCAGCCACGACTACCCTGCGGAGTCGGCCTACCTGCATTGGATGGAAAATCTGCGGTTTGAATTGAACCGCCGTCTGCTGCTGGGTTTGTTCGATTTTGAGTGTCATTTTGCTCGCTACGGCAAGGGCGCTTTTTACAAAAAACATCTGGATGCCTTTGCTGGAAATACCAACCGAATTCTTTCCAGTGTGCTGTATCTCAATCCGCGCTGGCAGGCACAATGGGGTGGCGAGCTGGTGATGTACCGCGACTTTGATAGTGAGCCGCTGGAAGCCATCGTGCCGCAGATGGGGCGTATGGTGCTGTTTTTCAGCGAGCGTTTTCCACATGAGGTCAAACCGGCGGTACGCAGGCGCTACAGTATTGCCGGCTGGTTCCGGGTGCGGGAAATTCGTTGACCGCTACAGGCAGAATTTGCGGATCAAACCCTGCAGCAAGGTGACAGCAGGGTTTATCTGATCATGGGCCAGGTATTCATCCGGTTGGTGGGCCACATCAATGGAGCCAGGGCCCATCACAATGGTATCCATGCCAAGTTGCTGCATAAAACCGGCTTCGGTGCCAAAGGCTACCGCGCCGGCGCTATAGCCGCTTAACTGCTCTGCGGCACGCACCAGGTCGCTGTCGGCGCTTTGCTCAAAGGCCTCAATGCCTGGCATCAAGCTGACCATTTCAAAGCCCACCTGATGCCGGTCTGCGATGGGCTGCAGCCGCTGGCGAATCTGTACCCGCAGTTCCTCGTTGTGCATGCCCGGCACACCGCGCAAATCAAATTGCAACTCACACTGGCCACAGATTCGGTTTGGATTATCGCCGCCGTGAATACAGCCAAGGTTCAATGTTGGCATCGGCAACGTGAAGCCGGGGTGCTGGTGGTGGCTCTGTAATTCAGCGCGCAGGGTGACCAGTGAGCCCAACACCTCGTACATGGCTTCCAGTGCCGAGCGTCCCAGCGCAGGGTCTGAGGAATGGCCGGATTGCCCTTGCAATCGAACCGCTTCCATCATAATGCCCTTGTGCATTCGGATTGGCTTGAGCCCGGTGGGTTCGCCGATCACCGCATGGCGTGCCTTGGGGAAACCCTGACTTGCCAGTGCGCGGGCGCCGGCCATGGAGCTCTCCTCATCGGCGGTGGCCAGAATCATCAGGGGCTGTTGCAGCGGCGCGTCGAGAAAGGCGCGCGCAGCTTCAATAGCAATGGGGAAAAAGCCTTTCATATCGGTGGCGCCCAAACCGTAGAAGCGGTTGTCGCGCTCAGTCAATGTGAAAGGGCTGCTTTGCCAGAGCTGTTCGTCGCAGGGCACCGTATCGGTGTGTCCTGCCAACACCAGACCGCCGGGGCCGCTGCCAAGGGTGGCCAACAGGTTGGCCTTGGCCGGGTTGTCAGGCAAAGGCAGTATTTTGACCGCAAACCCGAGCTCCTCCAACCATTGTGCCAATCGTTCAATGACCGGCAGGTTGCCCATATCGAGGCGGGGAGAAGCAGAGCTGACGGAGGGTAAAGCAACCAGTTCCGCCAGCTGGGTTTTCAGGTCCGGTATCGACACGGTCTAGCTGAACACGCCTTTAAAGAAGAAGAAAAAGACGATGGCCAGGCCCGCGCCAGCGGGGAGCGTAATCAGCCAGGACAGGAAAATGTTGCCGATAACCCGCAGATTCAACGCTGCGATGCCGCGCGCCAGACCCACGCCGAGAATGGCGCCAACCAGGGTGTGGGTGGTGGAGATGGGCAGGCCGGTGGCCGAGGCCAGTACCACGGTGGTAGCGGCACCCAGTTCAGCGGCAAAGCCGCGGCTGGGCGTAAGTTCGGTAATCTTTTTGCCAACGGTGGCGATAACCTTGAAGCCGTAAGTGGCCAGACCGACCACACTACCGCCGCCACCGAGCAGCAGTATCCACCAGGGCAGGGCAGATTTTGCAGCCACTTCGCCACCGGAGCTGATGACGCTAACTACGGCGGCCAGCGGTCCAACCGCATTGGCCACGTCGTTAGAGCCGTGGGCAAAGGCCATGGCGCAGGCGGTGAATACCATCAATACCGCAAAAACCCGCTCAACGTTGGCGTAACGGAAGCTGCCGGTAATAGGCTCTTCTTTAATGCGGCTGAGCAGTACATAACCCAGCCCCATGATGACCAGGCCTACCAGGGCGGCGTAGCCCAGACACTCCTGAAAGCTCAGCCCCAGGCCGATGTGCTTCAGGCCTTTCACCATGGTCACCATGGCGATGATGAAACCCACCGCAAACATATAGAACGGGATATATTTCTTGGCGGCCTTGAAAGGCTCGGGAGCGTCCAGAATCAGGCGTTGGGCGCTCATAAACAGGAGGAAGGAGATAGTGCCTGCCAGCAGCGGGGAGACCACCCAGCTGGCGGCGATCTGACCCACTTTACCCCAGGCCACGGCGTCAACACTGATGCCGACAGCGGCAAAGCCAACCAGCGCGCCGACAATCGAGTGGGTCGTAGAGACCGGCCAACCCATGATGGAGGCGATCAGCAGCCAGGTGCCCGCTGCCAGTAGCGATGACATCATGCCGTAGACGAGTAATTCGGGGGTGTTAGTGAGAACGGACGAATCTATGATGCCCTTGCGGATGGTGGAGGTGACCTCGCCGCCGGCAAGATAGGCGCCAGCAAATTCGAACACCATGGCGATCAGTATCGCCTGTTTGATGGTCAGGGCCTTGGAGCCCACCGAGGTTCCCATGGCATTGGCGACGTCGTTGGCGCCCACACCCCAGGCCATGAAAAAGCCGAATAGACAGGCCAGAATGAGCAAGATCTGGCCGTGTTCTGCGATAACAGACATGTTTTGTCCCCAAGTATTCTGAATGCGTTAACGGGCGAGCAGAATCTGCAGGCGCGAACCCACCTTCTGCGCTTCGTTGGCGAGTTCGCCAACCCAGTCGATAATCTTGTAGAGGAACATTACGTTGACCGGGGGCAGCTCGGCCTCCAGCTTGAACAGGGCTGCGCGGATTTTTATCTGAGCCTTGTCGTTTTCATGCTCCAGTTTGTCGAGCTCGTTGATCAGGGATTCGACGAAATCCACTTCGCGTCCGCGAAATCCGCTTTCCAGCAGCTCGTCCAGCTCGTCAATGGCACGATGGGCCTGATTGACCGTATCGATGGCCAGTTTCAGGTATTCCTGCATCAGCGCCACCAGCTTTTCCGGGATTTGCATTTGCCGCCCCAGCATCAGGCCGGCGATATCCTTGGCGGTGTTGGCAATGTGATCCTGTACAGCGACCAGGTCGAGCAGATCCGAGCGCGGAACCGGGAGGAACAGGCTTTTGGGCAACTGCAGTCGCACCTGTTTCTTGAGCTTGTCGGCGTCGTGTTCCAGTTTGGTGATGGCCTTTTGAAGTTCTTTGGCCTGATCCCAGTCGCCAGCAACGGCAGCGTCCATGAATTTGGTCAGCGTCTGCGCACAATCCCGGGTGCTGGTCATATGCTGCTGGATGGGGGCGATCGGTGATTTTCCGAACAGATTGGTGAGAGGGTTTCCAGCCATTGTGCTCTCCTGCTTTTCGAGGGCGCCAGTATACTGACTTGTCACAAAATTGTAACAGTCGACATTTCCTGAGATGCTCGGCTCTGGCGGCGGTGTATTCACGGTGACAACGCTGGTAATTATGGGCTGCCCGCTGTGATAATACTGTGAAAATAATGGAAATTTTCTATGCAGACACGGCCACAACCTTTCACGGGGCCCCTCACAGTCAAAGGGCTGCTGAACACGCTGGAGCAGGAAGGGCATATTTCGGTGGCGGATTTTCGCCGCATCCCCCATTTTACCTCCAAGCGCGATGGCAAACCGGTCAGCCCCATTGAACATATTGCCAATTTTGAGCTGGAACACCTCAAACGCCCCGGCAAGCGCGTGACCGAGGACTTCCTGATGCAGTGGTTGGCCGACCACTGTCAGATGGAATTTCGCCCTATTGACCCCTTGAAGATCGATGTCCCTGACATTACCGAGGTGATGTCCTTTGCCTTTGCCCAGCGCTACAACATTCTGGCGCTGGAAGTCACTGCCGACGACGTAGTCATTGGTGTGAGCGATCCCTTTGATACTACCTGGGAAGGCAATCTCGCACCGACCCTGCGTAAACCTATTCGCAAGGTGCTGGCCAAGCCAACTGATATTGCCCGCTATACCGTCGAGTTCTACACCCTGTCCAAATCGGTGATGGGGGTGAAGGGCGCGGAGCGAAAGGATGCGGGCGTCGGGAATCTGGAGCAGCTGTTGCAGATGGGCGGTGGCAAGGATTTGGATGCCAACGACGGCCACGTGGTCAAGATTGTCGACTGGTTACTGCAATATGCCTTTGATCAGCGCGCCAGTGACATTCATATTGAGCCGCGCCGCAATATCGGCAATGTGCGGTTTCGCATCGACGGTGCATTGTACAACGTGTATGAAATGCCCGCTGACGTGATGACGGCGGTGGTTAGCCGCCTAAAAATACTGGGGCGTATGGATCTGGCGGAGAAGCGCCGACCTCAAGATGGCCGCCTGAAAACCAAAAACCCTGCCGGTGGCGAGATCGAATTGCGTCTGTCTACGCTGCCCACAGCTTTTGGCGAAAAAATGGTCATGCGTATTTTCGACCCGGAGGTGCTGCTGCGCAGCTTTGATAAGCTGGGTTTGCGTGGCAATGATTTGAAACGCTGGCAGGGAATGATCAGTCAGCCTAACGGCATCGTTCTGGTGACCGGTCCTACCGGCTCCGGTAAGACCACCACCTTGTATTCAAGCCTCAAACAGATTGCCACGTCTGATGTGAATGTCTGCACCATCGAAGACCCCATTGAGATGGTCGAGGGCAGTTTTAACCAGATGCAGGTTCACGCCCAGATTGGCCTGAGTTTTGCCGCTGGTGTCCGCGCGCTGCTGCGTCAGGACCCGGATATCATCATGATAGGGGAAATTCGGGATCAGGAGACCGCTGAGATGGCTGTGCAGGCAGCTCTCACGGGCCATCTGGTGATCGCCACCCTGCATACCAATGACGCGCCGAGCGCCATAACCCGCTTGCTGGAGTTGGATGTGCCGGCCTACCTGCTGAAGGCGACGGTGCTGGGTGTTATGGCCCAGCGTCTGGTACGCACCCTGTGTCCCCACTGTAAAAAGCCGACTGAAGTGGATGAAGCCGGCTGGCAACAGCTGATTGCCCCCTGGCGCGCTGAAGCTCCCAAGCAATTCTATGTCGCCGAGGGCTGTCTCGAATGCCGCAATACCGGCTTCTACGGGCGGCAGGGTATTTATGAGGTGCTGACCATGGATGACGAGGTTAAGGATCTGGTGTCGAGCGATATGAACCTGGGAGCGATTCGCCAGGCTGCGGTGAAAACCGGGATGAAAACACTCCGACTCAGCGGTGCGCAAAAGGTTGCTGCTGGCGAAACCACGGTCACCGAGGTGATGCGGGTAGCGCCGGCGGCTCACAGTGGGTCCTGATATGATTGAGACCTTGTTGGAAGCGGTTCCTCCGGCCCTGCAGCAGGACGCCAAGCGCAACTGGGAGCAGTTGTTAGCCGCCTGTGATGAGGGCCTGACCGATTGGTTCGAACGGCAACTCGCCGATGCGGCGTTTGGTCCATGTCTGATCAAGACGCTGGCCTGTTCTCAGGCTTTCTTCGAAATACTGCGCCAGCAACCGGACGCCCTGCGCGATATGGCAGAATCCGGATTGCTGGCCGCAGCGGATTACCGTCCCCATTTTGACGTTGCCCCTTGTACCTCTTCGGCGGAGCTGGATCACGCGCTGCGCCGTTTCCGTAACCGCGAATGGCTGCGTATTGTCTGGCGCGACTTGAACCGTCTGGCGGATACCCACTCCACCACGGGAGATTTGTCGAGCCTGGCGGAGACCTGTTTACAGGGGGCGCTGGATTTTCATCATCGCCAGCTGGTGTCAGAGCTGGGCGAGCCCCACAGCCGTGACGGTGTGCCCCAGCAGCTGGTGATTATCGGTATGGGCAAGCTGGGCGCACGGGAGCTCAACCTATCCTCGGATATCGACCTTATTTTTACCTATCCAGCCTCCGGTGAGACCGTCGGTGGCCCCCGCCAGGTCGATAATCAGCAGTTTTTTATCAAATTGGGGCAGCGCATTATTGCCAGCCTGGATCAGCGCACGGCTGACGGTTTCGTCTTCCGGGTGGATATGCGGCTGCGACCCTACGGCCAGAGCGGTCCACTGGTTATCAACTTTGATGCGATGGAGGAGTACTACCAGGATCAGGGGCGCGAGTGGGAGCGATACGCCATGATCAAGGCGCGCGTCGTGGCCGGGGATCAGGTCTCTGGCGCAGAGTTACTGCGCGATCTGGCGCCTTTTGTATACCGACGCTATGTGGATTTCTCGGTGATCGAGGCTCTGCGCGAGATGAAGGGCATGATCCGTCGCGAGGTGAAGCGTCGACAATTGCAGGACAATATCAAGCTTGGCGGTGGGGGTATTCGTGAAATCGAATTTATCGCACAGGCTTTTCAGCTGGTGCGCGGTGGTCGTGATTTGGGGCTGCAGGAGCGCAGCCTGACCCGAGTGCTGGATGAGTTGCTGGAGCTGGAACAGCTGCCAATGCAGGCTGTTCGGGAGCTGAAAGCGGCGAATATTTTTCTGCGCGATACCGAGCACGCGATTCAGGCCTGGCTCGACCGCCAGACCCAGCAGCTGCCCAAAGAAAAGAAGGAGCGTGCTGCCATTGCCTGGGTGATGGGTTTTGATGGCGACTGGGACCGCTATTACGCCGCCCTCAATGAACATCGCGAGCGGGTGGCCGAACACTTCGAAGCGGTCATTGCCGACCCGGAAGAAAGCGACGAAATTGAATTGTCGGAACGGCCCTGGGAAGACTTGCTACACACCGGGGAAGACGCGGCCTTGTTGGCTGAGCTTACCGATGCAGGTTATGACGAGGCCGAAGAAGTCGCACGCCTGACCCTGGCCATGCTAGAGGGCGGTACGGTCAAGCGAATGCAGAGTATCGGTCGGGAGCGGCTTTATGACTTTCTGCCGCGTCTGCTGGATGCCTGTACCGAGGCCGAGCTTCCCGGACGTTGCTATTTGCGGATTCTGCCTCTTGTGGAAGCGGTGCTTCGGCGCACGGCCTATCTGGTACTGCTGATTGAAAACCCTGGCGCGCTGAGTCGCTTGGTGCGCCTGTGTGCGGCCAGTCCCTGGATATCGCGGCTGCTGGCCCGCAACCCGGTGCTGCTTGATGAGCTGCTCAATGAGGACACGCTCTACTCGGTACCGGATCAAGAGGGGCTTTACAGTGAGCTGCGTCAGCAGATGCTGCGCATCCCTGAAGATGATCAGGAAGCGCAAATGGAATCACTGCGCTATTTCAAGCTGGCTCATGTGTTACGTGTCGCGGCCTCGGAGATTGTCGGCACCTTGCCGTTGATGAAGGTAAGCGATTATCTCTCCTACATTGCTGAGACCGTGCTGAGTTATGTGTTGCAGCAAGCCTGGCACGATCTGCGTAGTCGACACGGCGACCTGCCCGGGGTGGCGGAGGAATTGCCCTTTATCGTGGTGGCTTACGGTAAATTGGGTGGTCTGGAGCTGGGTTACGGCTCGGATCTGGATCTGGTGTTTATCCATGATGTGGACAGTGCGGCTGTGACCGACGGCGAGCGCGCGGTGGATGGCCCGACCTTTTTTACCCGGCTCGGTCAGCGCATAATTCATATTCTCACTGCCACAACCGGCCTTGGGCAGCTTTACGACGTGGATATGCGGCTGCGGCCCTCGGGTAATTCCGGTCTGTTGGTGACGTCGATCAAGGCCTTTGCCGAATATCAGAACACCAGCGCCTGGACCTGGGAGCATCAGGCGCTGGTGCGTGCGCGCGTGGTCGCCGGTGGCGCTGTGCTGGCGCGCAAGTTTGAAGAGCTGCGCGCCAGTGTGCTGGGCAAAGAGCGCGATGAGCCGGCGCTGTGCAAGGAAGTGGTGGAAATGCGCGAGCGGATGCGCGGCCAACTGGCCAGTGGTGGCGACGGTGAAAAAAATGGTCAGTTCGAGCTCAAACAGGGGCTTGGAGGTATCGTTGATATTGAATTTATGGTGCAATATGCGGTTCTCGCCCAGGCGCACCGGTATCCTTCTTTAACGCGGTATACCGACAACATCCGGATTCTCGAATCCCTGCAGGCCGAAGGTCTGTTGACCGAGGCTCAGGCACTGGCGTTGATTGATGCCTACAAGGCCTTCCGCAGTTTTGTTCACCGTTCAAGTCTGCAAGAGGAAAAAGGTCTGGCACCTGTTTCCGAGGTAGCCGAGCACCGTGAGCAGGTCATGACAATGTGGCAACAGTGGATGCAGCCTGGCGATACAGATAATGCGTAGGGGGTTGCCCGGTTTCTGGGTGCCGGCCCGTTAATTTTCTTAAAGGAGTTACAGCAATGTCCATGGCTGATCGCGATGGCGTGATTTGGTTTGATGGAGAGATGGTGCCCTGGCGTGAAGCCAAAGTGCATGTACTGACTCACACCCTGCATTATGGTCTGGGTGTTTTTGAGGGTGTGCGGGCCTACCATACCGACAGCCATGGCACAGCCATTTTTCGCCTGAAGGAACACACTGATCGTCTGTTCCGCTCGGCCCATATTCTCAATATGGAAGTGCCTTTCGGCAAGGACGAGCTTAACGCTGCCCAGCGCGCCGTGGTGCGTGAAAACGGCTTGGAAGAAGCCTACCTGCGCCCCATGGTGTTTTACGGATCTGAGGGGATGGGCCTGCGCGCCGACAATCTGAAAACCCATGTGATTGTTGCGGCCTGGCACTGGCCAGCCTATATGTCACCGGAAGCCAAGATTAACGGTATCAAGGTTCGCACCTCGTCCTATACTCGTCACCACGTGAATATCTCCATGTGTAAGGCGAAGGCAAATGGCCATTACATCAACTCCATGTTGGCCTTGCAGGAAGCTCTGCAAAGCGGTTGTGAAGAAGCCCTTTTGCTGGACAACGAGGGTTATGTGGCCGAAGGCTCCGGTGAGAACATTTTCATCGTGCGCGATGGCAAGTTGTATACGCCGGAATTGACCAGCTGTCTGGACGGTATTACCCGTAATACCCTGTTTGCCCTGGCCGAAGAGCACGGCGTGGAAATTATTGAAAAGCGCATTACCCGCGACGAGGTGTATATCGCGGATGAGGCCTTCTTTACCGGCACCGCTGCCGAGGTGCTGCCGATCCAGTCGCTGGATGGCCGCCGTATCGGTGAGGGCAAGCGAGGCCCGATTACCGAGAAACTGCAAAGCGCCTACTTCGACGCGGTCAAAGGACGTTCACCGGCCCATGCGGGTTGGCTGGCGCCCGTCGCTGAATAAGGAACGCGCGCAGCGAAATGGCTGATCGCCGTATTTTGATAATCGGCCCCTCCTGGGTGGGGGATATGGTGATGGCGCAGACCTTGTTTAAAGTGCTGCGCCAGCAATACCCCGGCTGCGAGATCGATGTGTTGGCGCCGGAATGGAGCAAACCGCTGCTGACGCGCATGCCCGAAGTGCGGCGCGGGCTTGCCATGCCGCTAGGCCACGGCCAATTGCAGCTTCTAACCCGCCGCCGTTTGGGCAAGGAGCTACAGGCTAACGGCTATGATCAGTCGATTGTTCTGCCCAATTCCCTGAAATCCGCCCTGATTCCCTTTTTTGCCGATATTCCGGTGCGTACTGGGTGGCGTGGCGAAATGCGCTACGGATTGCTCAATGATCTGCGGGTATTGGATAAAGCCAAATACCCCTTGATGATCGAGCGCTTTGTCGCGCTAGGGATGCCGGCGGGCGCGGTGCTGCCGGACCCGATTCCCAGGCCGTCGCTGTCGGTAAAACAAGATGCGGCAGCCAAGCTGTTTGCGGAAAAAGGCCTCAAGGGAAAAGTGTTGGCCCTGTGTCCTGGCGCCGAGTTCGGCCCGGCCAAACGCTGGCCCGACAAGCATTACGCTCGGGTGGCGGCCTATTTTCTGGACCGCGACTGGCAGGTGGTGTTGATGGGCTCGGGCAAGGATTCAGAGGTGGCCGAGCGTATTCGCTCAGCGTTGCCGCCGACCGCCAGCGCGCGCTGCCTCAATCTGTGCGGCAAAACCTCGCTGGGCCAGGCCATCGATATTCTGTCTCAGGTCACGGCGGTCGTATCCAACGATTCCGGTCTGATGCACATTGCTGCGGCGTTGGGCAGGCCACTGGTTGTTGTCTATGGCTCAACTTCTCCGGGATTCACGCCGCCGCTGGCTGAACGGGTAGCGATCGAGCAGATACCGGTCGACTGCGGTCCCTGCTTCAAGCGCGAATGCCCACTGGGCCATATGAAATGTCTGGTAGATTTGGAGCCTGAGCGGGTGATCCGGTCGCTGGCGACACTGACTGATGCAGAGCCATGAGAGTACTGTTGATCAAAACTTCGTCGATGGGCGATGTGATTCACACCCTGCCGGCGTTGACCGATGCCGCTACGGCCATTCCCGGAATCGTTTTTGACTGGGTGGTGGAAGAGGGTTTTGCCGAGATTCCCGGTTGGCATCCGGCCGTTGATAAAGTCATTCCCGTGGCGATTCGCCGTTGGCGCAAATCCCCGCTGGCTTCCGCTCGCGGTATTGAATGGAAGGCGTTTAAGGGGCAGGTTCGGAAAGAAAACTACGATCTGGTGATCGATGCGCAGGGCCTGCTCAAAAGTGCAATTCTGATGCGGCTGGTAAAGGCGCCGCGAGCAGGTATGGACAGTGCAACCGTTCGCGAAAAGGTAGCGAGCTGGTTCTATCACCGCAAGTACCATATCCCCCGCGAGCAACACGCGGTAGAGCGCACGCGTCAGCTCTTTGCCCAGGCATTGGGCTATGAAAAGCCGAAAACCCGCGGCGACTATTCTATCGACACCCAGAAATTCAAACTCAGCGGGGAACGCGAGCCCTATGCGATCTTTTTGCACGGGACATCGCGTCACGATAAGCACTGGCCGGAAACCTATTGGCTGGAGTTGTGCAAACAGGTTACCAACGCGGGATTCGATGTTCGCTTGCCCTGGGGCAGTGAGGCCGAGCGCGAACGCGCACTGCGGATTGCAGAAGTGTCGGAAAAAGCCAAGGCCTTACCCAAGCTGAATTTGCAGGGTGTAGCAGCGGAGCTGCAGCGGGCTAATTTTGTTGTGTCTGTGGATACCGGTTTGGGGCATTTGGCCGCTGCGCTGAATGTGCCGACGGTTGCCCTGTACGGTCCAACATCGCCCAACCTTGTTGGCACCTACGGTGCGAATCAAAAACATCTGCTGGCAGGTGAATACCCGCGCGGTGATTTACCAGCGACCGATCCGGTGGTAATGACATCCCTGACGCCGCGGCGGATCTGGGCGGCGGTGGAATCCCTGATGAGCGAGTGTGCCTGATGCACTTGGGCTTTGCGCTGTTCAAGTATTTCCCGTTTGGGGGCTTGCAGCGCGATATGCTCGCCATAGCTCGTGCCTGTGTGGCCCGCGGCCATCAAGTTTCGGTTTTTTGCGGGGGCTGGGAGGGCGATCAGCCCGGCGATATCGCCGTTGTTGAAGTTCCCGTGCGCGGTGTGACCAATCATGCGCGCGATGCCGCATTTGCTCGCGCCTTGCCAGCGTTGGTAGAGCCTTACAGTCTTGATTTACTGGTGGGCTTCAACAAGATGCCGGGGCTGGACATCTACTACGCGGCAGACAGTTGTTTCGCTGAAAAGATTTTTCAGGAGCGTTCCTGGTACTACCGCTTTTTGCCCCGGGCGCGTTGCTATCAGCAGATGGAGCAGGCGGTCTTTGGCAGCACCGCTAAAACACGTTCTCTGCTGATTTCCGAGCCAGAAATGGCGGTCTATCAAAAGTACTACCATACCCCGGCGTCTCGCCTGCGCCTGTTGCCGCCAGGTATTCGCCGCGACCGGGTGATGCCTGTTGACTATCTGCAACGACGCGCTAGCTTTCGCAACACACAGGGTTGGGGCGACACGGACCGGATCGTGTTGTTTGTTGGCAGCGGCTTTCGCACCAAGGGCCTGGATCGCGCGTTGAAGGCCTTTGCCGCCCAGTACGCCGCTGGTATGGCAACGCGATTGTTGATCCTGGGTAAAGACAAAACGACGCAGTTCGAAAAACTGGCCAATGGCTTGGGTATCGCTGAGCAAGTGGCGTTTCTCGGCGGGGTGGACAATGTGAGCGACTATCTTTGGAGCGCTGACGTTTTGCTACATCCTGCTTACCGCGAAAATACCGGCACGGTGCTGCTTGAAGCCATGGTCGCGGGCCTGCCGGTGGTGACGACCGATGCCTGTGGCTATGCGCGCTACGTGAGCGAAGAAAAAATGGGTGAGGTGGTGGCCAACCCGGTAGATCAGCAGTTGTTAAATGCAGCTTTGGGGCGGGTTCTTTCACAGCCCGCGGCACAGTGGCGCGAGCGAGGCCAGCATTTTTCGCGTACTGCTGATATTTATGATATGCCCGTACGCGCTGCCGAACTGCTGGAGAATTGGGGATGATCGATCAGGTTCGTGAGGTACTGGAGCGTCGTGATTGGGAATTGCCATTGCCGGTTGCCACCGATTTACAAAATCAGGCGCTGGTATTCGACGACTGTCTGCGATTGCTGCCGGGAAAACGCGTGACCCTGGCTGGGCGCTGGGGCAACACTGCGGTGGTTGCCAAACTGTTTTTACCCACAGCACTCAAGGAGCAGCAGGCTGAAGTCAGTGGTTACCAGGCTTTGACAAAGGCATCTATCCCTACGCCGGAGCTGCTTTATTCGGGTGAGCTGGAGGCGGGTCTCAGTGCGGTTATCTATCAGAAACTGTCGCCGATGGAGCCCTTATCTGCTGGTTTGCGGGGAGAAAAGCGCGGAGCCTTTCTGACGGCCGCCTTTGAGTTGCTGGCCAGCTTGCACCAGCAAGGCATTTGGCAGGAAGACATTCATTTCGACAATTTTCTGCTGTTCGATGGCAAACTTCATGTGATAGATAATGCCTCCCTGAAGACCCAGAGTCAGCCACTTAGTGCGGAGCAAAGCATCGCCAATCTCGCAGCTTTCATCGCACAGTTTTCCTGGCGTGATCGGCAGTCCGTACTGGAGAGCCCCAGTGTTGCGCTGCCGTTAACCATGAAGTCAGAGAAAGCCCGTTCGCTTCTGGATGAATCCAGTCGCCGGGTGTGGTGGAAGCGGGTAGAAAAATATCTAACAAAAGTCTTTCGCAACTGTACGGAAGTCATTGTCGAACAGCGTGGCGGTTGGTTTTTGGCCAGTAAACGTGGTCTGGACCCACAGTGGTTGAGTGCCTTTCGAACTGCGCCAGACAGCGTGATGGTCAAGGCTGATATGATCAAGGATGGTAACAGTGCCACTGTGGCGCGCGCCAGGATAGGTGAGCGTTCCGTGGTTATCAAACGCTACAACATAAAAAGCACTGGTCATCGGCTGCGGCGACTGTTTCGTGAAACGCGTGCCACCAATGCCTGGCGCGCCGCCCATCTGTTGCAAATGGCGGGCATAAAAACGCCTGCGCCACTGGTGCTGTTGGAGCAGCGGCGTGGGCCGCTGCGGGGTGTTTCCTATCTGGTGACCGAGGATGCGGGTGGCGAGGAGATGCTGGATGTTTACCAGCAGCGAGAACCCTCCGCCGCCGAGTTGGAGGATGTGCAGGATATTTTCCGTGTAATGAGAGAGCTGCAGCTTTGTCACGGAGATTTTAAGGCACGAAACTTCCTGGTGACCGAACGTGGTGTCGAGCTGATTGATCTCGATGTGTTGCACGCAGTGGCCTCCAAATCCCGCTTTAAACACTGCGCTGAAAAAGATCGCGCGCGCTTTCTGCGTAACTGGTACGCCCATCCGGCAATGGAAACCCGGTTTCGCGCGCTGTTGGCGGAGCCGCACTGATGCGATTTTCGGTGGTGATTCCTGCCTACAACTACGGGCATGTGGTCGCGCGTGCGGTTGACTCAGCCTGTTCCCAACCCGGCGATGACTATGAAGTGCTGGTGATTGACGACGGTTCTACCGATAACACGCCAGAGGTGCTTGCCGGGCTCACTGAAAAGTATGCAAACCTTAGGGTCATCAGGCAGACCAATGCCGGTCTGGCGGCGGTCCGTAACCGCGGGGTGGCGGAATCGCAGGGTGACTACCTGATATTTTTGGACGCAGATGACGCCTTCGAGTCTGAGGCCCTGACAGTGTTTCGTGCAGCCGTGAATGAATATCCTGAAGCGGGCTTGTTAATCGCTCCCACCATCTCTGTTTTCCCTGATGGGCGTGAACAGCGTGGTAAGGCGCCGGTGGTGGCGGCTGAGGGCGAACAGCGATTCCTGGATTTTCTGTACAAGCGCTTGTCTATCGCCAATGGCGCCGTGGCGATGCACCGAAAAGTGTTTGAGTGGGCGCGTTACAATCCCGCCCTGCGTCAGACGGAAGATATTCCGGTATTTGCTCACTGTCTGGCCCGTGTCGATGCGGTTGGTTTGTCGCAACCCACCACGCGCATTTTTAAGCACGAGGGCAGCATGCGTCATGATGTGGAGACCGCGTTGCGCTTGGGTATGACTCTGGTCGACGAGGTCTTTGATCCAGCGCGACTGCCGGCGGCGATGATGGTTCACCGCGATGGCTACGCTGCTCGAAGGGCATTGTCCGTGTTTCGCTTGTGCTACCGTGCGCGGCGCTACCGTGACGCCAAAGCTTATTTTCAGCGGGCTTTTCACCTCGACTGGCGGGCGACCTGTTTGCGCAAACCCAAGTATGTTGCAAAGTATCTGAACTGTCTGCTTCGGGGATAGCTTTCTAGCGCCGCCAAAGTCGTTCTATCAAACCGGGTTTGCGCGCTGCCGCGCTGCGTATTGGTTCTCTGGCGATGGCCATTACCTGGTCGGCAATATGTTTGTGAGAGTAGTGATTGACCACAAGCGTTTCACCGGCTGTCGCGATTTTCCGCGCACGGTCATCGTCGCGCTGAAGCAATTTAATTTTATCAATCGCTTGCTCGGCCGTTTTATAGAGCACGACATTCTCCATATCGACCAGCCCTAGCTCATTTTCATCTCCCTGCGCATTGGCTACAACGACGCAGCCACAAGCCATGGCTTCAAAATTTTTGGCCATGTGCTCACCGATTCCGATATCGGCGCTGAGGAAAAACTTGATGCGGTTTAGCGTTTGGTTGTATTCGGCCGGTGATTGGGTGCGTAGCAGGCTCACCCCTAGCTGCGCATCGACACTTTCCAGCAAACGTCGGCGGCCTTCGTAGACCGCGGACCGGGTGCGACCAATAAATCCTATTTCGATGTCTCTTTGTTCGTGCTGATTTCTTAGGGTTGACTGATCAAAGCCTTTTGAAATTGCCGTGGTATGGAGGCCAAGTGCGTTCAGTTTGGCGGAGGTCGAATGGCCTGTGACGATGATCTGTGCATTGGGGAGGCACTTATAATAGCGCTCAAATTCCCCGCGCCAGCGGGATGATTCGAGAAAGTTCTGGCAGGCATCCTCTTCGTAGATGATCAGACCGGAGAGGGTTTGGAGGAAGCGACTGAAACGGTGGACCTTGGCGAAGGGGAGGTCGAGAATAATTCGATCATATTGGCGGTGGTTGAGCCGTCGCAGCGTTTTGGGGAGTTGCTTGATGGCGGCTTTGGCTAAAGCCTCGACATGAACGTTGTCGAAGCCGGCCAGATACTGATAAAGCCAGGAAAAGTCGATATCCCGGTCTTGCTGGCCCAGTAAAAGCACTGAGGGGAGGGTGTCAGAGTTGCTATGCTGCATGGGTATTCCCGAGGTGCGATTGCCAGTTGATTCGGATAGACTATTCGGCTGTTAGCACAATGCTTCGTTTGAGAAGTGTAGTGCCGTTCGGGCCACAGAATGCGTTATGACACGCGCAATTTGCTGAGTGCGTTTGCGGGCCAAGGCCCACAGACCCTCATTTCGAAATTATACAGATATATTGTTTGTAGAGTAGCCAGTCAGTGGCACGTAGACGTTGCGTCTCAGTGGATCAAATATGCCTGTACTAAACTTGGTGAGTCATTCTGGTGAGGCCTCGGCGTCTATTCACCACGTGCACCTACATATTGAACAACAGCTGCGGGCAAAAGGTATCGCTGTGCAGAGCTTGCTGTTGTCAGGGTCCTCTCACAAGGACTTTGGTGTTCCGCTGATTTCAGATTTCGACGTCTTGCGACGCCCCAGAAAGCACCCCATCCGCTATCGCTTGTTGCGGGCTAAATTTAAGCAGTTTTTACGGCAAGGGCGCTACGACTGTGTAATCGCCGACGGGCTTCTTTCCGCAAATCTCGTGATGGACTCTATTCGCGAACTGACACCCGCGACCAGGCTTTTGATGGTTATTCATGGCCGAGTACGGCTGAAGAAAGCGAAGTTGCCGGCCTTGTTTCGCTTGCTCAATGCGGGAGGTATGGGCGATTGGGAGTTAATTGCGGTGTCCCGCGATTCAGCGGCTTACTTGCAAGAACAATTGCCAGCAGGTGAGCGCTCTGTGCAAGTGATTGAAAATTGT
>JBFKXO010000015.1:0-17744 GCA_041638115.1 Litorivivens sp. | reverse complement strand
GATGGTGGCGGTGCCGGTGAGGATGCCGTCACCGGAGGTTTGCTGTTTTAGCTCATCCAGCGAGCGGCGCTGGCGCTGGGCCGCGACCGCAAACTGGCCGTACTCAATAAAGGAATCCTTGTCGCACAGTGCCGCAAGATTTTCACGCGCCGTGCGATAACCTTTTTCCCGACGTTTGGCGACGGCCTTGGGTCGCGATTCGTCGAGTGTCATCGCAACCCGTTCGCGCAATTCCGACGTTGAGGAACGCTCCACAAAGGCCGCAGATTGTGCCACCGAGCTCGCACCTTCGTGCACAACGAATTCGCACAGCGCTCGCCCTTTCTGCACTGTTTCACCCGCCGACGCCAGCCAGCGTTGCACAACCCCGGCCGACGGAGCTGTTAACGGCGTTTGCATCTTCATGGACTCCAACACCGCCAGTTCCTGGCCAGTGGTCACGGCCGTACCTTCGGCAACCAAATGCCGCAACACCACGCCGGCAATCGGCGAACACAGATGTTCCATCGACGGGAATCCTTCTTTCTCTCGGGATGGGTAAAGGTGCCAGTGCGAGGCGCGGTATTCAAGCGCACACGCCAAACATCGCTCACGTCGTGATCAGAGCAATTTTTGCAGTGCGTCCATCAGCTCAGGATCGTTGGGGCGGGTCTGAGAGGGAAAGCTTTTAACAAACTGGCCATTGCGATCGATCAGATATTTGTAAAAGTTCCAGCGCGGTTGCTCCGCGCCACCTTCACTCAGTGAACGGAAGAAGGGGTTGGCCGTCTCGCCGGTCACGGCGCTGCTCTCCAGCATGGTAAAGCTCACCCCGTAATTGACATAGCACACCTTGGCGGTTTGCTCCGCTGCAGCGTATTCCTGGCGGAAGTCATTTGAAGGAAAGCCGACGATTTCCAGCCCGCGCTCGCGGTAGGTCTGATAAAGCGATTCCAGTCCCTTGAACTGCGGGGTGAATCCGCAACGACTGGCGGTATTGACCACCAACAGCACCTTGCCCGAATAGCGCTCACAGAAATCAACGGACTTCTCGCTGCGTAATTGCTTGTGCTCGTAATCCAGCAATCCGCTACAACTGGCATAAGCATGCACCGGAACAAACACGGTCAGTAGCAAAAACCATAATGCGCGGCCCATCATTTTAATCTCCTGGGGGGTAGATCGGGTTTGGCATAAGCCATACGACAAACTGGCTCGACCGTATAGTAGCTATCCAGCCCCGCCACGGTGACTGATTGTGTACGCTGCAGATCCAACGACCCGTCATCGCGCATTGCCTGTTCCGGCAAGCGGACCCAATCCACCTCACCAATCACCATATGGGTGTTATTGATAGCCAGGGTCTGTTCCTCACGCAGCACCAGCCCCACACTCAGAAAAGATTCCGCCACATAGGGCGCGGTAAATTCCTCATGGTAGGCCGGCGTCAAACCGCAGTGCTCAAACTCGGACTGATCGCGGTCGTAGCGCGCCGCACTCTGGTGAGCCGACTCCACCATCTCGGGATGCACGTGATTGAGCGTGTACTGACCACTCGCGCGCAGGTTTTCCAGGGTGTGGCGCGGCGCCACATCCGGCCTGAAAATCAGCATGATCAACGGCGGATGTGAACCTAAATGCACCGCCGAACTCAGTATCGCCAGATTTTCGATGCCGTCTGGTCCTCGGGTACCGGCAAGATTGACCGGTTTGAAACCGGTGAGCGAATTGACAAAGGCGGCTCGGTATCGACTGTCCCAGCCGGCGATAGTTTCTGCACTGATAAACACGAAGGCTACTCCCTTTACTGCCGCCTCTGATACGGTAGGGCCGGCGCTATGGATCGCTCATCGCGAGCCGGAACTGCGCCGGCGTGGTACCGGACCAGCGCTTGAAGGCTTTGACGAAGGCGCTCTCATCGGAAAATCCGAGCCGTTCTGCGGTCTGGGCAATGGTGCCGCCATCGCGCAAACATTGTTCCGACAAATGTTGGAGTACCGTCGCGCGCAGCAACCGAAAACTGGTGCCCTCCTCCTGCAGCTTGCGCACCAGGTGGCGACCGCTGATGCCTAATTGCTCGGCGACCCTCTCCTTGCCCCAGCGCGGGTGCTGGCGCAGCAACTGCTGCACTTGAGCGCTGATACTGGCACTGTCGAGCCCGGCTAGGATTTCGTCAGCCAGCCGCAGCAGATGATCACGCATGGTCGCATTGGCCTGAATCAGCGGCATGGCCTGGAGGGCCTCGCTGAAACACAGCGCATCGTTGGCTTGACCAAATTCAACATCGACAGACATCAACGAGCGATACAGCTCCGGGCTGGCGGCCGGCTCGTTGACAAACTGCACGTGGCAGCCTTCAAATTTTTCCCCCGATACCCAGCGCGCGAGATTGAGGACACAAGCCATCACCGCCTCTACCCGCTCACGGCGGCGCTGAGAGTAATGAGGACGATAAACGAGATGGCACTGAGTGCCGTGAAACTCAATACTGAAATCGCCGCCCTCGCCCACGATAGGGTGATATTCCACCAGCATGTCTAGTGCCTCGCCCAGTGTGTCGCAGCTCATCAGCAGCATCCCCACCAAATCGAGATGTCCAACATGCAACGACAGCCCCAAACGCACGCCCACCAGCGGGTCCCGAGAGGCACGGCAATAGGCTTCCCACACTTCATCCTGCAAGGCCAGGGGCGTGCGCCCGTCATGGGGCAGACGCGCCAACAGGCTCTGAGGCAGCACAATGCCGGCACGTTGCGCGTTTTGGAGTATTCCCTGGGTAAACTGCTGGGTTACGCTAGGCTGAGCGGCCATGTCGTCCTTAATTAACCTCTGTTCGTCCCAAAAGAGCCATCACCTGTCATTGCAGCTGCTTTATGCTGAAGGGCTAAGCATAACACTACAAAGGATCAGGTATGTATGCTGTGATCGGTGCCGGCCCGATGGGGCTCGCGACAGCGCGCAATCTCCAGAAATATCATATTCCTTTCACCGGCTTTGAGCTTAACCGGGACGTGGGCGGACTGTGGGACATCGACAATCCCCACAGCACCATGTACGAATCGGCGCACTTGATTTCATCGCGGCATATGACCGAATTCGCCGAGTTTCCCATGGCCAAGGACGGTGCCCCCTATCCCCACCACTCGGAGCTGCGACGCTATTTCCGCGACTACGCCGCGCACTTTGGTCTCTATGACCACTACCGCTTTAACACGCGGGTCATCAAGGTCGAGCCCGAGGGTGACGACTGGATTGTCACCAGCGAGTGTGAGGGCAAACAGAGCCAGGATCGCTTTGCAGGGGTGCTGATTGCCAATGGCACCCTGCACCACCCCAATCTGCCGGACCTGCCCGGCGAGTTTGCCGGCGAGCTGATGCATGCCTGCGACTACCGCAATGCCGATGTGTTTGCGGACAAACGTGTGCTGATCGTCGGCTGCGGCAACTCCGCCTGTGACATTGCCGTGGACGCTGTGCATCGCGCCCGGTCGGTGGATCTCTCCGTGCGCCGCGGCTACTACTTCCTGCCCAAGTTTATTGGCGGTCGCCCCACCGATACCCTGGGCGGCGCCATCAAACTGCCGCGCCCGCTGAAACAACGGCTCGACGCCCTGCTGATCAAAATGGTGGTAGGCAAGCCATCAGACTACGGATTGCCCGAACCGGACTACCGGATGTATGAATCTCATCCCGTCATCAACTCGCTGGTGCTACACCATATCGGCCACGGCGACATTCAGCCACGCCGGGATATTCAAGCCATCAACGGTCACACCGTGAGCTTTAGCACCGGCGAGTCAGCGGACTACGATCTGATTCTGATGGCCACCGGCTACCATCTGCACTACCCCTTTATCGACAGCGAGCTGCTTAACTGGAAAGCCGGTGAGGGTGCACCCTCCCTCTACCTGAACGTGTTTAACCCGCAACGGGATTCACTGTTTGTGATGGGCATGATCGAAGCCGCCGGGCTGGGCTGGGAAGGCCGCAACGAGCAGGCAGAAATGGTGGCCCTGTACATCAAAAACCGGGAGGCCGGACGCGAGTCGGCACGCGCTCTGCGCCAGACCATTGCAGCATTCGGCGGTGAGCGTTTGGACGGTGGCTACAATTACCTCAATCTTGAGCGCATGGCGTACTACGTGCACAAGGACACCTACAAGCAAGCGATACAAGGTCACGTGCGCGACCTGAAAAAGGATCTGCCCGCCAGCGAGCGCCCCGCATGAGCGACTTTTCCCAGGTGGATGTCGCCTTTAGCCAGCAAAACCTGCTGGTATTGAATGCGATTCTCGCCGGCATGATTTTCGGGGTGTCACTCAAGCTTACGCCCACGGATTTTGTCCGCGTTATCCGCCAACCCCGCGCGCCGATTGCCGGGCTGCTGGCACAGTTCCTGTTGTTGCCCGCCGCCACCTGTCTGTTCACGGCCTTGCTCGGCGTCGAACCCGAACTGGCGCTGGGCATGATACTGGTGGCCTCGTGCCCCGGCGGCAGTTTCTCCAACGTCATGACCTTTCTTGCCAAGGCCAGTGTGCCGGTCTCGGTGAGTATGACGGCCATATCCAGCCTCGCGGCCATCGTCATGACACCGCTAAACTTTACGCTCTACGGCTGGCTTAACCCACACACCCGGCCACTGCTCAGGGAGATTTCGCTGGACCCGCTCGGCCTGCTCACGCTGGTGGCGCTGGTGCTGGTTCTACCGCTGATTCTCGGCATGGCCTTTGGCCGACGTCATCCGCTCCTCGCCGAACGGGCGGACAAGCCGATGCGGGCGGTAACGCTACTGGTGTTCCTGCTGTTTGTGGTGATCGCGTTTTCCCAGAATCTCGACAATTTCGTCGCCTACGCGGGCGTCATCCTGATACTTGTGGCGGTTCACAATATCGGCGCACTGGCCATTGGCAACCTGTGCGGCCGCTTGTTGAAACTACCGGTGCCCGAACGTCGCGCAGTAACCCTTGAAGTAGGTATTCAAAACACGGCACTGGGATTGTCCATCATTTTCACGTTTTTCCCACAGGCCGGAGGCATGATGCTGATCGCCGGCTTCTGGAGTTTCTGGCATCTGCTTGCCGGACTCACGCTGGCGCTGATCTGGTCGCGTCAGCCATATCAATCCCCGGCGACGGAGTCTGCTCATGAGCATTGATGTGACCCAACAAACCGTACTCATTACCGGCGCTGCCGGCTATATCGGCAGCCGCCTGGCGGCGCGTTTGAGCCAGAGCATGACGGTGATCGGTGTTGATATCCGGGTGCCCGAAGCTCCCGGCTTTACCTTCGAACAATGCGACATTCGCGACCCGAAGCTCACCGATATTGTCGGTAGTCACAACGTGACTCACGTTGTTCATCTGGCGTCGGTATTGGAGAGCAGCGGCGATGAGGAGCGAGACTACGATATCGACGTCAATGGGACGCGCAATGTGGTGTCCGCCTGCGTAGTTCACGCAGTGCAACACCTGACGGTTACCAGTTCCGGCGCCGCCTACGGCTATCACGCCGATAACCCGCAATGGATCGATGAAAACGACGCCCTGCGCGGCAACCCCGAATTCCCCTACTCGCGCCACAAAACGCTTGTGGAAGCGGATTTGGCCAAGGCCAGAGAACAGTATCCACAGCTTAAGCAGCTGATCCTACGTCCCGGCACAGTGCTGGGGCGGGAAACCCGCAACCAGATCACCAATCTATTTGAGAAAGATTCGATTCTTGCCATTCGCGGATCGGATTCACCCTTTGTCTTTATCTGGGATGAAGACGTGCTCGATATTATCGAAATGGGCATCCGCGAATCGAAAACCGGCATTTACAATCTGGCGGGCGACGGCGCGCTCACCATCCACGAGATTGCCGCCAGGCTGAACAAACGTACGCTGACACTACCGGCGGGCTTGCTGAGACTGGCCCTGCGTGTTGGAAAAACGCTCGGCCTGACCCGTTACTCGGCATCGCAACTGGACTTCCTGCGCTATCGCCCCGTCCTCAGCAACCGCCGGCTGAAGGAGGAGTTTGGCTACCATCCGCAGCTGACATCGAGCGAGGTCTTTGAACTGTTTGTGGAAAATTCCCGGAAGCGGAGCACACCATGACCCGTCACGCCAAAACGGTTTTGATCACCGGTGCTGCCAGCGGGCTCGGCTGGGAAATGAGCCGCGTCTTTCACGGCCGGGGCGATCATGTGCTGCTGGTAGATAGAGACGCAGAAGGTCTCGCCAGGCGCGCCACCGAACTCGGTGAGCGCGTGACCACGCTGGCTTGCGATTTAACCTCGGACGATGCCGTGTCACGCATTGCAGAATCGGTAGACACGCTCGGACGCCTGGATGTACTGGTGAACAACGCCGGCATTACCCAGCGCTCGCTGGCCGCTGACACCCAGCCCGCCGTGATGAAAAAAGTGATGGCCGTGGACTGGCAGGCACCCATGGAGTTGGCGTTGGCACTGCTGCCAAAACTTTACCAGACTCAGGGAGCCATCATTAATATCGGCTCCATGGCAGGTTGGATGCCGGTTCCCGGCCGCGCCGGTTACTGCAGTGCCAAATCCGCCCTGGCCCAGTTTTTTGAAGTATTGCGCATGGAAGAGGCCGCTAACGGCATTCATATTCTGATGGTTTACCCCTCTTTCCTCGATACACCAATAGAAAAAAATGCGCTGGGTGGAGACGGTCAACCTGCGCGCCATGCCCGTTCGACAGTCGGCCGGATCGACGACGCCAGTATTCTGGCACGCGACATTGTTCGGGCGTTGGAAAAACGTAAACCGCGATTGTTCCCGAACCGCTTTACCCTGTTTGCCAGTATTTTGTGGCGACTGGCGCCGGGCGTGTTCCAGCGAATGACGGGCAGACGCTTTGCCGTAGAGATGGAGCAGCGTTGATGGCACTCGATCCCGCGACGATATTCAGTCACGCCTGGCTGGCCAATCCCTGGTTCTGGCTCGGCCTGTTTGTCTTTACCGCCTATACCATCGAAACCGTCACCGGCTTTGGCAGCATTGTTATTGCGCTTTCCCTCGGTGCGCTGCTATTACCCATCGAAGCGATGCTGCCGGTGCTGGTACCGCTGAATATCTGCATGACCGGTTACATTGCGCTACGCCACCACCGCGCCATCCACTGGCCAACCCTGCTGCGCTTGATTCTGCCAATGATGGCCGCCGGTACGTTGCTAGGCTACGGCTTGCGCCCCTGGCTTGGCGATGCCGCGTTGCGTGTCGCTTTTGCACTTCTGATCATCTGGTTTGCCGCTCGTGAATTGCGTTTCTTGCTAGGCGCTGGCGCACAGCGCCAACCGCGCCAGCATCCACCGTGGTGGACTCGAGGCTGGATGTTAATGGCGGGAGTGACCCACGGACTGTTCGCCTCCGGTGGGCCCTTACTGGTTTATTCGCTCTCGGGCGTCGCACTGGACAAGGCCCGCTTCCGCGCAACACTGATTTGTGTCTGGTTGACGCTTAACGGCCTGCTGACGCTGATATTTGCGGTGGATGGCACGTTAGTGCCAGCGCTGCCGCGTCTTGCCGCCTTTCTGCCTGTTGTCATCAGTGGCGTTGTTCTCGGCGAGTGGCTACATCGCCATATCAGTGAGCAGCGCTTTCGAGTCGCGGTTTTCCTGCTACTCTTGGTAACAGGCATCGCACTGCTGGTGGCTAGCGCTGCCGCGCTCTGACGATCCGCTGTTAGGGCAAAAACTTTTACAGCAACACATGGGTAGAAACGATGAATAAACACAATACGACCACCCTGTCCGCTGCGCTGGCCACGGCGCTGTTCCTGACCAGTACAACCACGCTGGCGCAACAGGCGCGCGTGATCGAGGAGGTGGTGGTTACCGCCCAGAAAACCTCCCAGAGCCTGCAGGATGTGCCGATCTCTGTAAGCGCACTGTCCGGTGATTTTATGCAGGACAATGCCATTGGCGACCTGGTGGAAGTGTCCACCTACGTTCCCAATGTCCGCGTGGAATTTACCAGCCCCTCTTCACCGCAGGTTTTTATTCGCGGCTTTGGTACCAATACCTTCAACCCGAGTTTCGAGCCCGCCGTCGGCTTGGTGCAAGACGAGATCTTTTTCGGTCGTGGAACCTATTTCACCCAGTCCATGTTTGATCTGGAACGGGTAGAAGTTTTGCGCGGCCCCCAGGGCACCCTGTTCGGCAAAAACACCATCGCCGGCGTCTTTAATGTCAGTAGTAAAGGTGCCCCCGCCGAAGACGGCAGCGAAGGAAATCTCGCCTACAAACACGGTGATTTTGGTGACACTCGTCTCGACGCGGCCTTCGGTCATCGCTTTACACCTTCCCTCGGTATTCGCGTTGCCGCGATGATCGCTGACCGCGACGGGCGTATGGAAAACACTAAACTCAATCGCAAGGAAGATACCCGCGATCAGGATGCCTTTCGCCTCAAACTGGAATGGAATCCCAGCGATGCTCTGGATCTGGAGCTCGTGGCACAGACCTCCGACACGGATCTGAATTTCTGGCCACGCCAACTGATGAATCTTGATCAGGATACCCGCGATTACCTGTCCACCTTTGATCCCGAAATTGAGGACGACCCGACAAACTTCCAGACCAGTTTCAACAATCCGGGTGAAATGTTCGTCGGCTCAGACACGGTGCTCACGCGCGGCACCTATTCCTTCGGCGAAGTGTTCGGGCTCAATGAATTGACCTCGACCGTGGTGGTCGGCGTCTCCTGGCTGGATGTGGAACAGTTTCAGGATCTCGACGTCTCGCCCGCCGATCTGCTGAATCTGGACGAAGTGGACGACTATCGCCAGGAATCACTGGAATGGCGGTTTGGTGGTCACGCCGACAGCCTCTTCGGCGTGGGTAATCACGTCGAATTTCTTGCCGGTGCTTACTATTTCCAATCCGACTTCAATATCATAGCCGACGTCATTATCGGTCAGGATATCGCCTCGTACGCCACCACCCGCGATGCCCAACAACTACTGTCCGGCAACAACACCGTGCCGGGCAATCCACTCGGTGGTGTCATAGGGGGTGTACTTCCGCCATTAACCGGCACCATCAACCCGACGGATTACTACCGCTTTGACTTTTTCCAGGACACCGAAGCATTGGCCCTGTTTGGCCAGCTGGTCTGGGATCTCAGTGAAAAGTGGACACTTACTCCCGGCATTCGCATCAACCGTGAAACCAAGCTATCCACGCCAACTGGCACCGCCGTCTGTACGAACAAGGGCACGCTACCCTGCATAACGTCTACCGTGATTAGCGCCAATGATTATGCACCCGGCGAAATCGAGCGCACGGAGAATAACCTGTCGCCCAAAGTGGCCCTGACGCATTACATCAACAACGATGTCTCAGTCTATGCGTCCTGGTCCAAAGGCTTTAAAAGTGGCGGCGTCAACTCCATCTCCTTTACCGGCGAAGATCTTGAATACGAGCCGGAAAAGGCGCAGAGCTGGGAGCTGGGGCTGCGCAGTCAGATACTGGACAATACGCTGAAATTTAACGCCACAGCTTACCGGATGGAGTTTGATGACCTGCAGGTGCTCGCCTTCAACGGTCTGTTTTTCGATGTCACCAATGCCGCCTCTGCCGTATCGCAAGGCCTCGAGCTGGATATCCAATGGCTCACGCCCTACGCGCCATTGACTATCAACAGCTCACTGGGCTATCTCGACGCCGAATACGATGAGTATCCTTCTGCTCCCGCGCCGATTGCCGAGGGCCAGGGCGCGCAGCAGGATTTGGGCGGTAAAACCCTGGCATTCGCCCCCGAATACAACGGTACGCTGAGTCCGGTGCTGGAATACACACTGGGGAACTTTCTGCTGAAAACCGCGCTGAATATCAATTACCAGAGCAGCCACTTTACCGATACCGACCTGGATCCCAACACCGAAATACCCTCCACCGTGACTTACTCGGCACATATCGCTCTGAAGAGCCTCGACGGCGGTTGGAGTATCAGCGTGGGCGGTAAAAACCTCACCGACGAGCGAGAGCTGAACCAGGTGATTGATACCGCCCTGTTCCCCGGCACCTACAACCCCAGCCAGAATCCGGGGCGGGAGTTGTTTACCCAGGTCAGCTTTCGCTGGTAGGTGTCGGTTGGTAGCCAGCTCTAACGGGCGAAGTACTGGCGCGCTGCGTCATTCACTTTAGGGGCCAGCAGCAAGGCCGACGTCATCGTGGGAATCGCCATCAGGGCGTACATCGAATCCACGACACTGACAATCAGTTTTAGCGACGCCACGGCCCCTATCACCACCAGCACTGCATAAAACCAGATGTAATGCTTTTGGTGCTGGGCGCCAATCAAAAAGCCCAGACACTTGCTGCCGTAGTACCAGAAGGTAAACACCGTGCTCATACTGAGCACGCCTACCAGAATGGCCAACAACCAGGCCCCGCCCACGGGAAATAACTGGCGAAACGCCAACGCCGTGAGGGTGACACCATTGGCGTCGGCGCTTTGCCACACACCGCTGATCAGAATAACCAGGGCGGTACAGGTGCAGACAATCAAGGTATCAATGATCGGTCCCAACATGGCGACCAGCCCTTCGCGCACTGGCTCGGCAGTTCTGGCGGCCCCGTGGGCCATCGCCTCGGTACCGATGCCGGCTTCATTGGAAAAGGCCGCGCGACGAAAACCGGTGATAATTACCGCACCCAGCACGCCACCCGCCGCGGCTTCACCGGTAAATGCATCGCTGACGATCAGTGCCAACGCCCCGGGGACGGATTCAAAATTCAAGGCTAATACGGTGAAGGTCAGCAACAGATAACCTGCCACCATGGTAGGTACCAATATCGCCGTCACCTTCGCCAGCCGTGGCAACTGCCCCGACGCTACAGCGATCACCATCAGCGCCAGAACCAGACCGAAGGCCAACTCGAACTGGAAAAAAGCCTGCTCCGGCAGTCCGGCCGGCACCGCAATGGTGTCGCGAATAACCTGCACCAGCTGATTAACCTGAAACACCGGCATGGTTCCCAGCAAACCGGCGACGGCAAAAAAATAAGCCAACGGCCGCCAGCGCGGTCCGAGCCCCTCGCGAACAACGTACATCGGCCCGCCCTGCCATTGCCCGGCGGAATCCTGTCCGCGATACATGACCGCCAGGGTGCAGGTATAAAACTTGGTCGCGATACCCAGCAGCGCGCTCATCCACATCCAGAAGATGGCACCGGGACCACCCATGGCAATGGCGATGGCCACGCCGGCCACATTGCCCATACCCAGGGTTCCCGACAGCGCGGTACTAAGGGCCTGAAAATGGGAGAGTTCACCGGGGTCATTGGCATCTGCCGGGCGCAGCAATAACCGCACACTTTGCGGCAGGTAGCGATAGGGTAAAAGCCGGGAATAGCACAGGAAAAACAGCCCGCCGCCAGCCAGCAAGGCAACCAGTGGCGGCCCCCACAGGAAACCCACCACTGCGTTCATAAGCGATTGAAGGTCATTCATGGGGAGAGCAGCTTACGGCAATGCACGGTGCGGAGCAAAAACGTGACGTCAGCTTATCCGCGCTGTATAACTCGGTGGTGAAAACCTACGGTGACGCTCATGGATGTGCATACTTCGCTCGCAGACATCTACCAGCGCGAATCCCGGCGCGTGCTGGCGACATTGATTCGCCTGCTGGGTGATTTCGACCGCGCCGAAGAAGCCCTACAGGAGGCTTTCAGCATCGCCGCCGAGCAGTGGCCACGCGATGGGGTGCCCGACAACCCAAGAGCCTGGCTTGTATCTGCGGGACGTTTTAAGGCGATTGACCAGTTGCGGCGACAGCGTCGCTTTGTCGACGACGTAAATGTGGAGCAAGCCAGCACGCCGGCGCTGGACGAAGCATGGGACACGGTGGTCGAGGATGATCAGCTGCGTTTGCTGTTCACCTGCTGCCACCCGGCCCTGTCTCAGGAAGCACAAATTGCACTAACGCTGCGCACTGTGTGCGACCTCACCACCGAAGAAATTGCCCACGCTTTTCTCACGAGCGCACCCACCATCGCGCAGCGCATAGTACGCGCCAAAAACAAAATTCGCGACGCCAATATCCCCTTTGAACTGCCAGACAAAACCGACTTACCCACACGCTTGAACGCCGTGCTCGATGTCATTTATCTGGTATTCAACGAAGGCTACGCCGCCAGTACCGGTGACAGCCTGACACGCACCGAGCTGTCGCGCAGCGCGATGTCGCTCGGCCGGGAATTGGCAAGCCTGCTTCCCGATGCCGAAAGCGAGGGCCTGCTGGCCTTGATGCTGTTGCATGAATCACGGCGTTCGGCCCGTACCTCCGACAACGGTGAGCTCATATTGCTGGAACATCAAGACCGCAGGCGGTGGGATCAGGCATTAATCGCTGAGGGTCGGCAGCTGGCCCGCCGCGCACTGCGCGCGCCCTCCATTGGCCTGTACGCCCTGCAAGCCGGCATTGCCATGGTGCACGCCGACGCGGCCTCCCATGACAGCACCGACTGGAGCGAAATCGTCGGCTTTTATGATTTACTGCTGCAGGTCAATGCGAGTCCCGTGATTGCATTGAATCGCGCGGTCGCCATCGCCATGCGCGATGGCGCCGAGAGCGCTCTGCCCTTGCTCGAAACGCTGGCGAAAGACCCCGCGCTGAAAAACTACCAGCCGCTCTATGCCGCGCTGGCAGACCTGCACTTTCGGCTGGGCCTGCGCACCCAGGCACGTGACTTTTACCGGCAGGCCCTCGCGCTTTCGCAGCAGGGCACTTACCAGCGCTACCTGCAACAACGCCTGAGCGAACTCGATCTGGCTTTGTAACCTGATCGTCATTCTATTCCGCGACAATAGCGCCCCGTTCGCCCATGTATTCGCGGAGATTAGCGATGGTTACCGACACTTCACGCCGCGCCCTGTTGCGCAAAGCCTTTTACGCCTCAGCTGCTGCGGGTTTGGCGCCACTGATAACAGCCTGCAACAGCTCCAGCTCATCAACGCCGCCATCCACCGATACACTCAACCACACCAACACAGGCGGACTGCCGGAGCTGAATCTGCCGTTGGGCAGGCTCGCCACCATCAGCGACCTGGGCGCGCCCGATCCGCTGACCCAGATCGCGATACCCGCCGGCTTTGCCATTCGCGCCGTGGCCACCTCCCAGTTACCGGTACCCACACCGGCCGGTTCGATGCCGCTGAGCAGCTATCGGTGGCACAGCTTCCCCGACGGCGGTGCCTGCTATCTGCGACCAGACGGCGGCTGGATCTACACCTCTAACTCGGAAGTGCCCCAATTGCCACTGGGCGGCTGTAGTGCCATCAGCTTTAACGCCGCCGGCGAAACCGACAACGCCTACCCTATTCTGACCGGTACCCGGCAGAACTGCGCCGGGGGCAAAACGCCCTGGAATACCTCGGTTTCCTGCGAAGAAGTCTCCGACGGTCTCTGCTTTGAATGCGATCCCTTTAATGAAAGCGAAGGCGTTGCCAAACCCGCGCTGGGTCTGTTTGCCCATGAGGCGATTGCCGTGGACCCCATTCACCGGGTTATCTATCTCACCGAAGACACCGGCGACGGCCGCTTTTACCGCTGGGTAGCTGATGCAGAGGATGTTCAGCCTGACGGTCGGCTGGCGATGGAAAAGGGCACGTTACAGGTGCTGAACATCGCCGGGCTAGCCGACGGTGGCTACGAAACCGACGACGGTGCACTGCGCGAGTTACGCGCCGTCAGTTGGGTCGATGTGGTCCAGCCCGAGCGTCCACAGCCAGACGTACGCCGTGAGATCAGTACTGCCGGCGGCACGGCACCCGGCACCCGTTTCGCTGGCGGCGAAGGCTTGTGGTACTACGAATTGGCCGCGGGTTCCATTCCGGCGGGAGGCACAGCACCTACCCGTGGCGTGGTGTTCTTTACCACCAAAGGCGATAACCGGGTCTGGGCGCTGGATATTGAAAATGATCTGATTGAACTGATTTTTGACAACAGTCAGATAGAGCCGGATTTTGGCGATGTCGACAACCTCACTGTGAGCCCCTGGGGCGACGTATTGGTTGCCGAAGATCCGCCGCAGGCTCCAAGCTCGCGGATTATGGTGGTGCTGCCGAACCGTCAGGCCCTGCCCTTGGTAGAAGTGTTCCACCCGGGTTCGGAAATCTGTGGACCGACGTTTTCGCCCGACGGGTCGCGTTTATATTTCAGTTCACAACGGCGCAACGGCACCGGAGAAACCTACGAGCTGAGACTCCCTGACGCGCTGTTGCTGGGCTAACACAGCTGTCAGCCCTGGGGAAACGCAATCAATTCACTGCGGGTGATCACTAATCGCGAGTCGGCTATGGCGGCATCGCGATGAAAAGTCTGGGCCTGATAGTCAGGATTGGTCAGCATCGACTGAAAGGCGCCGATATCCGGATAGCGCACCAGCAGGCACTCGTCCCAGGCTTCCCCGTCGGGGGCGATAAAGCTCAACAGCCCTTCTGCCTGCCACACCGGACGCCCGCCAACACCCTTGAGCACGCCCTCGATGGCGGCACCATAGCGTTGGTAGGCCTCGCGGCCTGTGCACGGCGTTTGGTTCGCGTCTGCGGCATAATCCGCCTGCTCACGGAAGCGCAGCATATTGAGCATATAAACCGGACCGTCCGGCGACATGGCGAGCATTGCATCGAATTGCTGTCGTGTGGGATTGATCACTGGCATGTAACACTCCTGTTATCGGCTTTAACCGCCAGTGTGCGCACTTACCCTTTAGCGAACAAGGTCATCCCATGTCTCGCTGTAACTAGCCCTCAGAGCTGCCAGCGATGAAAACGCTCCACCCAGCGCAGCAGCTTTTGTGGAGCATGGGCCTTGCCCCATTCCCCCGCAGCATATTTATTGGCTTCCGCCATGGTTGGGTAGATATGAATGGTGCCGAGAATTTTCTTGAGTCCAATGCGGTGTTTCATCGCCAGCACGTATTCGGCGATCAGGTCGCTGGCATTGGCGCCGACAATTGTCACTCCCAGTATCCGGTCTGAGTCCGGTGGGGTGAGTACTTTGACAAAGCCTTCCGCGTTGCCATCAGCGATGGCGCGATCCAGATCGTCAATGCCGTAGCGAGTGACTTCGAAAGCGATCCCCTGACGGCGCGCATCCATTTCATTCAAACCCACCCGCGCAATTTCCGGACTGATAAAAGTCGCCCAGGGGATCACCGAGTAATCCACGCGAAACTTTTTAAACTGCCCAAACAAGCCATTGACCGCCGCATACCAGGCCTGGTGCGCCGCCACATGGGTAAACTGGTAGGGGCCCGTGATATCGCCACAGGCATAGATGTTCGGAAACCGGGTTTGCATGTACTCGTTAACCGGCACGGTACCGTTGCCGCGCAGTTCAATCCCCAACTGTTCCAGGCCAAAGCCCTCGCTGTTGGCCTGACGTCCGATAGCTACCAGCACCTGATCAAAAACCAGCCGCACCTCGTTGCCCTCTGCCGAGGCGTAAAGCACCTTTTCGTCATTTTCCTTCGCAAAGCGCTCTGCTTTGTGACCGGTCAACAGTGTGACCCCGCTGGCGCGCAAGGCATCGGCCGCTGCTTGCGCCACCTCCTCATCTTCCCTGGACAACACACGCGACAGCATCTCTACCTGGATGACCTCGGAGCCAAGCCGAGCGAACGCCTGCGCCAATTCACAGCCGATGGGGCCTCCGCCGAGCACCAGCAAACGCGAAGGCAGCGCCTCCAATGACCACAGTGAATCGGATGTGAGATAGCCCACCTCTTCCAGCCCAGGAAAGGGGGGTACCAGCGGCCGGGCGCCGGCGGCAAGAATAATATTGCGGGCTGTCAGGGTTTCCACCTCGCCCTGCGGCGTACGGATCTCCACGCTCCACGGCGATACCAGTCGCGCCTCCCCCTGACGGCAATCGACGCCCAGGGCGCTATAGCGCTCGACGGAATCGTGGGGTTCAATCTTTTGGATCACCTTTTGAATACGCGCCATAACCGCGGGAAAATCGGCCTCGGGCGCGGCGCCCTGTAAGCCATAGTCAGCAGCGCGGCTGGCCAAATGCCGAACCTGCGCACTTTTGATCAAGGCCTTTGACGGAACGCAGCCGGTATTCAGGCAGTCGCCCCCCATCCGGTCACGCTCAATCAGGGTGACGCCGGCTTTAACAGTCGCGGCGATGTATGCGCTCACCAGACCTGCAGAACCTGCGCCGATAACAATCAGATTGCGGTCAAAGTGTTTGGGTTTGGACCACCCTCGGTACACCTTGAGCGCTTGAACCCGATTCACCAGAGCGCGACCCAGCCAGGGCAGAAGCGCCAACAGCGTAAAGGCCCCAATCAACTCCGGCGATAACAGCCCCGCAGGCGATTCGATTCGGGCCAACTGGGTCCCTGCATTCACATAGACCACGGTGCCGGCGAGCATGCCGGCCTGACTCACCCAGTAGAATGTCCAGGTGCGAATCGGCGTCAGCGCCATCAGCAGGTTGATGATAAAAAATGGGAACACCGGTACCAATCGAATCGAGAAAAGATAGAGGGCTCCATCGCGCTCGACGCCGCGGTTGATGGCTGCCATACGGCTGGCAAATCTCCGCTGAACCGTATCGTGTAACAGATAGCGAGCTACCAGAAAGGCCAGTGTTGCACCGACACTGGCGGCAAAGGACGCCAGGATCGTTCCGTGCACCAGACCAAAAATCGCCCCCGCCGCCAGCGTCATAATGGCCGCTCCCGGTAGCGACAGCACGGTGATGATCACATAGGCAATAAAGAACAGTGCACTGGCCTGCCAGGGCTTGGCATCGACATAGGCCCTCAAACCGCCAATTTCATTCTGCAGCGTGGCAAGGCTGAGCCAATGGTCGAGATCAAACACAAACAAGCTGCTCGCACTGGCCAGCAACAGGAAAATCAGCAGGGCTTTTTTCGCCGTCGTCATCGGTAGTCTCCGTTTCAGCTACTCAGATTTCGCTGCAGGACGCGCCGTGACTGAAACAACTGAAACAGCGGTGATGGCGCAACATAACTCTGGTTTGTAGGCTTTCCTGCAAGGATGCGCCCAGGTTGTAGGCGGGATCGTCGTCGACCAGCGTACACGCATAGACACCCATCACGCCGTTTTGTTTGATCACCATGCGACTAAATGCACACATAAACTGGGCACGGCTTTCGGCCGTATGGTGCTCGGTCATGCAGTTTTCGGAAATTTCCGGCACGTCGGCACTGGCTCCCGGCGGTAAAAAATCGGGAAAGGAAACCAGGCGCACATCCTCGGGCACCCCGAAGCGGCGCAGTTCTGATCGGTAGTTCGCTTCTACCGCTTCGCTGTCCTCCGTTGATTCCCATTGCCGCGCCAGCGAAACCTCAAAGCCCATCGCGTGCAGTTTGCCCAGCGCCTCAAAAGATTCCGCATAGGTACCGGTGCCCCGGCCCGCTTCGTGCCGCTGTACATCGGGATAATCAATACTGATGCGAAATCGCAGCGAGTGCTCGGTCTGAGCCAAGGGCTGCAATTGATGCAAGCGCTGCAACAAGGGACGGGTGCCATTGGTCAGCACCAGACAGGGCCGAAAGCGCAGTGCATATTCAAGAATGTTGTGAAAATCCCGGGCGACAAAGGGCTCGCCACCGGTAAAGGAAAAATTTTCCACCCCCATTGCTACCGCTTCGTCGATAAAAGGCTTTACGTCGTCGAGCGTCATCAATTGCAAGCGGTCATCACCAGGCTTGGATCCCTCCAGACAAAAGGGACAGCTTAGGTTGCAGGCGGTGCCGGTGTGAAACCAGAG
>JBFKXO010000014.1:0-18434 GCA_041638115.1 Litorivivens sp. | reverse complement strand
CTGGTGCTGGAGCCGGAAGTGTTCAGTATCGACGAGATGCTGGCGGCGAGTGCAGAGTTATTGTCGGCGAATATTCGTGAAAAAGGGCTTAACTTTTCGTTGCACTGCGACGAAGGGCTGACCGGTGTCACGGTGTCTGCAGACCAGGGGCGACTGCGGCAGGTGTTACTAAACCTGTTATCCAATGCCATAAAATTTACCCATGAAGGCGCCATCTCTATCAACGCCAAAACGGTAGCTAAGGATGGCCACTCGGTGTCGATGGAAATTCGTGTGGCCGATACCGGCATCGGTTTTTCAGAGGAAGAGGCCGAGAAAGTCTTCGAGACCTTTACCCAGTTACAAACTAGCGCCGATCGGCAGTATGGAGGCTCTGGTGTAGGACTTTCGATCTGTCGCCGTATTATTGAAGCGATGGGCGGCAGCCTCACGGCCGAGGGGATGCCGGATGCCGGCGCCTGTTTTACGGTGGCACTAACCCTGCCCGTTGTTGATGTACCCGCGCCGAAAAAGTCTGCAACGCCGGAAGGGGCGGTACGGCTTCCAAAAGACCGGGGGCAGACGGTGCGTCTGCTAATGGCCGAAGACGGCGAAACCAATCGCATCGTGATTCAAGCCATGTTGAAAGACAGTGGCTATCAGATTGACGTGGCCCACGACGGTCAGGAAGCCGTCGACGCCGTAGCGCAATTCCCCTACGACGTGATCCTGATGGATGTCTACATGCCCAACATGGATGGTATTGAAGCCACTCGCCAGATCCGAGCCAGTGATCGGGGGCGGAATATCCCCATCATAGCGCTTACCGCCAATGCGATGGACGGTGATCGGGAAAAGTTTATCGAGGCGGGCATGAATGACTATCTGCCAAAGCCAGTAAAGAAAACGGATTTGCTGGCAACGCTGGCGCGTTACCTGCCTGAGACGTCCGCAACGTAGGCGGGGTGGGGAAAGCCCTTATGCCAATTCCCGGCAGCGTCAGTATTCTGTGATTTTGGCAATCACCTAGAGCAAAACACATGCCGGAGAAAATTGGGGTTTTTCTGCCGACCTATAACCGGCCTGATCTGGTTCGCGCCTGTCTACTGCAGTGGCTGGTGCAGAGCCGTTGTCCTGATGTAATCGTTGTTCAGCAGAATGGATCAGCGCAAAGCTACGAGTGGGCAATAGCGGACCTGAAAGAGTTGATGCCCATTGAATGGCTGTTTACCGCAGAGACCCTGCCGCCCGTGGAGTGGTACCGCCGGCCGCTACAGCGATTGATCGAACTGGATTGCACCCATTTTTTCTGGGCCGATCACGACGACCTGTATTGGCGCCATCATGTGGAAACTCGCCTGGATGAGCTTGATCACTGCGATCTGGCGCTGTCTAACCGCAACAGTATTCTCTATCACCGCAACGGGGCGTATGAGTTCCAGCGCCGGGTGCATTTTGTCTCACATCCGGCCGGCGGCATGAGTGCCAGTATGGCTTTTAACCGAGCCTTTGCCGAAGCGCTACATCAGGACTTCCTCGACCACCCCGAACTGGAGTACGCCGACTGTGCGGTCAGTGAATACACAGCGCCGCGTTTTGAGCGCCTTATCAGCCAGCAGCAGACTACCGTCTATGTGTCACATGAAGGCAGTCAGACCTCAGCGGAGTGGCTTGATGATATTTTCCCAACACCCACGGTGAAGGACTCCGCCAATGCATGAACACTCCCTGAAGAATATGGAGCGTTTTTACAATCGCTTTCTGGCGCCTCATCTGACGCAGATCGAGTCGCCAGTGCGAGTACTGGATGTAGGGGCGATGGATATTAATGGCAGTTACCGCGCGCTCTATAACTCTCCTGTATTTGATTACGTGGGCCTCGACCTCAAAGCTGGACCGGGCGTGGATGTCGTCAGTGACTCCCCCTATCACTATCCCTTACCCAACGATTCGGCGGATATCGTTTTGTGTGGCCAGATGCTGGAGCACTGCGAGTTTTTCTGGGAGGCGTTCAACGAAATGCTGCGGGTGGCAAAACCTGGTGCGTTTGTGGTGTTGATTGTTCCCTCCAAAGGCTTTGTGCATCGTTTTCCGGTGGACTGCTACCGTTTCCTGCCTGATTCGTTGCCGGCGCTGGCGCGCTATAGCGGTTGCCGGTTAGTAACCTCCTGGCAGGACGAAGATTCGGAATGGGGAGATCTGGTGGGTGTGTTTGTTAAATCGCCCAAGCCCGCACCCAATGCAGAAGACGTGCCGCAGCATGAAGGCTACGTGCATCAGGGACTCGATTATCGGCATTTTTTGACGCGCGAAATCCATGCGCTTGAGTCGCAAGCACATCTGGAAATCGGTACACGGCAGGGCAGCTCTATCACGGCCTTGAACTGCCCGACCATTGCGATTGATCCCGCACTTCACATCGAAGGCAACGTCATTGGTGGCAAGGCGCAGTGTTTGTTTTTCCAGATGACAAGCGATGAGTTTTTTGCACGTTATCAGCCAAAGCAATTGTTGCAGCAAGCGCTCGATACGGCCTTTCTTGACGGAATGCATCGCTTCGAATTTCTGCTGCGGGATTTCATTAATACCGAACGTTGTTGTCATCCCGACAGCGCTATCTACTTGCATGACTGCCTGCCAGTCACCCCGCAGATGACACACCGTGATGAACGCAAGGTGGCCACGAGCGGCCCCTTCGCGCACTGGTGGGCAGGCGATGTCTGGAAATTATTACCGGTCTTAAAACGTTACCGTCCCGAACTGGAGATCACTTGTTTTGATTGCCCGCCCACCGGCATTGTGCGCATTCGCGGCCTGCGTCCGCGCAGCCGTAAACTGAGTGACCATTACGACAGCATTGTGCGTGAATACCGCCCGCGACGGTTAAGCGAAAAAGGCCTTCAAACCTTTTTGGAAGAAAACCAGATACAGTCTCCCCTCTAGTCTGCTTGATCGAATGGCTCAAGGGCTACAGCCAGAATTCAATCCGGAACCAGTGTGTTATCTTTCGCAGTGCCAACTCCAGCCAGCTGTATTCGTCACCACGGATGCGGGCAAGGCCGTTCATGCCAGATTTCAGCAGTTGATCCGGGTCGTCGATGGCAGCATCAACACGGATGACAGACGTTTCCAGGCTGTCGATCAACGCGAGATCAACGGTAGCGGCAATATGCGTTACCTCGCCGTAAAACTCCCGTCCGGGGTAGCTGTAGACTTTCAGACGCACGGGTTGGCCCAAGCGCAACTCGGCGACATCGCGCTCTTTAACCGAAATCTGAGCCTTGAAGGCGCCGGCTTGTTCGATATCCAGTACCGCGCTGCCCTGCGAGGTGTATTTTCCAATCAGACGTTCCGGCTCCTTGGTTACGATCAAGCCGTTGATGGGTGCGTGCAGAACGGTATTTTTAAGATCCTGCTGCAGGGTCTGGGTTTTAACTTCTAACGCGGTAATGCTGGCGCGTTTGGCTTCGATTTCCTCCAAAGCGGTTCCCGCTTCAAGCAGGGCTAGTTCGCTGCGTGCCACCTTCACTTTTTTGATCGCGCTTTCCCACAGGTGTTTGGCTTCCAGCAGTTGCGTTTTGGAGATGCTGTTGGGCAGCTGGCTGAGCCGTTCGAAGTGCTCACGGTTGTAGACCACATCCGCTTGTAGAATTGTCAGTTCGGCTCGTTTTGCCGCGAGGGTTTCAGGTCGCGTGCCATTTTCCAGCAGGATCAGTTCCTTACGGGCGCTGAGGAGGTCGGCTTCGGCGGATTTGAGGTCGGCAAGCAGACTCTCATCCTCAATCTTCAGCAGTGGTTGACCCTCATTGACGGTCTCTCCCTCACGCACATACACGTCCTTAATCAATCCGTGTATGGATGGCTCAATCGACTGTGCGGCGACCGGTTTCAGTCGTGCTTGACCGTTGATTTCCAATGCGCCAACCATGAAGTGGCTGGCAACAACGCCAGTGATCAAAAGCAGGAGCAGCAGGTAGCGGGTGTAACGTCGCGGTGGTTTTTGCGGCGGTGCATCACCGGCTTGTTTTGGTGCGGTGCTGGTGTCCGGCGTGGGTTCCGGTACAGGCGTCAGCGGTGTGACGGTGGAGGTGGCGGGCGAGGTAGCGCTGCCCGTTGCTGTGGTGTGCTCTTGAGCGTTGGCGGCAGACATTCCGGTCCAGACCCCTTTAATGGTTGAACCCAGCAGCATCCAGAAAAGATAGCCAACCGGGATAAGAAACAGCGGCCCGAACTGCTCGACCGCATAGGCAGACAGCATGTAAACCACGCTGCCGAGAATAAAAAAGGTAAACACAATCACGGCCAGGCCGTAGATGACAAAAACCCGCTGATCGCGCCGGCTGACTTGTGGCAGATTACCGGGCTGGCCTGTGATACAGCTGCCAAGCCACAGGGAGAAATAGGCCATGGCCTTGTTGCGCAGATTGGGTATGTCGAGCGCGTCGCTGATCAGGTAGTAGCCGTCAAATTTGATCAGCGGGTTCAGGCTCAGCAGCATGCCGGCACCGGATGAGATCATCACGCCGAGACACAACTGATGGATCAGGGCATCCGGGGCGGTGACTAACCACAGTATGGTGGCGAGGCTCCAAATAAGGCTTTCGAACACAACGCCGGCTGCGGTTACGGCGATGCGCTGGCGTTTTTTCTCAAACAGCCAGGCGTCACTGACATCGGTATAGAAGCAGGGGAAGGTCAGGAGGATGAGCAGCATGCCCATGGACGGCACTTTGCCGCCATAGTGTTTGCAGGTCAGCCCGTGAGCAAACTCGTGCAGCACGGTAACGCCGGCAGCGGCCAGATAGAGGCTGGCGAACCCGGAAACGCTGCCTAAAGTTCCCAGCTCAAATACAAAGCGCTGGGAATGGCTGATCGTAATGCCGAGCCCGACCAGAACCATGGCAGCGGTAAACCAGAGAAAGGTGGCGCTGAAAAAGAATCGCAGTCGCGGCTCAAGGTAACTCAGCAGGGGGTCTGGGTTGAATACATGTCGGTCCAGATACAGTGCGTTGCGCAGCGGGTTTTTGCGTTTGTTTGATGCTGGTTGATGGCGCTCTTCATGGGGTAAATCCAGGCACTGGGCTTTGTGCAGAAGTTTGACAAAGGTCCACAGCGTGCGGGCATCGACCTCCAGACCGCAGTCCGTTTCGATGGCCACCAGCAGCTCGGACAGCGAGCGCTCACCGTTCATCATCTGCATAATGGCGTATTCGTCTTCACCCAATTGAAAGTAGCGCTCGGTGTCTGGCACCTTGATGGTATAGCGATTGCCATACTGCCGTTTTTGTTGGGCAATAATCAGGTCGCGGCGCAGCTTGGGGTGGCGCAGGGTTTCGCGAACCGACTCTGATAACGGTTCTGCGGCAGTTGCAGCGGCGGTCACGGCGACGCTCCCGTGCTCGCCCATTTGCGCGCCAGGTAGTCGCGGTTTGTCGCCAGTCTTTCGCCGTGGTCTTCGTTAAGTTGGCCAAGGGTTTGGCCTACCCGGTGTTCGACCTGACTGCCGGGACACAACGACAGACGAAAGCCCTCGGCGCGTGCCCGGTAGCAATAGTCGTCGTCTTCGCAGTAGCCCCAGCCAAAATTTTCATCGAGGGTTCCGATCTGCTGCTGTACCGACGTGGGCATTACCGCACAAAAGAACGCCAGCATATCGCGAAAATTTGGCAGTGTCGGTCGTTCGGGAATATCGATCACGGTGCCGCGCCACTCTGAGGCTAACCAGTCAGCGCTGGCGCGATTATCCTGCTTGAGGTGCTCAGGCAGATTAAGCCAGGGGTGAACGTGCGAGTTCTGCCAGCCAATGGAGTTTACGGCTACGGGGCCGGCGATGCCTGGCTGGTCGTCGACCGCGAGCCGCAAGTCTTCATCCCAATCGGGACAGACCGTGACGTCGTTGTTCAGGAAAACACAGTAGTCGCCGCGTATCAGGGGGAGCCCGGCATTGGTCGCCCGGGCGAAGCCCAGCGGTTCTGGGTAACGCTTATGCTGATAGGAAAACCCTCTCAGTGCGTCGCTGACGCGCTGGTGTTCACTGTCGCTTGAGCCGTTATCGATCCAGATAATTTCAAAGTCGGCACGGGTGTGATCGGCTAGAGACTGCAGGCAGCGCAGCGTCAAGTCGGCATTGTTCCAGGTGGGTATGATGATGGACAGGCTCATACCGCCAACTCCGGTGTCAGTCCGAAATAGTCTTCAAGATTGGCGTGTTGCTTGAAGGCTGCATTCAGTGCAAGGAAATAGTCGCTGTCATGGTGGGAGCGTTCCTGAACAAAACCTTTGATGTTGTGGATAAACGTTTCGTGTTGGCGAAAATGGCGCACGGCCTGACTGTAGTCAGGCAAGGTGGAGAAGGTTGTCATAAAGTGTTCGAAGTCGGCCTTGTCAAACAACGTGGCGGCCAGAAGCAGCCGGTTAAGGGAATAGCAGCTGGACGTATTGGTCCAGGGACGCTGCTCTACGTCGCGGTAGATGTGGCCAATGGTGACGTCGTTAATCAGGCGGCAACTTCCGCCAAACAGCCAGGCTTTCATGCCGGCAAACGCTTCTTCGCCGCCGTACTGTTTCAGTCCTACATAGCCACCAATGTCCTGAAAAAACGTTGTGGCGAAGGCATAGGTAGCGCCCAGCGGCAGCGGAATTCGCGGGTAGGCGCAGTGATTCAGTGGCAACACATTCCACTGTGGCACTAACAAACCCTTTTGGTCTTCGGTGTCGGTATTGAGGGCGGCGCCGTAGCCTTCGGCGCCGGAGGCGCGTTCGGCCTGCAGGTTGAGCGGGCGGCTTACGGTGCAGTAGATTGCATTGGTATCTTGCTTGATGGCGCGCACGACACGGTCGGCCCAGTCGGGTGTATAAAACCGCATATGGGCATCCAGACAGATTACGTAGGGAGTTTCTGCCTGGTCGGCGCCGAAATTGCGATTAGCGGCGGGGCCTCGGGGTGTTTCAAAGCGATCTAGGCGGCAATCAAATTCTCTGGCCAGGCCTGGGTAATCAAAAGCGTCGTCCGAGCCATCGTCGATCAGGTGAATAGCAAGCGTTGAGCCTGCGGTGCGGCGAATATCGGCAACGGTATCCCATAGCAGCTGTCCCTCATTGCGGAAGGTGATGACGGCGGTGAGGTCGCAAACGGCGTGCCGTCGGAGACACGAATCCATGGGAGCCTCCTGCTGGGTGGTGTCAGAGTGCTGCGCCAGGCGCAGGTAAAGGCAAAGCCCCGCAGGTACCGCTGCGGGGCAGGCATTACTTGGCCCGAGTAAGCTGGCAGCGATGTTGTGAAATGTCCGCCATCAACCCGGGGGTGGTCCATAAGGGGGAGGTGACATCGTGGTCGGCGTATCACCGGGATCCGGGCCCGCCGGTGGTCCCGGTGGAGGGCCGTACGGCGGCGGCGACATCGTGGTTGGCATATCCGTTGGCGGTGGTGGTGCCCCGGTGGTGGGTGTATCGGTTGGGATGTCATCATCCCCACCGTCCTGGTCTGCAAACTTGAAAAAAGCGGCGTTTTCGTTGGCGTTATCCAGATTCTTGCCATTTCCCTTGCCGGGAAATGCACCCCCCGCCCACACAGGCGCAGGTGCCAGACGTTTTTCCAGATCTTCCAGCGATAGACGCTCGACCTTTTTTCCGGGTTTCTTTTGGTCGGCCATGTGGCCCTCCTTCATTGCGCGATACCCAAGAGGTCAGCCTAACGAATCAATTCATCATGGCCGGAGAGTTTTTGGCAGGGCGATTTCACTGGCGAGCGCATCGTCAGGTGAAGATTAGTTTGTCCTTGGCATGAAACAGCTTGATATTGCTATCACCGAGGCGTTCGCGCCTGACCATAACGGTCCGGGTATCTTGCAACGGTTCCAGCAGGTCCGACGGTGACGATAACGCCTCATCCAAGTGTTGCCGCGTGTGATACGCGTAACGCGCACGGAAGTGGCTGAGTTCGATGCCGTCATATTTTTCATCAAGCAGTCGCCGGTAATCTTCAAAACGGCTCCAGAAGCCGTCTAACACCAGGTTGTCAGGCTCAAGTAACAGCACCGGGTCGAAGCGACTGAGCTGTTGGAGTCGGGAAATCGCACTACCTTCACAGTGAAGCGAAATTGCTTCGACGTGGGTATAGGGGATTTCCGCGACGAAGGCCTCAGCGCCCTTTAGTTTGTCCGGATAGAACACAATCACCTGAGCAACTTTTGCTGCTGCCTCATCGATGGCGCGGTTCAGGCGCCAGTCAAGTTTTTCGGCGCGGATCAGGGCTGTGGCGGGTAACAAATCGCTTGCGGTAAACGTGTCTCGAGTGCCGGCATCGGGCAGCCCGGTTTCGGAAAAGGCGGCCGCAGTCAGTTTGGTGGCATGTTGGCAAGCCTTGCGTTCGCCATCGGGATACAGGCCTCGGTAGTACAGCTTTTGCCATTTTTCCTTGACGGTGTCGGGATCCAGGGTGGCTAGGCCGTGATTAAACGCTTTGCGAGATTGAGACCAGGCTGCAAAGTCTTCGGCAGTCTGTGGTTCATCGCGCTCAAGCTGGCCGAAGCTAACCTCGAATTCATTGACGTAATTTGCGGGTAGCGGCGTGATCTGGGCAAAAGGTTCTCCCTTGCGAAAGCGTGCTCGCCCGGCCCGGGTAAAGGCGTAGTTCATGGTCGCGTTGTAGGGAGACCAATCCGTTTCAATCAATCCGGTTAGCGCGTGTACCCCATCGCGGAAAAAATTGGTGGGGCCGGATAGCTGCAGATGCACATTCGCAGAGGTGCGAAACAAGTAGCCCGTAAACAAAGTCAGCATGCCCTCGCCAAAGTGGCTCCCAGCGATGCAGGGGCCATCACCGTGGGGGTAGATAGCGATTGAAGCCAGACCGCGATGGCCGGTGTAAACCGCATCAAAGCCGCCGGGCAGCAGTAACTCCCAGCCGTTGTTATTGGCCATGTTTAGCGGCAGACAGCGCCCTGCAAAGGATTCGGCAGTGTTGCGCTGCCACTGCCGGATGCGGGGAGCCGGCTGCAGTAGGGGTAGATTTTCAGGGGCTGCTATTGGATAGGCGGTAATCTTATTTGGCATGGCGATTCCCGTACTTTTTGTCTTTAAAACACTATAGTTGAGCGTTCGCTTGACTGCCCTCTTCAGTGGGGGGTGCTGTGTGCCTGCCGATACCCCGCCACCAGAAAATCCGCCAGCGCCTGCACCGCTGGCAGTACCCCTCGCCGTGAAGGCATCAACAAACTCACTTCGGCGTTGCCAGCCGACCAGTCTGGCAGGATGTGCTTCAGTTCACCGCGTACAACCTCCTCCTCGCAGAGATAGGCGGGCAGGGCGACGATGCCCAGACCGTCTTTGGCAGCGCGTTTCAGGGTCACCATATCGTCGCTGCACAGGCGCGGGTTGAAGGGAATCGACGCTTCCGCTCCTTGGCCGTTGCGCAGTTGCCATTGCCCGCTGGCGGGTTTCCAGCCCAGTTTCAAACCGCTGTGATGTTCCAGCTCGTTCGGCGTGGTGGGGGTGCCATGTGCTTGCAGATAGCGCTCGCCGGCGAACAGCTGCCACGGAGCGGGCATGAGGTGGCGCTGAATCAGGTTGGAATCCGGCAGCGGGCCGCTGTGGGCGCGGATGGCCAGATCAATACCGGATTCGATGATGTCTACGTGGGCATTGGTCACCTGCTGCACGATATCCACTTTGGGGTGGGCGCTCATAAAATCCATCAGCAGATCGATCAGCTGATGCTGGGCCATGGCGACGGAGCAGGTAATGCGCACACGCCCCGCCAGCGTTTGGGTCTGGCGGTTGACGGTGGCTTCAGCCACCTGCATTTCATCCATCATGGCGCGGGCGTGGCGGTAGAAGGTCTGGCCCACATCAGTGATGGCGAATTGCCGCGAGCTGCGCTGCAGCAGGCGTGTGCCCAGTCGTTCTTCCAGTTGCTGCACGTGGCGGCTCAGCCGGGATTTGGGAATATCCAGCGCCCGTGCAGCCGGCGCAAAGCCCCGGTGTTCCACCACGCAGGCAAAGTAGTAATAGTCATTCAGGTCGATCATCGGGGGCACTCTCGTCGTGCGTGTGGATAGGGTATCAGCTTAATCGTTCCAAATATGGAACGAAAGTGGCCCGATTTTGGGTATTTTCGATGAGTTTGTTCCGTTGGTAAGGTTTTCCCAACACGAAACGGAGGACGCCCCCATGATGATGACCGCAGAACCTGCGCTGATTTCCCCGACCATCCGCGGTCAACGCATGACCCACGGTGAGGGCTTCTGCGCGCTCGGCTTTCGCGAAGCCCAGTTCAGTTCGCTGATGGATCCGCTGGTGATGGTGGATCATTTTGTGATGTCCGAGCCCACTTTTGGTGAGCATCCTCATGCGGGCATGTCAGCGCTGTCCATCCTGTTTGAAGACAGCGTTGGCGTGTTTAACAACCGCGATTCACTCGGCAATAACCTTAACCTCAAGGCCGGCGATGTGTACTGGCTTAAGGCGGGCCGCGGTGCGGTGCACGATGAAAAGCCGGCGCCGGGTGCGCGCACTCACGGTTTACAGGTGTTTATCAATCTGCCGGCGGCGATGAAACGGGATACGCCGACCAGCCGTCATGTGTTTGCTGATCAGGTGCCGGTGCTGGAAGGTCTTGGCTACCGGGTGCGGGTGCCGCTGGGTGAAAGCGGTGGTGTTCGTGGGGCGCAATCTCCTGCGTTGCCTCTGACCCTGCTCGACGGACTGCTCGGCGCGGGTGCCGTTTTTTCGCATGAGCTACCGGCTGGGTACGGCGCTTGGGTCTATGCCGTTCGGGGCGCGCTGACATTGGAGTTAGATGAACGCGAGATTGTCCTGCGCGAAGGTGAGTCGGTGGCGGTGCGGGTGGATGCGCAAGCGGATCTGGCGCTTCAAGGTGAAGAGAATAGCCACTTTGTGGTGCTGGCCGCCGAGCCGCTGAAAGAAAGCTTTGTCCAGAAGGGGCCTTTTGTCATGCGTTGTGTAGAAGACCTCGCCCAGGCCGCCCGGGATTATGCCAATGGCCGTTTTGGCCAGTTGTAAGTCAAACACGTAAGTATTTATTTTGAGCCAAGGAGAACTGTATGAAAATTCTTGCGATTCCTGCCAGTAACAGCCGCAAATCCATCAATCGCCCACTGTTGCAATACGCGGCGACCTTGTTGCCAGAGGCGGAGATTGATCTGATGGATATCAACGATTATCCCCTGCCGATCTACGGAGAGGATTTGGAAGCCGAATCTGGAATCCCCGCGCCGGTGCAAGCCTTTCTTGATCGCATTGGGGAGGCCGATGGCCTGCTCATTTCCTATGCCGAGCACAATGGCGGTTACGCCGTGGCTTACAAGAATCTGTTTGATTGGGCGACTCGCCTGGACCGTAACGTATACCAAGGTAAGCCGGTGGTTATGCTGGCCACCTCGCCGGGGCCCGGAGGCGCTGGCAGCGTGCTGGCCAGCGCGGTGAACTCGGCGCAATTTTTTGCGGGCGAGGTGGTGGGTTCGCTGTCAGTGCCGAGTTTTTATGACAATTTTTCTGAGGGGCGTTTGGTGGATGCCGAGCTGAAGGCGCAGCTCCGAGAGGTCGTCTCTGCGCTAGTATCCGAAGTCGCGCTAGCCTAAAGCTGTGAGCCGCCGGAGCGAAAACCGGCGGCGCCTTAACTAGTGGCTGTTGCGGGTAATCTTGTCGAGATAACCCATGGCGAAGGCCGAGACAACAAAGGTCAGGTGGATAATCACGTACCACTTGAGATAGGTGGGCGAGGTGTTTTCGGTATTGACGAACACCTTCAGCAAGTGGATGGAGGATATGGCGACGATGGAGGCGGCCACCTTGTTTTTCAGGGTGCCAGAGTCCACCTTGCCTAGCCAGCTCAGCTTTTCCTTGCCTTCACCGATATCCAGCTGCGATACAAAGTTTTCGTAACCACTGAACATGACCATCACCAGCAGGCCGCCAACCAGCGCCATGTCGATGAGTGACAGAACCAGTAGAACCAGATCCGCTTCCTTCATCTCGAAAATCAGCGGCAGGTAGTGCACGATTTCTTGGAAAAATTTCAGGCCCAGCATAAACAGGGCGAGGCTCAGGCCAATGTAAATGGGGGCGAGAATCCAGCGTGCCCCATACATCAGGTTTTCTACAAAACGCTCCACTTGGTTCCTCCCGGAAGGCTTGTTCAAAATTGGCGCGGATTATAACGCGATGTGACCATGCTGGCACAAAGGATAACCCTGCGTGCTTTCAGAAAGCGGTAATGAAAGCCGGTATGCAATGGTTTAGTGTAGAGCGATCGTATGACAGAGGAACGTCTTTATGTCTGAATCCGTGACCGGTAGCTGCCATTGTGGGCAGTTCCACTATGAAACTAGCTCCGAACTGTTTGCTCCGCACTACTGCCATTGCGGGGATTGCCGCAAGCTCTATGGTGCAGTGGGTGCGGGTTTTGTTGTGATGGAAGAACAAACCCGCCTATCGGGTAAACTTTCTCGCTACGAAACGCGGTCGGACTCGGGCAATCGTAAAGTTCATCTGTTTTGTCCGGACTGCGGCACCCCAGTGGGCGAGCAGGTGGATGCCTTTCCCGGTACCCTGGTGCTGGTGCCGGGCACATTGGACGATCCGAGTGTGTTCAGGCCGGAGGCGCATTTCTGGGTAGCGCACAAGGCCCCTTGGACAGTGATCGGTGACGGGCTGGAGCAGATGGACGGGCAGCCCTCGGCGTAGCCGGGTTAGCCGTTTGTAGCGCTAAACGGCAAGACACCCAGATAAACTGACATAAAATGGCAGGCACTGCCGCCCAGCACGAACAGGTGCCAGATGGCGTGGTTAAACGGGATGCGCTTGACCAGATAAAACACCACGCCCAGGGTATAAACGATGCCACCGGCAACCAGCAACTGTAGCGACGCCGGCGGCAGGGTGGCTGCGAGTGGCGACGCCACCAGTAGAGACAGCCATCCCATCAGCAGGTAAATCACTACCCTCAGTGCTTTTAAGCGGTGCCCAAGTACCAGCTTTAACACAATGCCTGCCAGCGCCAGCCCCCAAATCACCGCAAACACCAGCCAGCCAGAACCGGTCCGCAGATTGACCAGCAGGAAAGGGGTATAGGTACCAGCGATCAGCAGATAAATGGCACAGTGATCGAGCATCTTGAAAGCGCGTTTGAGTGCCGGGCTGCGAAATCCGTGATACAGCGTGGAGCTAAAGTAGAGCAGGGTGAGGCTGGCGCCGAAGATGCTGAAACTCACCAGTTTCCAGATATCGCCTTCTGGCAATGCCAGCAACAACAAGGTGATGGTGCCAGCCAAGCTAAGCACAGCGCCAATGCCATGGCTCAGGCTATTGGCCAAATCTTCAGCCGGGCTGTAGGTGTCGGCCAGCGGTGCCGGAACAGGATTGATGGTGGTGTTGGTCATGGCCGCATTTTGGCAGAGCGCAACGATAGATGCACCACCTGTCAGGCCACCCGGTTATTCTCTTCAACGACTTCGTAAACAGCAGGCTTGTCGACCGGCCGCGTCTCTCTGGTTTGCAGGGCCTGCCGTGTCCGGTAGGCAACGCTGGCGGCTTGTCGAGCTTCTTCAACGACGCGGCCAGTCTGCTGATGAATTTGCCAGTAGCCGATAGCGGAGACCAGAAAGGAAAGTGGCAGGGCAACCTTCCAGCTAATGAGCAGACTGACAGCCACCGTGATTGCCAGCGCGAGTAAATTGTATCGATGCCAGCCGGGTACCATCACGGCATTGCTGCCGCCGATGAAGCGATTAGATCCCTGCTCCTTGATAAGGCTGGTGATCTCCGTGGTAGCGCCGGGGCGGCTGGGTTGACCCAGCATGACCACCACACCGACCGACGAGGGTTCCAGCTCGGCTGGCATTTCGCCGATGCCATTTATGTCGCCGGTGTTGACGGCAAAATCGCGTAGTGCCGTGTCCTGTGATGGGGCCAGAATTGAGGCTTTGCCCCAAAACAGACCAATGGCAAAAGGACCATTGCGGCTGGTATAGGTGTGGGGCTTGTCGGGGTGCGGCTTGGAATGACTCATCGGATGCAGCTTGTAATACGTTTATGCATCCTTGCGGTACGGGCTCTCTTCCTGACCGCCCTATTATCTCATTGAGCAGGCAAGAAGCGTACCGCTGCGGCGTGACAATTCAGGGACAGCGCGCACATTTTTATACGTGCTACTGCCCATGAATTCAGATGGTGTAACTTAGGCGGGTGCTTTAGCGCGGCATTTGTATTCTGCCGTGCGTGAATCAATTTCAATCCAGTCGCCGGTATTGCAGAAATCGGGCACGCGAATTTCGGTACCGTTGATCAGGCGAGCCAGTTTCATGACTTTGCCGCTGGTGTCACCGCGGGCTGCGTTTTCTGAATAATCGATCTGGCGAACAATGGTGGTGGGCAGATCGACGGAGATCACCTTGCCGTCAAAAAATACCGCGTGGCAGACGTCAGACATGCCGTCCACGATAAAGGGCAGTACGCTTTCGATGTCTTCTTCGCGCAATTCGTACTGGTTGTATTCCTCATCCATAAACACGTAAACGTCGTCGGCTTTGTAGGAGAAGGTGGTGTCTTTTTTGTCGAGGGCGATGACTTCAACCTTGTCGTCAAACTTGTAAACCGTTTCGGTCGAAGAACCGGTCAGCAGGTTTTTCAGCTTGGTTTTCATGATGGCGCTGTTGCGGCCTGATTTGGTGTATTCCGCCTTCTGTACCAGCCAGGGGTTGCCATCGATCAGCACCACGTTGTTGGGTTTAAGTTCCTGAGCAGTTTTCATGATGCCTCCGGCGGCACACAATCACGAGACATTTCGCGGCGCGAATATTAGCTGTTTTTGCGCAAAGGTCACTAGCTGCTGAGAAATATTTTTTTGGGCGGAAAGGCGCCCGCTCCAGGCCCGCGTTCCGGCCTCAATGGCGGGCCAGCGTGATAGCAGATTGCGCCAGCTGGAGAGCAGGTTTTGACCTTCGTTCCAGTTGTGCCAGAAGGCACTAACCGCTTGCGCAGCATCGGGATCAAGGCATTGATTGTAAAGCGTTAAGAATGCGTCGAGCTTGTCCAGATGAACCCTGTCCTGCTGCGGATAGATGTGCCACACGAACGGTTTCTCCGCCCATTGCGCGCGCACGAAGGAGTCTTCCCCGCGCACAACATTGAGGTCGCAGCACCACAGCAGGCGATCGTAATCATCGGGCGAAAGGAAAGACAGAATGTGGAGATGGCATTGTCCGCGCTGGATATGGTCGCCGCGCTTAATGGTGGGCAGGCTAAGCCAGTGGATAATGTCGTCTTGCACTCGGCCTTCGGGAATGAGCAAATGCACGGGCGTTGGATGTTCGGCCAATGCCGACAACCAAGAGGCCAGTGCCGGATTCTCATAACAGAACAGGGATATCAACAGCGAACCCGACGCGGGTTCAACACCAAAGCGCTGCAAAAAGCGGGTTTGTGCCGTCGCGGATTTCTGAAAAGCGTCTCGCTCATCGAGCAGCCCATTCTCGCGCAACAAGCCGCCGGTCTGTTCGGTAAAGCCGGGAAAGAAGAAAAACTTTTTAACCCGGCCATCGACGGGGGAGGGAAGCAAGTGGCAGCCTTCCACCCAGGACTCGGCGCTCAGATACTCAAGATTCAACCAGAGAGGGGGCTGGTTGATGGCGCTGAGATATGTGGCGGGCAAGGTGCAGCCGAAAGCTTCAATGACTACATCGGCGTCAGGCTGGTAGGTGCTGTGAGTCTGCCAGTGGCGGACACAGATACCTTCGGCAAACTGGCACTTGGCACTGGTATCGAGGTCAGGCACCAGTTGCGCCAGTACCTCCAGCTCGTCGATCCATAACTGAACCTTCTGACCCTGTTCGCGAACCAGTTGCCGGGCCAGTCGCCAGCACACACCGGCATCGCCAAAGTTGTCGATGACCCGGCAGAAGATATCCCAGTGCAAAGAGTGACGGGGGGGTGATTCAGTCACGGTAGTGACCCGGCAGGTTGGAGAGGCTGGATAGTCTAGCAGGGAAGTGCGCAAAGCTATTACCGGTTTTACTGCAGCCGATGATTCCAGCGTCCGCCATGTTGCGCCTCGCAGTTTTCTTCCGTATCAAAGGCGATGTGCCGACGGATGTCCTTCAAGGGAATGCCGATTTTGCTGAGCTGATCTCCTATAATTTGCCCGAGTCTATCCGTATCCGCCGCTTTCAGATCGCTATTGGTCTGGTAGACACACAGCACCGACAAGGATTGCGGGAACCGGTCGTAATCCACCTGATGCGTTAGCCAGCAAAACCCGTCCCCGCGCTCCAACGCCCACTCGCAGGCACGGGTTAGTGCCTCCCGAATCGCATTGTCCCGCTTCCTGTCACTCTTCCTCATCTAACCCTCCCTTAATTGGGGACAGTTTACCTATTTCCTGCCGCTGGTTTAGGCTAAAGCTGCCAACACAGGGAAGGAGCGCACTATGGCTAGGATGCCAAGGGTGGTTGTACCGGGTTACCCGCATCATGTGATCCAGCGTGGCGCCCGGCGTATGCAGACGTTTTTTGGTCCCCAAGACTATCGGTACTATCTCCGGCTGATGCAGCGATTCAAGGATGAATTCGATGTCGCGGTGTGGGCCTATTGCCTGATGCCCAATCACGTACATTTTATCGCGGTACCGCAAAAGGCTGACGGCCTCGCGAAACTGTTCAGTCAGGTGCATCGTCGCTACGCCCGGAAGATCAACATGCGAGAAGACTGGCGCGGCCATCTGTGGCAGGAACGGTTTCATTCCTACGTGATGGATGAGCCGCATACTCTTGCCGCCGCGCGTTATATCGAGCGCAACCCGGTCGCGGCGAACCTGTGCGAGGTCCCGCAAGACTGGCCGTGGTCCAGCGCTAGGGCTCACTTGAGTGGCCGTGATGACCGTGTGGTTACCGTAGAGCCGATGCTTCGTCTCATCAAGGATTGGCGGCGCTATCTATCGCAGGAGGGTGATGGTGCAACTGAGCGGTTGGCGATTCAGCATGCTTCGCGCACCGGCAGACCCATGGGGAGTGAGGCCTTTGTCTCAACCCTGGAGCAACTCACAGGCCGCGAGTTGATACTCAGGCGGCCGGGGCGCAAACCGCTTTTGGAGAAATAGGTAAACTGTCCCCAATTCTTTAGGGCAGTTCGCGAGGCGCGACTCGCCATACGCACCAGGCAGAGATGAGCGCGGGGATGGCAAAAATGACGAACAGCACGGGCATCGAGAAATTGAGGCTCATTAACACGCCTGCCAGGAGGGGGCTAATCACCGCACCGGCCCGCCCCAATCCTGCGGCCCAGCCCAGCCCGGTGCTGCGAACCTGCGCCGGGTAGATGGCCAGCGCGATGTTGTAGAGATTGGAGAAGGCACCCATCAGCGTGATGCCAATCATAAACAGGAGTGAGGCGATCAGGGCAAAGGGCAGGGTTTCAATGCTGCTGGTCATACCGCCGATCGCGAAGATGCACAGTGTGCCTGCGACAAAGCCGGAGGCAATTAGCCGGTTGAGCGGGATTTTTCGGGCCAGATAACCCATCAACATGGTGCCGAAGATGGAGCCCAGCGGGATGGTGGCGGTACCCTGAATGGCCTGTTGCTGCGACAGACCGGCATTGGTCAGCACTTGTGGCATCCAGCTACTGACAAAATACACCACTACAAAACCGGTAAAGAAAGCACTCCACACCAGGAGTGTGGCACTGCGTCGCGCTGGCGTCAGCAGCGAAACCACGGAGGCCTTTTCCTCGCTTTCGCTGTGAGTAACCGGTGGTAATTGGCTGACTGCTGGTTGACCGAGATACTTCAGCGTTTTATTAATGCGAGCCAGCGCGGTTTCAGGGTACCGCTTGAGGGTAAACGCGATGGATTCGGGAATCAGCAGCAGTGTGGCGACTGCTAATACCAGCGTGATGACACCGGCGTAGAAGAAGATGGCCTGCCAGCCAATCGTGGCGATCAAGGCCGCCGTAAGGAATCCACCGGTCACCGCGCCTGCCGAAGCGCCGGCGACCATGACCGAAATCACCAGAATTCGGTGCTTGGCCTGGCTGAATTCACCCATTAGTGGGGTCAGTGACGCCACCAGCAAGCCCAGCGCAAGCCCCGCGATAGCGCGCAAGATCACCAGCTCCATAACGGTCGAACACAGCACGATGCCGGTGGTGGCCAGGCCGGCTACCAGCAAGGAACCGCTGACAGACAGGCGGCGCCCGAATCGATCAGCCAGCGGCGACAGGAACATGGCACCAAGAGTCATTCCCAATACTCCGGCGCTGAGCACCACACCCATTTTCTCTGCGGGCACCCCCCAGTCCTGCGTAATGGCGGGCGCCGCATAGGCTATGACCACGATATCAAAGCCTTCGATCATATTGGCCAGCAGTCCAACGAAAAGAATCAGCCACTGCCTGGGTGTCAGCGCGCTGGAATGCAGAATCTCCGCCGGAGCGGTCTGTTG
>JBFKXO010000013.1:0-19092 GCA_041638115.1 Litorivivens sp. | reverse complement strand
GACCAGCCCGGTCACGATGGAACCGATTGGCGAATTATTGTGTGCCAATACAGAAGATGTAAGAGCTGCAGTGGCAAAGGCGCGCGAGGCCCAGAAAGTCTGGGGTGAGCTGGCCGTTGAAGACCGGGCGAAAGTTATCCAGAAAGCGGTGCAGGTGATTCTCAAGCGTCAGGATGAGATCTGCGAGACCGTGATCAAGGAGACAGGCAAAGTGCCGGCAGATGCGCTGAGCATGGAAATCTTTTCTGTCGTCGACGCGATGACCTACTACGCCAAACATGCAAAGAAGTTCCTCGCGACCGAAAAGCGCAAAGTGCCCGGTATTGTCGGCCTGACCAAAAAGATGAAAATCGTCTACAAGCCGCTGGGCGTGGTCGGTGTTATTGTCCCCTGGAATGGTCCTTTTGTTCTGGCGGCCAATCCGGCGGCACAGGCGCTGTTGGCGGGTAACGCGGTTGTGTTAAAAGGCTCTGAAGTAACGCCATACTCCACCAAGCTTCTGGAAGACATTTATCGCGAGGCGGGCCTGCCTGAGGGGCTGCTGCAGGTGTTGATGGGCGATGGTCAGACCGGTGCGGATCTGGTGGAAGCCGGCGTCGACAAAATTTCCTTTACTGGCAGCGTCAATACCGGCCGTAAGGTTGCCGAATCCTGTGCGCGGCAATTGATTCCGGTGACGCTGGAGCTGGGTGGCAAAGACGCGATGATTGTCTGTGCCGACGCCAACCTGGAGCGCGCCGCTGATGGGGCCTTGGCCGGTTCCTGCATGAATACCGGTCACTACTGCTGCGGTACCGAGCGTATCTATGTGGTTGAGAGCGTGTACGATGAATTTGTCGCGAAAGTGGTAGAGAAGGCAAAAGCGCTGAAACAGGGCGCCGAGCATGGCGGCGACGAGGATGTCGGTGCGGTCTTCTGGGACAAGCAAATGACCATCATCGAAAGCCACGTGGAGGATGCCCGAGCCAAGGGCGCCAACATTGTGGTGGGTGGCGGCCGCAACACCACCCAGAAAGGCTTGTATTACTTGCCGACGGTTATCACCGATGTCACCCATGATATGACCATTATGCGCGATGAGACGTTTGGCCCTGTGGTCTGTATCCAGAAAGTCCGGGATGAGAATGAAGCGCTGCGGCTGGCGAATGACAGTGAATTCGGTCTGAATGGAAATGTCTGGACCGCCGATCTGGAGAAGGGCTTTAACCTTGCGCGCCGCATCGATACTGGCGGTGTCAGTGTCAACGATATGGCGATGACCTACGGCGTGCCCGCAGCGCCTTTTGGTGGCCGCAAGCACTCAGGGATAGGGCAGGTGAACAGTGTTACGGGGCTACGCGGCTATTGTTTTGCCCAGCCAATACTGCTTGATAAGGGCAAGGGCAAACTGCAAAGCGGCTATCCCTACAGCGCCAAAAACGTGGAAGGCATGAAGAAATTCATCAACTTCCTGTGGGGCAAAACCCCGTTGGGTCGCTGGCTGGCCTGAACCTGAGGCGCCCCTTCTGCCTGGAAGCGGGCGCCGCTGTTGTTATAAGCATATTGCAGAATGTTATAACTAGCTGTTTTCTATACACTTTTTCTTCTATTCCCCTTGGCCCTGTGCTATCGTTGCCACCCTGTTGAAAATCCCGACGAGTGGCACCAAGTGAAAGACCTCGATATCGCCAAAATCAGCGCTGAACTTGCAGAGCGGTCGCCCCAGGATATTATCCGCTGGGCCCTGGCTTTGGGTGAGCCGGTGATGTCCAGTACCAGTTTTTCCCAAAATGCCGCCGTCATGCTGCACCTGATTACCTCGGTCGACCGCAATGTACCCGTGGTCTGGGTCGACAGCGGTTACAACGTCCCCGATGCCTATCGCGTGGCGGAGCGGCTGATGAAAGACCTGCAGCCCAACATGAAGATTTATACGCCGGAAATGACCGCCGAGCGGCGCAACGCGATTATGGGGGGCATTCCCCACCCAGACGATACGCCTGAGCTGTTCAAGGAATTTACCCGGCAGGTCAAACTGGAACCTTTCAGTCGCGCGCTCGACGACATCAAGCCCAAAATCTGGATTACCGGTATTCGCAAAGAAGAAACCGATTTTCGTAAAGGGCTCGATATTCTCTCCTGGGATGCCCGTGGTCTGCTCAAGGTGGCGCCGATTTTCCATTGGACTGCCGATGATATTCAGCGCTACATGGATGAGCATGGCCTGCCGAGCTGCAAGCATTACTTCGATCCCACGAAAGTGGCGGAAAACGCGGAGTGCGGCTTGCACACTGCTGCCTGAGCTGGTTGTTTTTCAGGCAGGCCGTTAACTCTTGTTAATCACCGCTGTCTGGTAGCCATTGATCGCGTAAACTAGCGGACCTGATAGAAGGAACCCGTTAGATGGATAGGCTAAGGCAGCGTTATTATCTCTTTTGTTCACTCGTATTGGCTCTGCTGGTCAGTGCCTGTGAGCAGCCGGCGCCACCGGCACCTGCTAGCGATTCGCCGCCCCCCCTCTCAGTCACCACTCGTATTTTGGAGCCGGAAGATTGGCAACTGGCGTTTACCGCCTATGGCCATTTTGAGACTACCGAAGAAATCGTCATTACCGTCGATTTTTCCGGCACCGTCGAAAGCGTCTCCTTTCGCGATGGCCAAAACGTTAAGGCGGGTGACTTGTTGATCGAACTCGATGATCACAAGCAGCAGCTGCGAGTGCGTCAGTCGCGTGCCAATCTGGAAAGCGCGCGCGCCGAGTTGGAAAAATCACGCGAAACCTACTTTCGCTACCGCGACCTCATGTCGAAAGGTGCGCTATCGAAAGAACAATTAAAGGAGAGTCAGGCTAACTACGAGCGTTCCCGTGCCGGTGTCGAGGAGGCCGAAGCGGCTCTGGCACTCGCGCAACAGGATCTGAGAGAGACGCGCATTATCAGTCCGGTGGATGGGGTAATTGAGTCGAAAACGGTTGAACCAGGGCAGACGGTATTGCCCGGCGATCCGCTGGCTATCGTACAGGTTACTGACACGCTGCGCGTAGTAACCTTTGTCAGTGAGCGAGAGGTTAATCAACTCCGCCTTGGCGACGAGGCTACGGTTATCACACCGGCGTTACCCGGGAGAGAATTTCAAGCGCGGGTGGAGCTGGTAGGTTCCGACGCCGATCCCAATACCGGCAACTTTCCGGTGAAATTAACGGTTCACAATTCTGATCGCGCTCTGCGGCCCGGGATGTCGGCGCAAATCAGCATGCAGGGCATTGTGCGCAGCAACACACTGGTCGTCGATAAAAATCATCTGGTAGACCGTAACCGCCGGCGTGTCGCGTTTATTCTGGAGAAGGGGGTCGCTCGCGAAGTAGAGCCGAGTTTTGCGGCCAGCGCGGGCGATGAATTGCCGGTGCTGGCTGGCTTGAACCCCGGTGATGAATTGATCACCAGTCATCTGGAGCTGTTATCCGACGGCAAAGCGGTGGTTGTGGCGGACAAACAACCATGACTGCGCTGATTGCTTTCTTCGCCAGACGACCGCTGCTGGTGAACCTGATTCTGGTCATGATTTTTCTCAGCGGTCTGGTGGTGACGCGCAATCAGGTGGTCAGTAGCTATCCCGCACTGGATACCGGCATTTTTTATCTGACCACCGCCTGGCCTGGCGCGGCGGCAGAAGATGTCGAGTTGTCGGTAACCGTTCCTCTGGAAGAAGAAATCCTTGAAATTGAGGGCTTGGACAAATTGCGTTCGGCCAGTATGGAGGGACAGTCGAGCCTGTTGATACAGGCCAGCCCCGACAACAGCCGCGAGCAAAACCGGGTGTTTCGCGATGATCTGCAGCGAGCGATTGATCGGGCCTATCCCCGCATGCCTGATGACGTTCCGGAAAAGCCTCTACTCGTTGCCGAAGATCCGGATCGCACACCCATCATGGAAATCCTGATTCGCGGCGACGTAGACGAAGATGTTTTGCGGCGGGCCGCACGCCGCTTGCGGGTGGAGTTGCGTCAGGTAGACGGCGTGGCCGGCACTGATCGCATGGGCTATCGCCGCAAGGAAATGCGTATCCTGCTAAATCCCCAGCGCTTGCAGCAGCTGGGTATTGATGCAGCGGAAATCACTCAGGCTATCGCAGCGCGCAATGTGCGTGATTCCGGTGGTGCGCTGGAATCGACGACCGCAGAGCGCGATGTGGTGACAGTCGGCCAGTTTCAGAATCCACGCGAAGTGGAAGATGTGATTGTCCGCGCCGCCGGGCGCGACAACTTTACCCGTGTGCGCGACATTGCTCAGGTGGTAGTTGATTACGAAGACTGGATGACCCAGCCACTAGCTAACGGCGAGCCGGGTATCAGCCTGTTGGTAAAAAAGACGGCTCAGGCTAACGGTGTGGCGGTAGCCGAGGAGTTGCGGGGCTTTCTCGCGCAGCAGCAAACCCTGATGCCACCGGGAGTGACGCTAGAGGTTTTTAACGACACCACGCGCTATGCCCGCAATATGCTGGAAATGCTATCGAGCAATGCGCTGCTGGGGATGGTGCTGGTGTTTGTGACGCTGCTGGCCTTTTTCCCTTTTCGCTTTACGGTCTGGGTGGTGGTGGGCATACCCACCGCCATGATGCTGACCTTCATGTTTATGCCGTCGTTCAATATTACGGTCAATCAGTTGAGTATCTCTGGGATTATCTTGATGCTCGGGGTCCTGGTGGATGACGCCATCGTGATTGCCGAAAGCATTTTCCGTGAGGCCGAACGCGGCAAGTCTCCTCTGCAGGCTGCCATTGATGGTACGGCGGTGATGGCAGCACCCGTGCTCACCAGTTCCGCCACGACGGTGCTGGCGTTTATGCCGTTGGTGTTTTTATCGGGTATTGAAGGCAAATATTTGTGGATGCTGCCTGCTGTGGTGGTGATGGTTCTGATCGCGTCATTGATCGAATGCAAGTTGATGTTGCCTGCCCATATCGCCCATGCCCTGCATGGTCGGCAACGCGACGGTAACAAGAGTCTGTCGCGGCAGTGGTTCGAGCCGGTGGAGCGCGGTTATATCTGGGTTATGGGGCACATGTTCCGCCACCGGGTGATCAGCTTTCTGGGGATTCTGGGGCTGGCTGGGGCGGCGGGCCTGTTTAGCTATCACAAGCTGAGCCTTGAGCTGTATCCGGAAGGCGATACCGACGTGGTGACGGTGCAGCTTGAGTTGCCTCTGGGGACCTCGTTTGCGAGTACGCGAGCGCGCCTGCGCGAATTGGAGCGCGGCCTGCTGGCCCATTTGCCTGCCGAGGATGTGTTGGCGAGTAAAGTGACCATTGGTCATCACGACCTGCCCGGCTCGGGCGGTGTTACGGAGGGGCGACAGAACTCCTGGGGCTTGATCGACATTTATCTGGTGCGACCCTCTGACCGGAACCACACCTCCACCGAGATTGCGCAAAGCATGCGTGACTATTTGATCCCGCAGCGCGACCTGATCATGGCGCGGGTGGTGCCGCAGGAAAATTCGCCGCCTACCGGCGAAGCCGTTGAGCTGGATATAGTGGGCAATTCGGATGATCGCTATCTGGCCGCCGATCAGGTCGCCCGCTTCCTGCGCGAAACGCCGGGCGTGACCCGGGTCTGGACTTCGTACAAGCGCGGCAAGGACATTATCGACCTGCAACTCAAGCATGAATTACTTGCCAATTATGGTCTCACGGTGCAGGACGTTACTCGCGCGGTGCGAATTGCCTTCGACGGCCTGCTAGTGGAGGAAATGCAAACGGTCGATGAGCGTATTCGGTTTCGCTTGCAGTATCGCCAGCCGGAGCAAGGTCAACTTGAAACGCTGTACGGCCTGACACTGATCAATAGCCGCGGCGAGCCGGTGCTGTTACGTTCCGTCGCCGATTTTGAAACCAAGCCGGCCCAGGCGACCGTGTTTCATTATTTCGGTGAGCGCACGATGACCGTGTATGCCGATATCGACAAGGCAGTTATCTCAGTAGCGGACGTTAATCGCAAACTCGCGAACTACCTCGACAGCGAGGGGCTGCGGACGCGGTATACCCACCTCAATTTTGTGCAAGGTGGCGAGGCCGACCGGCAACAGGATGCGCTGGGCAATATCGCCAGTGCGGCGCTGCTGAGTCTGGCGGCCATTCTCGTGCTGCTGGTATTGCTGTTTAATTCGGTGTCGCAACCGCTGCTGGTCTTGCTGGTGATTCCGCTGGGGATTCTGGGCGTCATGATTGCGTTTGCGTTGCAGGGTATGGTGCTCAGTATGTCTGCTTTGGCGGGCGTGACGGGGCTGGCAGGGATTTTGGTCAATGATTCGCTGATTATGATTGATCAGTTGAATCGGGTGCGCGATAGCGACGGATCGATCAGCAGTGAGGTGCTGGTGAAAACCGCCAGCACCCGGCTGCGCCCGATTTTCATCACCACCTTAACCACCGTCGCCGGGCTCTACCCGGTCGCCTATGGTCTGTTCGGGTTAAACATCGTGGTTGCGCCGCTAGCGATGGTGATGCTGTGGGGAGTGGTATTCGGTAGTATAATTACCCTGTTCTACCTGCCCAGCCTGTACGCCCTGGAGCAGGATATACGTCGCCTTTTTGCGCGGCGCTGAGCAGTGTCCGGCTGATTTCAATATGTGTCTCCCGGCTTTGCCGCCGGTAAGCGCATTCGGCCTCGGGCACTGTGTTTTCGTTTACCCACGCTCCGGACCATTTCGTTCATGTATTCCCTGCTGCAGAAAGTATTGTTTCAACTCCCTACCGAAACCTCCCACAACCTGGGCATGGCTGGCATTTCTCTGGCTGACAAGCTCTGTCTTACTCGCGCCGTCGCGCCAGCCCCCGTCAGTCATCCTGTGGAGGTGATGGGGATTACCTTTCCAAATCCGGTGGGTTTAGCTGCGGGTCTGGACAAGGATGCAAAGCATATTGACGGGCTTGCAGCCCTGGGTTTTGGATTTGTCGAAGTAGGCACCGTGACACCGCGAGCGCAGCCGGGTAACCCTCAGCCGCGCTTGTTTCGCTTGCCCGAAGCGCGCGCCATTATCAACCGGATGGGGTTTAATAATCTGGGAGTGGATCATCTGGTAGAACAGGTAAAAGCGTCGAAATTCTCCGGGGTATTGGGTATCAATATTGGCAAGAACAAAGATACTCCGGCGGAGCAGGCGGTCGATGACTACCTGATCTGCATGCGTAAAACCTACGAATATGCGTCGTATATTACGGTTAATCTGTCGTCGCCCAATACGCCCGGCTTGCGCGATCTGCAATTTGGTGAGCCGCTGAAGCAGCTTCTCGCCCAGTTGAAACGGGCGCAGACCGAACTGGCCGAGCAGCACGGCCGTTACGTGCCGCTGGCCGTTAAGATTGCCCCTGATATGGCAAACAGTGATATTGCGGATGTGGCCGAAGCCTTTCGTGAGCATCGGATAGACGCTGTGATCGCCACAAATACGACCATTGAGCGTGAAGCAGTACAGCATCTGAAGCACGGCTCGGAAGCCGGCGGCCTCTCTGGGGCACCGGTGCGCGATAAATCGACAGCGGTCATACGTGAACTCGCCATCCAGCTGAAAGGTGAAATACCGATTATCGGTGTGGGTGGAATCATGTCCGGGGCGGACGCTGCCGAAAAAATCCGGGCCGGTGCTTCGCTGGTGCAGATATACAGCGGATTTATCTATGCCGGCCCCCGGCTCATTGCCGATTCTGTAAATGCCATCAAGGGCTTGTAACCCACGTAATCATGATCAGCCTGCGCGCGTTTCATCGGGACGACGAAGCCAATCTGGTGGCCCTGGCTAACAACGAGCGTGTCACGCGCTATCTTCGTGATCAGTTTCCCCGCCCATACAGCAAGTTTGACGCGCGCTATTGGATAGAAGAAGGTTCTCTTGGCCCCGACGGTCAGCACTTTGCCATTTCCCTTGCGGGCGAGTGTATTGGCAGTGTCGGGGTGTTCTGGGGCAAGCGTGAATATCGCTACAGTGGTGAAATAGGCTATTGGCTGGGCGAACCTTTTTGGGGTAAAGGCTATGCCAGTGCAGCTGTGCTAGAACTTACTGATTGGCTATTGGACGAAACGGAATTGCAGCGGTTTTATGCACTGGTCGTGGAACAGAATATTGCCTCGATGCGCGTTCTTGAAAAGTGTGGCTATCGCTGCGAGGGCGTACAGTGCCAGGCGGTGTTTCGCGATGGCCAGTTCCATGACGAACATTTATACGTTCGCTTGAGAAGCTGACCGTCGCATCGCGTTGTTTCTCAGGATTGGGCGTTCCACTGCAAGCCGCTTTTATCGCGGCTGACATCGCTCATCAAGTAAAGATATAGCGGCATCAGCTGTTCGGGGACGGGATTGCTCTGTGGATCTTCGCCGGGGTAGGCGCTGCGCCGCATCGCGGTGTTGGTGGCGCCCGGATTGAGACTGTTCACTCTGATATTCGACGTGTTTTCCAGTTCATCGGCCAACACCTGCACCAGACCTTCGGTGGCAAATTTGGAAACGGCGTAGGCGCCCCAGAATGCGCGCCCTTTGCGGCCGACGCTCGACGAGGTGAAGACGATTGACGCGGTGTCAGGGATGTCGAGTATCGGGAGAAGGGCTTTGGTCAACATAAAGCCGGCGTTCACGTTCACCTGCATCACTTCGCTCCAGCTGTCGATGCTGGTTTGCGCAATACTTTTCCGTTCACCCAAGATGCTGGCATTGTGGAGCAGGCCGTGCAGGGCGCCGAATTCCTTTTCCAGGGTATTGCGCAGATCCTCGTAGTCTTTCATAACGGCACCATTGAGGTGCATGGGATAAATTGCGGGTTGTGCTCCGCCGGCTGCTTCGATCTCATCGTAAACCGCTTCGAGCTTTTCCACGGTTTTTCCCAGCAAAACGATGGTGGCACCGTGGCGGGCAAAGGCCAGAGCGGCGGCGCGACCGATGCCGTCTCCAGCGCCCGTTATCAGGATGTTTTTACCCTGCAGGCAATCGGCAGCAGGGCGAAAGTCTTCGGGTAGGGTATGAATCACAAGCTCTCCAGTATCTGAATCAGCTCACCGGCCTTCTCTACAGTATAGTCGGCGCCCCAGGCGGCTGCCGGGTCGGTGGCGTGTATGTAGCCGTAGTTGCAGGCAATCGTGATGCTGCCAGCGTTTTTACCCGCTTCGATATCGCGGCGATGATCGCCTACGTATACGCTGTGGGCCGGGTCTGCATCCAGTTGCGAGCAGGCCAGCAAAATCGGTTCAGCATGAGGCTTGCGCTGCTTGACGTGATCAGGACAGATCAGCGCGCCGCAGCGCTTGCCCAAGCCCAGATCACGAAGTAGCGGTTCAGCGTATCGGGCGGGTTTATTGGTCACGATACCCCAGGGAACATCCTGTTGTTCCGCCCATTGCAGGACAGCGTCCATTCCGGGGTAGAGGCGGGAGTGGACACTCAAGTGCTGGAAATAGTGGTCCAGTAATTCCTGACGCAGTGCTTCAAAACCTTCGTCACCTTCACGCAGGTTAAATCCCAGCTCGACCAGCGCCCGAGCGCCGTCAGAGACAGTCTGGTGAATGTGCTCGTAAGCAATGTCCTCAAGGTCGCGCCGCCGGCGCATGGCATTGAGTACGGCAGCAAAATCCGGTGCGGTGTCGATCAGGGTACCGTCGAGATCGAACAATAGCGCTGAAATCATGCGGGTTTGCTGGCGTGAACGATGTAGTTAACGTCGGTATCGCCGCCCAGCTTGTAGCGTTTGGTAAACGGGTTGTAGGTCATGCCGGTCACGTCATTGAGCACCAGGCCAGCTTCGCGGATATAGGCGGCGAGTTCTGATGGGCGGATGAATTTGGCGTATTCGTGGGTGCCTTTGGGCAACAAGCGCAGGACGTATTCGGCGCCAACCACCGCAAATGCAAACGACTTGGGGTTGCGGTTGATGGTGGAGAAGAATAGTTCACCGCCTGGTTTGCACATGGCGGCGCAGGCCTTGATCACCGAGCCGGGTTCCGGCACGTGTTCCAGCATTTCCAGGCAGGTGACTCGGTCAAAAGCTTCCGGATGTTGCTTCGCCATGTCCTCGGCGGTGCTCTGCTGATAGTCGACCTCGACGCCAGATTCGAGCTGGTGCAGCCGGGCCACACTGAGTGGCGCTTCTCCCATATCGATGCCGGTTACGCTGGCGCCGCGCTGGGCCATGGCTTCGGCGAGAATGCCGCCACCGCAGCCAACATCGATCACAGAATGACCGGCGAGAGGCGCGCGTTCATCAATGTAGTTCACGCGCAGTGGATTGATATCGTGCAGCGGTTTGAACTCGCTCTCCCGGTCCCACCAGCGATGGGCCAGTTCTTCAAATTTGGCTATTTCTGCGGGGTCTACATTCGGTTTCGACACGTCTGTCATCCTCTCGGGTTCAGGCTCAGGTGCTGGCGGCTATCTGCTCGCGCCAGCGGCAGGCGCGCTCACGTATATCGTCGATGTTCAGGGTGGTCAGTCGGCGATTGTCCATCACCAGTTTGCCGTTAATCCAGCTGTGGCTGACCGCCTGGCCGACCTGGGTGTATACGAGTTGCGATATCGGGTTATATACGGGTTGTTGTTCTATGTTGGATAAATCCACGGCAATGACATCGGCCAGTTTACCGATGGTCAGAGAGCCCAGTTGATCATCCAGGCCCATCGCTTTGGCTCCGTTCAGCGTTGCCATCTGCAGAGCCTGGGTATCGGGCAGTGCGGTGGCGTTGCCGGTAGCGCCTTTCGCCAGCAGGGCGGCGGTGCGCATTTCATTGAACAGGTTCAGCGTGTTGTTGCTGGCGGCGCCGTCGGTGCCCAGAGCGACATTGATGCCGGCGTCCAGCATTTTTTGTACCGGAGAAATGCCGCTGGCCAGCTTGAGATTGGATTCCGGGCAATGCACCGCATGGCTGTTATGGCGGGCCAGCGTGGCGATATCATCATCGTTCATGCTCGCCAGGTGAACACACTGGGTTCGCGGACCCAGCAAGCCGCGTTGCGCCAGTCGCTCAATGGGCCGCAAACCGTGCTCTTTGATCGATTGCGCCACCTCAAATTCCGTTTCGTGCAGGTGGATCTGAATATTGAACTCGCCGTCGTGCAGCTCGGCGGCCAGGGTCGCGATTTTATCCATGCTCGCGTCTGCGACGGTGTAGGGTGCATGCGGACCAAAGGCGACGGTGATTAACGGATTGTGTTTGTTGTCGTCGTGAACCTGCAGCCCTTTATGGATGTATTCTTCGGGGTTCTGTCCCCAATTGCTTGGAAACTCGAATACCGGAAAGGCGAGCTGGGCGCGCATGCCGGCGCGGGAGATGGTTTTCGCCGCGATATTGGGGAAGAAGTACATGTCGGAAAAGGTAGTGGTGCCGCTGCGAATCATTTCCGCCATGGCCAGCTCAACGCCATCCCGCACAAATTCTTCGCTGACCCAGGCCCCTTCGGCAGGCCAGATATGGTCATTGAGCCAGCGATCCAGTGGCAGGTCGTCGGCCATGCCGCGGAACAGGCTCATGGCCGCGTGGCCGTGGGTATTGATCAAACCGGGAAGCAGGGCGTGATCGGGCAACTCAATGATCTTGCCAGCGTCGAGCTCGCGGGCCTGATCCGATGGCAGCAGGGCGCTGATTTTGTTGCCGGTAATGGCCAGTGCATGATTCTCAAGCACCGACTGGTCAGTGTCCTGGGTGATGATCCATCGTGCAAAAATTAGGCAATCTGCAGGTGTCGAAGAGCGGGTCGACATGGTGTGAAAGTATTCCTTGCTGGCGATGGCGCTGAGTATAACCGCAATACCGTTGAAAGTGCTGCCAAATCTGAGCTAACGGCTTGTATATCACCGCAATTTGCTGGGAGAAATGGGGCGAATTGTGCTACCCTAGCGGACTTGATTCCGGTGCCTGGCTGCTCTGCTGGTGGTCAGTTCCCGTGGGAGTTTTCCCTGTTGTTTCCCTGCGTGTGAGCAGAGTCTGTTGCAGCCTCTGTCGGGAGGGTTGTTTTATGCAAACCTGGCGCGCGAACGATAGCTATAACAATTCGATAGACTGAGGACACCGTTGTAGATGGGTGAGTTAGCGAAGGAAATATTGCCGGTTAATATCGAGGACGAACTGAAAAAGTCCTACCTCGATTACGCCATGAGCGTTATTGTCGGGCGCGCCCTGCCAGACGTGCGCGACGGCCTGAAGCCAGTGCACCGCCGCGTGCTGTTCGCAATGAGCGAACTGAGCAACGACTGGAACAAACCCTACAAGAAGTCGGCCCGTGTGGTCGGTGACGTCATCGGTAAATACCACCCCCACGGCGATTCCGCCGTCTACGACACCATTGTTCGTATGGCCCAGCCCTTCTCGCTGCGCTACATGCTGGTGGATGGTCAGGGGAACTTTGGTTCTATCGACGGCGACTCTGCGGCGGCGATGCGTTACACCGAAATCCGCATGCAGAAAATCTCCCACGAAATCCTTGCCGATCTCGACAAGGAAACCGTGGACTGGGTGCCCAACTACGATGGCACCGAGCAGATTCCGGCGGTGATGCCGACCAAAATCCCCAACCTGCTGGTGAACGGCTCCTCCGGTATCGCCGTGGGCATGGCCACCAATATCCCCCCGCACAACCTGTCTGAGGTGGTGGGTGGTTGTCTGGCTCTGCTGGACAATGAAGAGATTACCGTGGATGAGCTGATGGAGTTCATTCCCGGCCCGGATTTCCCAACGGCGGCGATTATCAACGGCCGTGCGGGTATTCTGCAGGCCTACCGCACCGGTCGCGGGCGAATCTATGTGCGTGCCCGCGCGGAAGTGATCACCAACGAGAAAACCAACAAAGACACCATCATCATTACGGAGCTGCCGTACATGGTGAACAAGGCGCGGCTGATTGAAAAAATCGCCGAGCTGGTGAAAGAAAAGAAAATTGAAGGGATTTCCGAGCTGCGCGACGAGTCTGACAAGGACGGCTTGCGCGTGGTAATCGAGATGAAACGCGGCGAGAGCGGCGAGGTCATTCTCAATAATCTGTATACCCAAACCCAGCTGCAGACGGTTTTCGGTATCAATATTGTCGCGCTGGTGGATGAACAGCCCAAGCAAATCAATCTCAAAGGTCTGCTGGAATACTTCCTGCGCCACCGTCGTGAAGTCGTTACCCGTCGCACCATTTATCTGCTGCGCAAGGCCCGCGAGCGCGGTCATATCCTCGAAGGTCTGGCGGTTGCCATTGCCAATATCGACGAGGTCATCGCCCTGATCAAAGCCTCGGCCACGGCTCAGGACGCAAAGGATGCGCTGCTGGCGAAAGGCTGGGAGCCGGGCTCGGTAATGGCCATGTTGGAACGCGCCGGTGAAGAAGCCTGCCGTCCGGATGAGCTGGAAGCCCAGTATGGTATGCACGACGGTAACTACCATCTGTCGCCGGCTCAGGTTCAAGCCATTCTGGAACTGCGTCTGCAAAAGCTGACCGGTCTGGAACACGAAAAGCTGCTCGGCGAATATCAGGAAAAGCTGGCCGAAATCGCTGAATACCTGACCATTCTGGGTGATCCGGAGAAACTGAAAACCGTGATTCGCGAAGAGCTGGAAGCCGTGAAAGCGGAATACGGCGATGCGCGTCGCACGGAAATCATCGAATCGATGATGGATCTGACGGTTGAAGACCTGATTAATGAAGAAGACCGGGTGGTGACCATCTCTCACTCCGGTTACGCCAAAACTCAGCCGCTGGACGACTATCAGGCGCAGAAGCGTGGCGGTATGGGCAAGAGCGCGACGCAGGTAAAAGATGAAGACTTCATCGAACACCTGATGATTGCCAATACCCACGACACGCTGATGTGTTTCTCCAACCTGGGCAAGGTGTACTGGATCAAGGTTTACCAGATTCCGGTGGCGGGGCGTAATTCTCGAGGTCGCCCCATCGTCAATTTGCTGCCGTTGGATGAAAGCGAAAAGATTACCTCGATTCTTAAAATCGATGAATACCTCGAAGATCACTACCTGTTCTTTGCCACCGCCAATGGCACAGTGAAGAAAACCCCGCTGGTGGATTTCTCCCGTCAGCGCAGCGTGGGTCTGCGCGCCATTGAGCTGGAAGAGGGCGATCGTCTGGTAGGAACTGCGGTAACCGGCGCCGACAGTGACGTGATGCTGTTCAGCAGCTCCGGTAAAGCCGTTCGCTTTAAAGGTGAAGATGTTCGCTCTATGGGGCGTACCGCAAAAGGTGTTCGCGGTATCCGCATGGCGGAAGGTCACAGCATGATTTCATTGATCATCCCGAAAGAGGGCGGTCGCGTGCTGACAGTTTCCGAAAATGGCTACGGCAAGCGTACTGAGCTGGATGAGTTCCCGACCAAAGGTCGTGGCACCCAGGGTGTTATTGCCATGGCGGCCAGTGAGCGCAACGGTCCGCTAGTCGGCGCCGTGCAGGTATTCGAAGGCGACGAGCTGATGCTGATCTCCGATCAGGGCACACTGGTGCGCACCCGCACCGACGAAGTGTCGGTATTGAGCCGTAATACCCAGGGTGTGCGTCTGATTCGTCTTAAGTCCGGTGAGCATCTGGTGGGTGTTGAGCGGATTGAAGAAAGTGATGAAGAGGTTGAGGGCGAAGTGATCGCCGAGCCTGAAGCCTAAAAAACACCCTCACCCCGAGTTGGAGAGGGGGCGCCTGAACTCGCTAATGGCAGGTGATTCCCTCTCCCTCTGGGCGGTGCGACGACTCGCGAGGGTTAGGGTGAGGGGCAATCAAATCAAGCATGTTCAAAGTCGTTTAACTTAGAGAGCAAAATGACCCGTAAATACAATTTCTGTGCAGGCCCGGCGGCGCTTCCGCTGGAAGTATTGGAAGAAGCCCAGCGCGATCTGGTGAACTGGCAGGGCAGTGGCCTGTCGGTGATGGAAATGAGTCACCGCTCGTCAGAGATCGTGGGTATCGCTAATGAGGCGGAAAAAGACCTGCGCGAGCTGATGGGGATTTCCGATGACTACGCCGTGCTGTTTGTTCAGGGCGGGGCGACCGGTCAGTTCTCGGCTATCCCGCTGAATCTGCTGGGTGACAACAAAACGGCGGATTACGTCAACACCGGGCAGTGGTCGAAAAAGGCTATAAAGGAAGCCAAGCGTTACGGCGAGGTGAATGTGGTTGCCTCTTCGGAAGACGACAACTTCGCCAGCATTCCGGCCTTCGACACCTGGAAGCTGAACAAGGATGCAGCCTACCTGCACTACACCCCGAACGAAACCATCGGCGGTGTGGAGTTTTTCTGGGAGCCGGAGGTGAATGTACCGCTGGTGGCGGATATGTCCTCGACCATCCTGTCGCGCCCGATTGATGTGAGCAAGTTTGGACTGATCTATGCCGGTGCTCAGAAAAATATCGGACCGGCGGGTCTCACCATCGTGATTGTACGTAAGGATCTGCTGGGTAAGGCTCACCCGCTGTGCCCGGTTGGTATGGATTATCAGGTAGCGGCCGAAAACGAGTCCATGTACAACACGCCCCCGACCATGGCGATTTATCTGGCTGGTCTGGTCTTTAAATGGCTGAAAAAACTGGGCGGTCTGGAAGCGATGGAAGTTATCAACCGTCGCAAGGCTGAAAAACTCTACAGCTACATCGACGGCAGTGGCTTTTACGCCAACCCGGTTGAAGTGGCCAGCCGCAGTTTGATGAACGTTCCGTTTACTCTGAAAGATGACAGTCTCGACAAGGCGTTTTTGGCTGGCGCCGAAGAGGCGGGACTGCTGAACCTGAAAGGTCACCGCAGTGTCGGCGGTATGCGCGCCAGCATTTATAACGCGGTGCCAGAAGAAGCCGTCGATGAGCTGATTGCCTACATGAAAGCCTTTGCCGAGAAAAACGGGTAACGGTTTATGGATGAGCAGTCCGAACTGAACAAGCTGCGCCAGCAGATCGACAGCATTGATTCACAGATTCATGAGCTGCTGAATAAGCGTGCCGGCTGTGCTCAGGAAGTGGCGCGTGTGAAAACCCAGGCTTTCGAGCAGGCGCAGCAGTTTGAATCGGATGCGGATAAAAGCAGCACCCAGCAGCTGTTGTTCTATCGTCCGGAGCGTGAAGCGCAGGTTTTGGCGCGTATTCGCGAAGCCAACAAAGGCCCACTGGCCGACGATGCGGTGGCTTATATTTTCCGCGAAATCATGTCGGCCTGTCTGGCGCTGGAAAAGCCGATGGAGGTGGCTTACCTCGGCCCGGAGGGTACCTTTACCCAGGCTGCAGCACTGAAGCATTTTGGCCATGCGGTTATCGGTGTTTCCCAGCCCACCATCGAGGCGGTGTTCTCGGCAGTGGAGTCCGAACAGTGCAACTATGGGGTGGTGCCGGTGGAGAACTCCACCGAAGGCATGGTCGCTCACACACTGGATAATTTTATCAATTCACCGCTGAAAATCTGTGGTGAAGTGGAGCTTCGCATTCGCCTGCACCTGCTGGTAGGCGAGGGTACCTCCAGCGATAACATCAAAAGCATTTGTGCTCACCAACAGGCCCTGGCCCAGAGTCGCAATTGGTTGGATCAGAACTTCCCGAAAGTTGAGCGCATCGCAGTCAGCAGCAACGCCGAAGCGGCGCGGATGGCCGCGGCCGAGCCGGGTATTGTGGCGGTAGCCGGTGATATGGCAGCGCAGCAGTATTCCCTGTCCAAACTGGCCTCCAATATTGAAGATCGCGCGGACAACACCACGCGTTTTCTGATTATCGGTCGCGAAAGTGTGCCTGCCAGCGGCAATGACAAAACCTCGATTGTGGTGTCCACCCGCAACAAGCCCGGTGCGCTATTCGGCCTGTTAGAGCCCTTCCATCGCAACGGCGTGATGCTGACCCGCATTGATACCCGGCCGTCGCGCACTGAAACCTGGGCTTACGTTTTCTTTATCGAATTTGAAGGCCACGCAGACGATGCGGTGGTCAGCACCATTCTCAAAGAAATTGAAGAACATTCCATTTTGTTGAAAGTGCTGGGCTCCTATCCGCGCGCGGCACTGTAATGGGTAGTTGAACGATGTCGTGTGATTTTATTGCGCTGGATAACGCTGGCGTTCAAGCGCTGCCGCCCTACGAGCCCGGCCAGCCGATTGAAGAGCTGGAGCGCGAGCTGGGCCTGAAAAATGTGGTCAAACTCGCCAGTAACGAAAATCCGCTGGGCGCCAGTGAAATGGCCGTCGAGGCCTGTCGCAAGGCTGCCGAGGGCATGTATCTGTATCCGGACAGCAGCGGTTTTGAGTTGAAAAACAAGCTGTCTGATCGCCTTAAGGTATCTCCCAAGCAGATTACTTTGGGTAATGGCTCCAACGATGTGCTTGATCTGATTGCCAGAGTTTTTCTCCAGCCAGGTAAAAGTGCCGTCTTTTCCCAGCACGCCTTTGTGGTTTACCCGATTGCGGTTCAAGCCTGTGGTGCACGCGCCATTGTCACCCCGGCAAAAGACTGGGGCCATGATCTGGATGTGATGGCCGCAAGCATCGAAGACGATACCCGCGTGGTGTTTATCGCCAACCCCAATAACCCCACCGGCACCTGGATTAAAAAGGCCGAGTTGGAAGCCTTTCTCGCCAAAGTGCCTGAGGGCGTGGTGGTGGTATTGGATGAGGCCTACGTTGAGTACGTCGACGAACCCGAATACCCGAACGGCCTCGACTATCTAGCCGGTTACCCGAATGTGATTGTGACCCGCACCTTTTCCAAAGCCTATGGTTTGGCGGGCTTGCGCGTTGGCTATGCAATTTCTTCACCGGAAATTTGTGATCTGCTAAATCGGGTGCGCGCGCCCTTTAATGTGAGCACGCAAGCACTGGCAGCGGCGGTGGCTGTGTTGGATGATGCGGATTACCTGCAAAAAAGCCGCGAAGTGAATACCGCCGGGCTCAAGCAATTGGGTGAGGGCTTTGATCAGCTCGGTATTGAGTGGATTCCTTCGGTCGGCAATTTTATTTCTTTCCGCACCAGTAAAAACGGCGAGCCAGTCGATGCGGGCAAGGTCTATCAGGGCCTGCTGCACAAGGGTGTGATCGTGCGCCCGGTGGGTGTTTATGACATGCCTAACTTCCTGCGGGTATCCGTGGGGCTCGAATCAGAAAACGCCCGTTTTCTGGAAGTCCTCCCGCAAGTTCTGGAAGCGTCGTGATTGATCGTCTGGTTATTGTCGGCCTTGGTTTGATTGGTGGCTCGCTGGCGCGGGCCCTGAAAAAGCAGGGTGTGGTCGGTGAAGTGGTCGGTACCGGGCGCCGTGAGGCTTCCCTAATTCGTGGTCAGGAACTGGGGGTGATTGATCGCTGGACGCTGGATCTGGGCGAAGCGGTCAAAGACGCCGATATGGTGGTGATTGCCGCCCCGACCTTGGCGGCTGAAAAAGTCCTCGAATCCCTCAAGCCTTATATGCGACCCGATCTGATTGTGACTGACGTCGCCAGTGTCAAAGGCAGTCTGGTTGCTGCCGCTGAGCACATTTTCGGTGAGGTGCCGCCCCAGTTTGTGCCGGGGCATCCGATCGCCGGTTCTGAGCAGAGTGGGGTAGAGGCGGCAAAAGACGATTTGTATGTGGATCACCGGGTGATCCTCACCCCGTTGCCGAATACCGATACCCAGGCCCACAAAAAAGTGCGCGCCATGTGGGAAGCCACCGGTGCCGAAGTGGTGGATATGGATGTGGCGGAGCACGATGTGGTGCTGGCGGCAACCAGTCATTTGCCCCATGTGCTGGCCTACGGGTTGGTTGATGCGCTGGCTCAAAGTGGTTCGGCTCAGGCGATATTCCGCTTTGCGGCGGGTGGCTTTCGCGACTTTACTCGCATCGCGTCTAGCGACCCGGTCATGTGGCATGACATAGTCCGCGCCAACCGAAATGCGGTGCTGGAATCCATGGATTCCTTTACCGAGCATCTGGCGGAACTGCGCAAGGCTATTGAATCTGACGACAGCGGCGCTATTCTGGCCACCTTTGAGCGGGCCAAGAAGGCGCGCGATGAACAGTTTCTGACGCAATATCAGGTACGAGGCAAGAGTCAGTAATTTACTGCTGTCATTGCGAGCATAGCGAAGCAATCTCCCGATGTGTGGCACACCGTAGCAAAAGATTGCTTCGTCGTTTCACTCCTCGCAATGACGGG
>JBFKXO010000012.1:0-20123 GCA_041638115.1 Litorivivens sp. | reverse complement strand
TCCAGCGGCCGGAACACCACCATCTCGTCGAGACGGTTGATAAATTCCGGGCGGAAATGATTGGACACCACCTCCATCACTGCATCCTTGATGGCTTCGTAACCGCTCTCGGCGCGTGCCAGATCCTGAATCCGATCCGAGCCGAGATTCGACGTCATTACAATCACGGTGTTGCGAAAATCCACCGTGCGACCCTGGCCATCGGTCAAACGACCATCGTCCAACACCTGCAGCAGAATGTTGAACACGTCCGGATGGGCCTTTTCCACCTCATCCAGCAGCAACAGGGAATAGGGCCGACGGCGCACCGCTTCCGTCAAATAGCCACCCTCTTCGTATCCCACATAGCCGGGCGGGGCACCGATCAACCGAGCCACGGAATGCTTCTCCATAAACTCGGACATATCAATGCGCACCATGGCCTCTTCACTATCGTATAGGAATGTGGCCAGCGCCTTGCACAGTTCGGTTTTACCGACACCGGTCGGCCCCATAAACAGGAAGGAGCCGTTGGGGCGGTTGGGGTCACTCAGCCCGGCGCGCGAACGACGCACCGCATGGGACACGGCCACAATAGCTTCATCCTGTCCCACCACCCGGCGATGCAGCTCGTCTTCCATGCGCAGTAGTTTGTCGCGCTCGCCCTCGAGCATTTTGCTAACCGGAATACCGGTCCAGCGCGAGACGACTTCCGCCACCTCTTCGTCGGTAACCTTGTTGCGCAGCAGTTTACGCTCTTCATTGTCGGCGCTGCCGGCACTGGCCAAACGTTTTTCCAGATCCGGAATGACCCCGTACTGAAGCTCTGACATGCGAGTCAGATCACTGGCGCGACGGGCAGACTCCAGTTCCAGCTTGGCCTTTTCCATCTCGCTCTTGATCTGATTGGCGCCCTGCAAGGAGGACTTTTCCGCCAGCCAGATTTCTTCAAGATCGGCGTACTCCTTCTCAACCTTGTCGATATCCGCGTTAAGTTTTTCGAGCTGCTTGCGGGCCGATTCATCCTCATCTTTTTTTACCGCCTCGCGCTGAATCTTCAGCTGAATCAGCCGCCGCTCCAGCCGATCCATTTCTTCAGGCTTGGAGTCAATTTCCATACGGATACGACTGGCGGACTCATCGATCAGGTCGATGGCCTTGTCCGGTAACTGCCGATCTGTGATATAGCGCTGAGACAATCGCGTTGCGGCAATAATGGCCGAGTCGGTGATATCGACACCGTGGTGCACTTCATAGCGCTCTTTCAAACCGCGCAGAATGGCAATGGCGTCCTCTTCGCTGGGCTCACCCACCAGCACTTTCTGGAAGCGACGCTCCAGCGCCGCATCTTTTTCGATGTACTGACGATACTCATCCAAAGAGGTCGCGCCCACGCAGTGCAACTCACCGCGAGCCAACGCTGGCTTGAGCATATTGCCTGCATCCATCGCACCCTCGGCCTTACCGGCGCCGACCATAGTGTGCAGTTCGTCGATAAACAGAATCACCCGGCCCTCTTCCTTGGCCAGCTCATTCAACACCGCTTTCAGACGCTCTTCAAATTCACCGCGATATTTCGCGCCCGCCAACAGCGAGCCGAGATCGAGCGACAGCAGGCGCTTGTCCTTCAAACCTTCCGGCACTTCGCCGTTTACAATACGCTGGGCCAAACCCTCCACAATGGCGGTTTTACCCACGCCGGGCTCACCGATCAGCACCGGGTTATTTTTGGTACGACGCTGCAACACCTGCACCGCGCGACGAATTTCCTCATCGCGACCAATCACCGGGTCGAGCTTGCCTTCGCGGGCGCGCTCAGTCAGATCAATGGTGTATTTTTCCAGGGCCTGACGGGCACCTTCGGCTTCGGGATCGTTCACATTGGCTCCTGCGCGCACCGTCTGGATCGCGCTTTCGAGTTTATCTTTAGTGAGGCCTGCAGCCTTTAACGCATCGGCCACCTTGCCACCCGCTTCCAGCACGGCCAGCACAAACAGTTCACTGGAGATATAGCTGTCACCGCGCTTCTGCGCGAGCTTGTCGGTCACATTGAAAATTCGACCCAGCTCATTGGAGAGGTGGACCTCACCCGGTGTGCCCTGCACCTGTGGCAGGGCTTTTAGCTGTTCGCCGAGACGCTGCTCAAGAGCGGGAAGATTGACACCCGCCTGTTGCAGCAGAGGTTTGACTGAACCGTTCTGCTGGCGCAGTAGAGCCAACAGTAAATGTACGGGCTCAATAAATTGATGGTCCTGGCCAACCGCCAGAGACTGGGCCTCGGCAACGGCAGACTGCAGGGCACTGGTAAAGCGGTCGATTCGCATGGAAATACCCTCGTTCCGCCCTCACCCTAGCCCTCTACCAAGGGGAGAGGGCCGGGGTGAGGGTACTCTCTCACACAATCATTAAATGAGGGTAAACCCGCGAAATTCAAGGCAGGCGGTAGATCAGGCTGGCAAAACGGCCACAGGGATTTTGCTGACGATAGGAGTAAAAGCGAGGGTCGTCGACGGTGCACAAACCTGAATCTGACACCCGCGAAACCCCCAGTGCGCCAAGCTGTAACGCCGCCAGACCAGCGAGGTCACACAGAAATTTTCCGGATTCGCCCGACGCAATAAAGCAGCCTTCAATCGCCGATTGTGCAGGACCGACAAAACGCTCAATGAAGGCCTCGCGAACTTCTTCTCCAACCTCAAAGCGAGGCTGGCGAATACATGGGCCGAGCCAGGCATGGAGGGTTTCGGGCGCGACATGGAACCGCTTTACGGTGTTAACCAACACCCCGTCGAGCAAGCCCCGCCAACCCGCATGGGCGGCGGCTACCTGCTCACCGAGCGCATCGCAAAACAGCACCGGCAGACAATCGGCAGTTAGCACGGCGCAGGCCAACGCTGTGCGATTGGTGATAGACGCATCGGCATCGGGGAGGGATCGGCCGTCTGCCTTGACGCAGTCAGGGCTGTGGATCTGGTTCAGCCATTGAATATGCTCCAGGCCCTCGCAGGCGTCGAGCAGGACGGCGCGATTTTTCGCAACGGCGGTACGATTGTCTTCAACATGCTCGGCGAGGTTGAACTCTCCCCAAGGGCCCGTACTGACGCCGCCATAACGCGTCGTGCACAACGCGCGAATGTTGGAAGGCGCATCCCAGTGCGGCCGGATAAACTCAGCCACTGCCATCTTCACTGGCCAGCACATCGCGCAGGCGCTGAAAATCTGCCGGCAGGTCGGTTTCCCAGCTCACCAACTCGTCAGTCCCCGGGTGCACCAGTTCCAGCCGGCGCGCGTGCAGAGCCTGTCGACGGAAGGTTCGCAAAGTTTCGCTCAGCAGCTCGCTGGCGCCTTTCGGCTGACGCAGACGCCCGGCGTAGAGCTGATCACCTATCAGCGGATGTTTGATATGCGCCATATGCACGCGGATTTGATGGGTACGACCCGTTTCCAGCAGGCAGCGCACGTGGGAGAAGTGGGTAAAGCGCTCGATCAAGCGATAATGAGTCACCGCCTCCTTGCCACCGGCGCGCACCACCGCCATTTTCTTGCGTTGCTGGGGGTGGCGCCCCATGGGCTCATCTACCTTGCCACCACCGGTCATAGCCCCGTAGACCAAGGCCTCATATTCCCGGTGCACATTCCGCGCCTGCAGCTGTTTGACCAGCGAGGTGTGGGCCTCAAGGGTTTTGGCCACCACCATCAGGCCTGACGTGTCTTTGTCGAGGCGATGCACAATACCCGCTCGCGGCAACTGGGCCAGCGCAGGACAGTGTTCAATCAGGGCGTTGACCAGCGTGCCATCGGCGTGACCGGCAGCCGGATGCACCACCAGTCCGACCGGTTTGTTCAGCACCAGCAGCTCGTCGTCCTCATAGTGCAGACCAAAATTGATCTGCTGGGGCTGCCAGTCGCCTTCGTCCTGCAGCTCTGCGGCAATGGCAACGGTTTCGCCCCCCATTACCTTGTCTTTGGGTCGATAGCTGCCGCCATTCACCGTGAGCTCTCCGGATTTAATCCAGCTCTGCAGGCGCGAACGGGAATAGTCGGGGAACAGGTGGGCAACCGCCTGGTCTAAACGCGACCCCGCCAGCTCGTCGGGAATGACGGCACTGTGGGCAATCGAGTCAGGCATGAATCTCCTTAGCGCCACGCCAGACGCCCGCTTTATGGCATCCGGTGGCTGTGGTTAAATACGTCGCCTGAATTATCCACCGCTGAAACCGGGAATGCCACATATGAGAGTTGTTAAACACGGTCTGATGATACTGCTGGTCGGCGTACTGGCCGCCTGTGCATCCGACCCGGACAAAGAGGCAGAATCCTCGGAGAAAAAAATCTACGAGCAGGCTCAGGAGCATCTGGAGAATGGCAATTTCTCCCTGGCGGTGCAAAACCTGCAATTGCTGGAGTCGCGCTTTCCCTTTGGCCCCTATGCAGAGCAGGCCCAACTGGAAATCATCTATGCCCACTACCGCAGCCTGGAGCCCGAGGCAGCGATTGCTGCAGCGGACCGTTTTATCCGCCTGCACCCCCAACACCCGAATGTCGACTACGCCTATTACATGCGCGGCCTGGCCAACTACACCGAGGGGCAGGGCCTGCTGGAGCGCTTTTTCCCCACCGATATGACCCAGCGCGATCCTGGCGCCGCCACTCAAGCATTTGAGGATTTTCGCCAACTACTGCAACGCTTTCCCGACAGCCAGTACGCACCCGACGCCCGCGCCCGCATGATTCATCTGCGCAACCGTCTGGCTCGCTACGAGATCAACGTTGCCAACTATTACTTTAAACGCAAAGCCTATCTGGCAGCCGCAAATCGCGGTCGCTACGTGGTGGAAAACCTGCCCCAAACTTCGGCCGTGCCCGACGCACTGGCAGTCATGACCCAAGCTTATCTGCTGCTGGGGATGGATGATCTGGCCAACCGCTCGCTGAGCGTGCTGCAATCCAATTTCCCCAACCATCCCGCGCTGGATGCCGAAGGCAACTTTAATTCGCAGGTTGGGCAGGACCAGGAGCAATCGTGGCTGAACAAGGCAACCCTGGGGCTGGTTGATCGCTATGAGCCACCAAAATTCGACAATCGCCCCGAATTCGTCGCCGGCGAAGGCGAGAAGGAAGTTGTTCGCGACGACACCCCCCGCCCGAAAATGCGCCCGCGCTAAAGCGCCGGCAACACCTCCTCGCAATAGAGCCTGAGCGATTCCCAGGCTCTATCCACGGGCACGCCACCCACCAGAGGGTGCAGCACCATATTTTTCTCAGGGTCGGTTCTCATCCTCTCGACACACTCTGCCGGCGACAGAATTTCATAGCGCCCACTGGCGCGGATTTCTTCGACACTGGCCTGCGGCATTTCCATCGGTCGCGCCAACCCCGCCCGCTTCCAGCTGTTGTACTCTCGCACTTCGTTAAGAAAGTAAACGCCGATCTCCGCCCAGGCTTGCTCTGGATTCTCATCGACAAAAACCAGCGAAAAATCATCCGGCGGCGCCACCACAAAACCGAGATTGCCATGAGCCTCCAGCTGCTCGTAGTAGTAAGCCTCTAGCGCCGCATCGTGAAGGGGTGGGGAAAACGGCAGCCCGAAGCGCGCCGCCCGCCGCGCCGCCGCCTTACTCATCCCCCCCACGAGAAACATAGGGTGCGGTCTGGTGTAGGGCTTGGGCGTCACCGTGATCATTTCGCCGCGATATTCAAAAGGCTCATCACTCCACGCCTTGAGCAGAGTTTCCAAGACGTGGTCCATCCACTCACCACGGCTTTCGAAAGGCTTGTTCATCGCGTGGAATTCAATTTCCCGATACCCCAGCCCGGCAATAAAGCTGAGCCGCCCACGGCTGAGCAAATCGATCACTGCCAGGTCCTCCGCCAGCCGCACTGGATCGTAAAGCGACACCAACAGCGCCATGATGCCAATACCCGCATTTTGGGTACGCGCAGCAATGGCAGCGGCCATCGTTAGCGGCGACGGCAACCAACCATTCTGGGCGCAGTGGTGTTCTTCCACATTGATATAGGCAAAGCCATGGTGATCGGCGTATTCCGCCATATCGATGGCGGCTTGATAGCGCTGTGAACACAGCTCGGGGTCGGCTTCCGCACCGGTCATATTCAAACGCAGGGAGCTTGGCATGGCGAACATCCTTATCTAGCACCGGGACAGTACTAGAGATACCGGATTTTTGCGCCGGATGAAAGCGACGTTAGAGAAAGGGACTCACCAGCCGGCGAATTGCCAGCTGGCGAGGAGCACTTAACTAGTGGTATGTTCGGCAGCAATTGGCAATGCGCTGCGCCAAATCGGGGTCCTTGCACTGCTGAGCAATGTCACTCAGCGCGACCACTCCTATGAAATCCTTGTTTTTGTCGTTGTTCAGTACCGGCAGACGCTGCACACCCTGATCGTGCATGTTCTGCAATACCGAACTGATATCATCATCCTGATAACAGTAGAGCACCTTGCCACTCATCACACTGCTAATGGGATCGTCCGGTGTTTTACCTTCGGCAATGCCGCGCAGCGCGATATCGCGGTCCGTAACTACCCCCACAAGCTTTTCACGCTCGCCAATCGGGGTAAAACCACGATTGTGCTCTTGCATCCGTATGGCGGCCTCGCGAATGGTAGCTGTTGATTCCAGGTATTCGGGTTTATCGGTCATCACATCTTTTACTTGCATCGCGATCTCCTGATTGATTATCCGTTGCGGTGGCGGAATATCCGCCACCTACTTACCCGGACAGAGCGCGAACCCAAGAGTTGCATGCCGTTGCCGTTAAGATTACCGCGCAGAGATGAAGTCGCTGGCAGGCAACGGCTTTATACCCGACAAACTGTTTCCTTCAGCGTACAGGCACCCTGACAAACCGAGTTAGCGGCAACGTTTAGTGATGCGGCGTGAATGTCACCGGCACATGAGTAAACCCGCGCACATTGGGATTGTGTGTGCGCTGCAAGGCACTTTCATCAATCTCATAATCAGGAATCAGGCGCAGGATTTCTTCCATGCAAACGATGATTTCGAGGCGCGCCAGATTGGCACCCACACAGGAATGGATACCTTTACCAAAGGCCATATGGTCGCGACTGCCGCGAGTGATATCAAAACCGTCGGCGTTTTCGTATTTATCTTCATCGCGGCTGGCAGAAATAATACACAAGCCCACCCGTTCGCCCGCCTTGAGCTGTTGACCGCGGATTTCCACATCTTTCATGACCTGGCGACCAATCATCTGGGTAGAACCATCAAAGCGCAGGGTTTCTTCCACGGCTTTGCTCATCAGCGACGGATCGTCAATCAGCAATTGTCGCTGCGCCTTATGCTGCCACAGGCGGTAGCTCATGTTGCCAATCAACTTGGTGGTGGTTTCATTGCCGGCAATCGCCAATAGAATTCCGAAACCAATCACATCCTGATGGGTCAACTTGCCCTCGCGCTCTGCCTGCAGTACCGCACTGAAAATGTCGTCTTCGCCCTGAAGCTTGGGAGACAGCTCAGTGGCAAGCTCATCAAAGTACTTGCCCATCGCAAAGTAGGCGTTGATATTGCGCTCATTCAAACCAAACTGCCCATCTTCGCGATAAATCAGATCATCGGCCCAACCTCGCACCGTGTCCTGATCTTTCTCGGGCACATGGATCATGGTGGAAATCACGTCCATGGGCAGCAGAGCGGCAAAGTCCTGCGTCAAATCCATGTAACCCTTTTTCAGATGGGGCTCCAACAGGCTGACCGCTTTCTGACGGATATATTTTTCCAACACCGCAACCCGCTGCGGCAACATCAACGGCTGAATCAGTTTCCGAATCCGCGTGTGATCCGGCGGATCCATATTGATAAACATGGGATAGCCCGCATTGGCATCCTGCTGAGCTTCCAGTGCCGGACCGGCGATACTGCTGAAGGTTTCCACGTCGCGGAAGGCGTTGTAGCAGTCATCCCATTTGCTCAGCAACCAATAGCCATGCTCCTGGTTGTAGTAAACTGGTGCATGCTTGCGCAGGCGAGCGTAGTACGGATAGGGGTCGTCATGAACCGCGTGATCGTAGGGGTCAAAGTGGACCGATGGTGTATCTGAGCTTGCTGCGGACATAGACCAAACCTCTTTACGCTTCTAACAATAGTTACAAAATGCGGCCAAGCCGATGGCCAAACCCCTACGCTAGCACGGCAACAACCTTATAGTAAATACATGTATAGCATTTGATAAATATGTGTTACCTTTCATCAAAGCCCGATGGAGCACCGCGTGTCACTGCCTGCTGATCAATTTGCCCCGGTGTGGGAGCAGTACCGCCACAATTTCATGCGCTATCTGACGGCCATTGCGCGGCATTCAGAACGCAGCGCCATGGAGCGCCTCACAGAGCGCGGCCACCCGCGCCTGGCGATGAGTTTCAGCGCGCCCTTGTCGCTGCTCGGCGCCCGCCCTCTGCGGCTGACCGAGCTGGCCGATGCGCTGGGTATGAGCAAGCAGCTGTGCCTGCAAAGCCTGAAACCACTGGAAAAAGCTGGCTACATCGAACGCCGCGATGACCCGAAGGACAAACGGGCCAAACTGGTCGTTCTTACACCGGTCGGTGACAGCCTGATTCAGCACGCCCTCGAAGAGATGCAGGCCATCCAGGAGCATTACCAAACGCTGATTGGTGAAACGGCCGTGCAAAGCCTCGGACGGCACTTGAAAGAAGCCTCGGCGGCTTTGCAGGTTCCTGGCGAAGGCATCCGCGCCAATAACGGACTGCCGGTCAGCGCTCGGCTTACCCCCCTGTCGCGCATACTGCAGGAACGCCTGATGGCGATCACTGCCAGCCTCGGCCACAACCTGCAGTTCTCCTTTGGCCAGGTGCTCAGCGCGATCGACCTGGACGGTACACCGGTGGCGGAGCTGGCACGCCTCAATGCGGTGACCACGCAAGCCATTTCACGGATTGCGGGGGAATTGGAAAATCTTGGCTATATCAGCCGCACCCTGGCGGACAACGACCGCCGCTCTCGTCAGCTTCGTTTTACATCGAAAGGTCTGGGCCTGATTCGCGACTCGGTACAGAGTGTCCAGACCCTGGCCGATGAACTGTCTGCCGCCATGGGCGAAAACAGCTTCGCCAAACTGGAAGAGCAGTTGCAGCGCCTCTACTACGGGCTGGAACTGGAAAGCGGCCTGCTGAAACCTTTCAATGCCAGGGCGGTCGAATCACTGTTCAGCAGCGGCCCTGCCGACTACGCCCGCAGCGCGGACCGAATCGCCGCCCTGCTCTATCTGGCTGATCAGCTCGGCTTGACCCGCCGCACGGCAGACTCAATTGAACTGCTCAGCTCAGCCCAGAGCCCGAGAAGCGCTCAGCAACTGCAGGACATTCACGACCGTCTGAATCGCGACCAGCAGCATAATCTGGCAAGCCTGGTTGCAGCACTCATCAAAGCGCAGTGATAGACTGGCGCCTCCTGACTTCTTGCCAACCAAAGGTGACATGAGTTCAATCCACTGGCCCGACATTGTACTGGATCCGCAGTGGCTCAAAGGTCTGGAATCCCAGGCGCGGCAGCGCTTCGTGGAGCCGGTGACTGCCGAAGAGGCCACCACCTTTGTGCTGGATCAACTGGCGGCCGAAGACTGGCAGCGCTGCAAAAGCTTTCGTGGCAGCGCAAAGCCCAGCACCTTCCTGTATAGCATCAGCGCCCGGTTGCTCGAAGAATTTTCGCGGCAGCGCTTCGGTCGCGCCCGTCCGCCGCGATGGCTCGCGCAGCAGGGGGACACCTGGGTGGCACTGTGGCACGCCCTGTGTCTGGAACGACACTCTACCGACAGCGTTCTGGCGCGCTATTCGCGACACGACACAGGCGTTATTCACAACATTATTCGCACCATCAAAGCGCGACTTCCCTGGTGCGGCGCAGCCAATCTACCGGTACCCGAAACCGAACTCAGCGCGCAGGAATACCCCCTTGCCATCACTGAATTCGATGACTGCCTCGCTCGGGAATATCTCGAAGAGAGCCTGGCAACCCTGAATGCCCTGCTCAGCGACGATGACGCCTTTGCCGGCGTTGACAAAGGGACCCTGAAACTCGCCCGCGACCACCTGAACCTGGACGATGAATCCCTGCTGATGTTGAAGATGCATTTTCAGGAGGGCTTGAACTATTCGGCCATCGCCCGCGCGCTGGGTGTTGCAAATCACCAGCCGGGCCGTCAGATAAAGCGCAGCCTGCACGCTATTCACACGGCGCTGGAAGAGGCTGGTCTGCACCTGCGCAGCGCAGCAGATTTACTGGAGGACTCTCTGTGAGTAAAGCGGATCGTCACAGCGAAGCGATACTCGGCATCCAACTGGCCCAACACCCTCGCCAGAGCCGCGGCGCGCCGCCAAGCGATGAAGAGCTGGCACAGTTGACGGAGGGCACGTTGACGCCCGAGCGCCGCAGAGAGGTGCTTTCTCACCTGAGCAGCAACCCGGCCCTTTACCGTCAATGGCAGGATCTCAGCGCCATGGTAGACACACCTGAGACACAACCAACGTCCTCCTTGCTGGCAACACTCACCCACGGGCTCAATAACTGGCTGATCGACTGGCGTTACGCCGTGGGCGGTCTGGCAACCCTGGTCGTGGTGACCGTGTTATTCGGGCAACTCGCGCCAGCACCGCAACCCGCCACCGAGGGGAGGCCGCTCAATGATTTTGCGGATGCAGCTGCCAGCGCCGAAACGCGCGCCTTACAGGCCTCGCCGCCCGTCAGTCTGAAGGCTGAGCGCGAACTGGCCTCGCGCATCGCCACGGATCACGCCGAAGAATTACAGTCCTCTGCCAAGATCGCAGCGCCCGCCGAGCTGAGTCGGCGCTGCATCAGCCTGCCCCACCCAATCAGCAGCCGGGCTGGCGCGCTTTGCTCGATTGCGCTGGACAGTGGCGTCAGTGAATTGCGCTGGCAGGCCAGGGACTCCGCAGAAGTCATTGTCTTGGATGACCTCTACGCGCCGGCCCTGGAGCTAAAAACCTCTGCTGACCAACAGTGGCTGGCCCTGCAAACGGCCCAGGCCATACACGTTCAGCAACTGAAAAACCTGTTCGGGGACAATACCGAACGCGCCCAGCTGCCCTTCAATGCAGGCACAGCAACAATGCGCTGGGACGGAAACAGCTTGGTGATATCGGTATTACAGGCTCTGGGCGACAGCGACGACGACCAGAAGTATCGCTATCGGCCAGACAGTGGCGAAATGGAAAAAGAGTAAGTATCCGCAAGGCCGGACGGCCTTGCGGCAGGAAAGCTCGTCAGGCCAGCATCGAGGCCTTGAGTTTCTTCATGGCGTTTTGTTCCAGCTGGCGAATGCGCTCAGCGGATACTCCATACTCGGCAGCCAATTCGTGCAGGGTCTGTTTGGCATCTTCGTTGAGCCAACGCGCTTGCAGGATATTGCGGCTGCGCTCATCGAGCTGATCCATGGCCAGCGCCAGTTTCTCGTTGGCAGCGCCTTCCCAGTCAGCCGATTCCAGCAGTGTGGCCGGATTACTGGAGTGATCTTCAAGGTATTGCACCGGCGCGGGCACGGGTGACTCGTCGTCCACGTCCACATCAAAGCCCACATCAACCGCAGCCAGACGGCTCTCCATTTGACGTACGTCTTTAACTTCAACACCCAAATCCCGGGCGACTGCCTGGGCTTCGTCGTTGTTCAGCCACGCCAGCTTTTTCTTGGCGCCGCGCAGGTTGAAAAACAGTTTGCGCTGGGCCTTGGTGGTGGCCACTTTGACGATGCGCCAGTTGCGCAGAATGAACTCGTGAATCTCAGCCTTGATCCAATGCACCGCAAAGGATACCAGCCGAACGCCCTTGCTCGGGTCAAAGCGCTTGACCGCCTTCATCAGGCCGACATTGCCTTCCTGCACCAGATCCGACTGTGACAGGCCGTAACCGCTGTAACTACGGGCGATATGCACCACAAAGCGCAGGTGTGACATAACCAGTTCGCGGGCAGCCTCAAGGTTCTGGTTATAAAACAGGTCTTCGGCCAGTTCGCGCTCACGCTCGGCGCTGAGCACAGGAATGCTGCCGACGGTCTGAATATACGCAGAGAGATCGCTACCCGGCACCAGCTGGTGAATGGGTTGCAGTTGGGTTCCCATGTGCGTATTCCTCCAAAGAGCGGTTAATGTAAAACGGGCACTGAGTTTAGCACTCGGACGCTTAGAGTGCCAAGCCTTTGGAAAGTTCAACCACGCCCCTGTGGAAAACTTTATTTTATCGTTATATTTCAGACACCTGAAGGCAACAAAAATTTCAGGATGAGCCGTCGCGCACCATCTCCAGTACCGTCCGCTGCGGTTCCGAGAATTCTCCCTCCAGCCATGCTGCCGGGGTCACGGCGGGCAACTGCGAAACCAGCCCCTCCTCGTCGGCGCGCACGGCCTTCAGCACATCCGCAACGTGAATCTGGTCCAGTGAGCGCGCCGGCACCAATTGATCACCTCGGACGCCGGCCAGGTTGAGCAGGCCGCGCCGAATCAACTTGTCACTGATACCTCGGGTGATCTGAGGCGGAATACGCATGCGATGTTCCAACCATTCCTGCTGGGGCGCCGCGTCACCGCGATCAAAAGCCCGGCCCACATACCACATCAAGGCCATGGCCACCCGCTCCTCCAGCTCTGGCGAGGAGCGCACCACCAAGCGGCGCGAGATCGCAGCGGGGTTCTGCTGGTAGTAGGCAATACTGGCACCCACCAGCAGTATCAGCCAGTTAATGTAGAGCCAGATCAGCAGCACGATGCCGATCGCAAAGCCGGAATAGATCGCCTGGTATTTGGTGGAATTGACCAACAACGCCCCGGCCACCACCCCAATGGTCTGCCAGGCCAGCCCAGCCACCGCCGCCCCGACCAGGGCGCTGCTTACCGCAACCCGGGTATTGGGCATAAACACGTAAACGAAGGTAAACGCAGCCATCACCAGAAACAGCGGCATAAACTGGCCCAGAAAAACCACCACTGAACCCAGCGGTTCGATACTGATCAGCGCCTGCACCGCGGTTGAGGAAAAGATCGTGGCGAGAATCCCTAGCGCCGACACCATCAACAGCGGCCCCACCATAATGACACTCAGGTAGTTGCTGAAGCGCTGGGACAGGGAGCGCATCTGCGGTACCCGCCATATCATATTGAGCGAGGCTTCGATCTTCTGCACCAGCGAGATCACCGTATACACCAGCAGGGCCAGACCAAGCGAACCCAGCACACCGACTTTGACGTTGTCGACAAACATCAGCACTTTCTCGACCATTTCCGCACCTTGCGGCCCCAGCGGTGCAAAAAAGCGCTCTAGAAAAGGTGTCAGCCGGTTGTGTACGCCAAGCGCCTTGAGAACGGAAAAGCTCAGGGCCAGCATCGGCACAATGGAGAGCAGCGTGGTGTAAACCAGCCCCATGGCGTGCAAGGTGAGATTGCCGACGCTGACATCGCGAATTACGGCATAGCTGAGCCGGGCAGCGCGGTACAATGGCTGCCACGGGAAACTGGTGGGCGGATCCGGATTCTCCAGAATCCACTTTTCCAGTGCCTCAAAACGTTTTTTCAACTGGCTCGCCGGCAAGGTCACTCCCGTCAGGGTATTTCTCAATGCCAGTCTATCAGGCTCCGCCGCCTCCGGTTCAAGCGCGCTAACAGCAAACAATTTACTGCCGGCGACGACGCAGCAGCATCCAGCCGCCAGTCAGGGCGCTGGCGGTCAGCAGAGAAAGCACCGCGACCATGAGCGCATCGCGCCAAAACCTGCCGGTGAATCCGGTCAGGAAACTCCATTTGTGCAGCACGGAAAATGACCAGCGCTCGATACGGTCGATCTGGCGACTCTGATCCACCACAATGCCAGTGGCTGGATCGACAAACTGTTGGGTAGCGTACTCATCAGGCAACTGAAACTGCCACACCGGTAACCGCTTGTTGCGAAAATCGTAGTCGGGACCAAACCGTGTAATCAACACCGGCTCGCTAACATCAGCTGCAGCGCCCAATAAGCGCGCCGCCTGCGCTAGGTCGCTGTGGGCAGCACTGTCTCCTTCCAGCGTAAGATAAACCGCGCCGGTAGACGCCGGGCGACCATCGAAGCGAGCACTGCGGCTGCTGATCTCTACCGCCGGCGCTAGCGCCAGCCGGTAGAGCAAACCTTTATCACCCGCATCGACCAGCGATACCGCAGTCAGTGCCTGTGGTGGAATCTCTGCACGCGACAGTTCAGGCAAGTTCGACAAGTCCAGCGCCGGGCCGAGCCTAAGCCCAGACACCGGTTCTACCACTTCCTGTTGGATAAGGTGATAGAAACCGCTGGCCGACCAGGCCAATAGCGGTAACCACAGGACATAGCCCAGGCGTCGATGCCAGCGCCGCTGGCCCTGTCTAAGCCGCCGCGCTGGCAACACCCCAATCAGGATCAGACCACCAACCGCCATTAACAGCAGGGTGATCATAAACAGGCCAATCAGTATCGCGCGCCCGAACCCGAGACTATCCAGCCAGGTCCAGGTGTGCAGCTGCTGAAACACTGTCTGCATCGTCGCTTTACTGGCGTCACTCAGGCTGGCGAGTGCGCCGGTTTCCGTATAAATGTAAGCGACAAGGCTGTCACTACCGGCAAACTGCACCCGATATACCGGCAGCAGACGGTTGACCTCCGGATAGTCGAGCCCAAAGCGGGTAACAAACTCCACCGTACGGATGTCGGCCATGGGTCGGCCGGTGTAGTGGCTGGCCAACCAACGTGCCTGCTGCTCATCGTGACCGGGCAAGGCACGGCCACTCTCCAGCGAGAAATACTGTCGCGGCGCAGTCTCGCTTTGCGTAATCTGCAGGAGATTGCCGTCACGCCCGGCCACTAGCTTCACCACCCGCGCCTGATCAATCCCACTGTGTCGAATAGCCTCTGCCATAGCAGGTAAGGCGCTCTCGTCCAGCGTCATCGCAGGAGGTAGCATGGCCACCGGCTGTGGCCCCACCCAGCTCATCACCGGGTGCAAAATGCCAGACAAGGCCCAACACAGAACAGCGAAGCCCCCCACCCAGGCCAGGCGTCGGTGCCAGCTGATAAAGAAGCGCTTGCTCATGCTAGAAATTCCAACTCATGCCAAGGTAGGCCGTGCGCGGACGACCCGGCGTATACTGCGGCCCCCACTTGCTGGTGGTTTCTGCATAAAGCCGATCAGTGATGTTCAACACCCGGGCATATACTTGCAGGCTATCGCTCAAGGGGTAGTCGGCGCGTAGATTGATGAGGGTGTGGCCGGGGTAGCGATCGCGATCGGTAGCGTTGCCATCCTTGTCATTGTTTTCATCAAGCCAGTGTTTGCCCTGATACCAACCTTCCAGCTCAACGCGACCACCCTGTAACAAGGCCGGGTGCCAGCTCAGCCGGAGGTTGGCAAAATCTTCGGGTGCATCCGGCATGTCGTTGCCGGAAAAATCATTGCGGCCATCCTGCCAGTCGGCGAAACGATGCTTTGAGCGGCTATAGGCCAGGCCGAGATCCAGGCTCTGGGTCAAGCGCAGGTCCAGATTCAGCTCTATCCCGTAGTGATCGGTCTGACCGGCATTCACGTTGCGGCGAGCACCGCTGGCCTCGCTGACGCTTACGATATCGTCACGTTTCTCCATCCGGTACAACGCCACATCAAAGGCGGCGCGCGCGCCCAGATTACCGCGCACGCCAAGCTCCACACTGTCGACTTTCACCGGATCAAGACGGGGCGAATCAACCGTCGCGCCGGAGCGGAACATCTGACCCGCATCCGGGATGCGGAAAGCATGGCGATAAGCCGCGTAGGCGTTCAGGGCATCGCTGATGTCGAAAATCAGGCCAAGTTTGGGGCTCAGGTGCTCCATCTCCACCACCTGATCCGGTTCTCGGTAGTGAGAATTCTCGTAAATGGTGGTCCCCGGATCGTCCGCCGTGCCCGGCGCAATGGTCGGCAGGCGGTTATCGTAGTCGTAGCGAAAATTGTCGTAGCGCACGCCTGCGGTCAGGCGCCAGCGCGGCGCAAGTTGCTGCTCCAGGTGAACGTAGGGCGAGGCCGCAAGGAAATCCACATCGTAATCGTACAGGTCACCCGCTTCCCTATAGGCAAGCCAGTAGGGACCGCTGTCATTGTCGGTACGCTCGATATAGGTCTGCTCCTGATAACCCCGGGTCGCGTCCAGATCCAGGCCAGCAATGACAAAACTGTCGTCGCTGAGATCGTGCCGGTATTTGAGCTGGATACCGGCAGAATCGTGTCCGCTATCGTTGATATGGGCGTCCTGCGAGTCGAGCTGGGCCGGGCAGGTCGGGCACCAGGGCGGCGGTGGCTGCACGCGCCCGGTGTTCAGGGTCCAGGTCGCAACATACTGCAACTCATTGCTGCGCAGGTAAGGAGTGACCGTCAAGGCACCCTGCTCGAAACGCTTTTCAATGGCACTCGACAGGCGCAGGGCACTGACATCGCGAAAGCCGATACGATTGCCCGCCTGCTCCGGGTTCTGGCGGTAATCGCCATAGCGCAGACCTGAACCCCCGGTTTCCATAGCGATGGTGCTGGCCGTGAGCACCGTGTTGATGCTCAGGGTCTCGCTGGCATCCATCGCCCACGAGAGGGTCGCATCGCGGCGCTGGCTATAGGTCTGTTCACGCCAGCCATCGCTGTTGCTGACATTCAAACGCGCCGTAAAACCGTGATCGCCAGCCAACCGCGCTGCGCTGAGCTGAGCCCGACGCCAGCCGTGATCACCGGTTTCCAGCGTCAGGCTGCGCGCATTTTCTCGCGGCGGCTGGCCGTTCAGAATATTGATAACCGCACCAATCGCATCACTGCCATAGAGCGCGGAACCGGGGCCTTTGATTATCTCCACCCCATTAGCGACGGCGGTATTCACTTCGTAAAGCGCGTTGTGATTGAAAAAGCCGGCCGAGCGCGTGGGCACGCCGTTTTCCAGATAGAGATAGACCGGCGAGTAAGACACGGGCTGCCGAATGGCCGCCGCCACACCTTCACCTGAAGAACCCAGCTGTACAATATTGACGCCGCTGATGCGATTGAGCAGTTCACTGGAGTGGCTGGCATTGAGTGCGCGGACCGTCTCTTCATCCAGCACACCAACACTCGCAGCCGTATCCGACAGGCTGCTATTGTCGCGGGTAGCGGTTACCACCACGGTTTCCAGATAGGTCCCATGCTCCGCCAGTACCGGCAGACCATGACTCAGAATCAGGGCGACAGCCAACCCGGAATAACCTTTTTTCATGCGCACTCTACTCAACCCGACATTTCGAGGAAGCGCATTTTAGCGACCGGGCGCGGGAAGGGAATGCGACACAGGGTCGCAGGTTTAGCTTTAGGGTTAGCTAAGCACCAGGTTGTCCCGGTGAATCAATTCCTCATCACCGTGGTAGCCGAGCAATTCGGTAATTGCGGCGCTGGGCTGACCAGCCAATCGACGAGCCTCGTCGGCGTTGTAGTTGACCAGGCCGCGGGCAATTTCGCGACCCGCCGCGTCAACACAACTGACCAGATCGCCGCGATGAAAGTTGCCGCTAACGCCTTTGACGCCGACCGGCAACAGACTGGAACCGCGGCCCGTCAGCACCTTGACCGCACCGTCATCAAGCTGCAATTGCCCTTTGAGTTGCAGCTGCCCCGCCAGCCATTGCTTGCGCGCCGCCAGCTTCTGCTGCTTGGCCAACAGCCGGGTGCCGACCGATTCACCGGCGAGCAGGCGCGGCAAGACATTCTCCGCGGTGCCGCTGGCTATCACTGTATCGGCGCCGGCTCTGGCAGCCAGTCGCGCGGCGCGCAGCTTGGTGATCATGCCGCCCCGCCCCAAGACACCGGCCCCGGAAACCATCGCATCCAGCGAGGGATCGTTGGCCTCGGCTTCAGCAATCAACTGAGCATCGGGGTTGCTGCGCGGATCTTTGGTAAAAAGCCCCTGCTGATCAGTAAGAATCACCAGCACGTCCGCATCCACCAGATTAGCCACCAGCGCGGCCAGGGTGTCGTTATCGCCAAAGCGAATTTCGTCGGTGACGACCGTGTCATTTTCGTTGACCACGGGAATCACGCCCAGCTCCAGCAAGGTTTGCAAGGCGCCGCGCGCGTTGAGATAACGATCCCGGGCCGAGATATCGTCGTGGCCAAGCAGAATCTGGGCGGTGTGTAACTCATGCAGGGAGAATCGTGATTCATAGGCCTGCACCAAGCCCATCTGGCCAACCGCTGCGGCGGCTTGCAAACGGTGAATTTCCTCCGGACGGCGTGACCAACCCAGGCGGGTCATGCCCTCGGCCACGGCACCGGAGGACACCAGCACTACCTCATGTCCGGCTTGGCGCAGCTCGACCATCTGGCGCACCCAATTATCCAGCCCGTCGCTCCACAAACCGCGTCCATTGGCAGTCAGCAGAGCACTGCCAATTTTAATTACCCAACGCTGGGTATCAGCCAGTTCAGTCATGCGTCACTACACTCAAGGCTGGTAGACGACTTCGACATCGCCGTCGTCGTCATCATCGTCATCGTCGTCTTGCTGAGCAGCCTTGCGGGCAGCCCGCCGTGCATCCGCCAGCGATTGAATTCGCTCCCGCGCCTCGGCTTGCATGGCTTTCTGGGTATCGATCTCGCGCTGACGGGCCTCGTCATCCTCTGCCTCTTCGGCGCGGCATTGCTCGACGTATTCCAGAATCGCCCAGCACAGGGCTTCGGTATTGTCCTTGGTCAATGCCGACAGGCGGAACACCGGGCCATCCCAGCCAAGACGGTCAATAATATCCTGACAGTGGGCCTCACGATCCTCCTCGGGAATGAGGTCGGTCTTGTTCAGCACCAGCCAGCGCGGACGCTCGTACAAGGTTTCACTGAATTCAGCCAGCTCGTTAATAATAATCTCGGCGGACTCAACCGGATCAGAACCATCCAGCGGCGCCACATCCACCAGGTGCAGCAGCAGGCGGTTGCGGGTCAAATGCTTTAGAAAACGAATACCAAGACCAGCGCCTTCTGCCGCCCCTTCCACCAGACCGGGTATGTCGGCCACCACAAAGCTGCGGTGCTTTTGCATGGAAACCACGCCGAGGTTGGGCACCAGTGTGGTAAAGGGGTAGTCCGCAACCTTGGGTTTAGCGGCGGAAATCGCGCGAATCAGGGTGGACTTTCCGGCGTTGGGCAGACCGAGCAACCCCACATCGGCCAGCACTTTCAGCTCCAGCCGCAGTTGCCGCGATTCACCCTCGGAACCCGGCGTGGTCTGACGCGGGGCGCGATTGGTGCTGGATTTAAAGCGTGTATTGCCCAAACCGTGAAAACCGCCCTGAGCCACCTTCAATACTTCACCGTCCTCGGACAGGTCGCCCAGCACTTCGCCGGTTTCTTCGTCGAGCACAGTGGTGCCCACGGGAACCACCAAATACAGATCGTCAGCACTCTTGCCGCGACAGTTGCCGCCGCGACCGGGCTCGCCGTTGTCGGCCCGATAGGAACGCACATAGCGGAAATCCACCAGGGTATTCACCGCATTGTCAGCTTTCAGGAATACGCTGCCACCATCGCCACCGTCACCGCCATCCGGGCCGCCCTTGGGGATGTATTTTTCGCGGCGAAAGCTCAGGCAGCCACTGCCGCCGTTACCGGCCGCAACCTTGATGACTGCTTCGTCGACAAATTTCATAATTTCTATCCGGCGTGTGGTGGTGAGACGGCTTGCTGCCAGTACAACAAAATCTTTAGCAGATACAAAAAAGCCCCGTCAACCTGACGGGGCTTCTGGTAAAGCTTGCTCGCCTATCAGGCCGCTTCGATGCTGACAAACTTGCGCTTGTTCGGGCCTTTAACGGTGAACTTTACAACGCCGTCGGCTTTGGCAAACAGGGTGTGATCCTTGCCAATACCCACGTTTTCACCGGCATGGAACTTGGTGCCACGCTGACGAACGATGATGCTGCCCGCCGGTACGGACTGGCCGCCGAAACGCTTCACGCCAAGGCGTTTACTTTCCGAATCGCGACCGTTGCGAGTACTACCACCAGCTTTCTTGTGAGCCATGAATTAATCTCCTCTTGGCACTCGTAACTGCGACTTAAGCGCTGATACCAGTGATTTTAACTTCGGTGTACCACTGACGGTGA
>JBFKXO010000011.1:0-20687 GCA_041638115.1 Litorivivens sp. | reverse complement strand
TGATGGAAAGTGAAAAAGCCGAATTGCTGGTGCTTGCGCGCTATATGCAGATTTTGTCCGACGACCTTTGCAGCAAGCTTGAAGGCCGTGCGATCAATATTCACCACTCCTTTTTGCCCAGCTTCAAAGGTGCGCGTCCTTACCATCAGGCTCACCAGCGCGGGGTAAAGGTGGTCGGGGCGACAGCGCATTATGTGACAGCCGATCTCGACGAAGGGCCGATCATCGTGCAGGAAGTGAAGCCGGTGAATCATACGTTTACCATCGAACAGCTGGTCCACCTGGGTCACGACATTGAAGCCACCGCGTTGTCTCATGCCGTGCGTCTGCACTGTGAAGAGCGGGTGGTACTGAACGGCGAAAAAACCGTGATACTGCAGTGACGATTGAATGGTCTGATCTGGTTCTGCTGTTGCTGGTTGGCACAATCGGCAGCTACTTTTGGCAAGCCCACGGAATACGGGAGATCGCCCTGCGCGCCACGCGCCTTTACTGTCGGCGCGAAGGCTTGCAGTTACTGGATGAAAGTGTTGCGCTGAGAACCCTGTGGCTTAAACGTGATTCAAAAGGCAAAGTGCGGGTTTGGCGCGGCTATCAGTTTGAGTTTACCGCTACAGGAGATGAGCGTTACCTCGGTAAGATCGTGACGCTGGGGCGGCAGGTGGAGTCCATCCAAGTGCCACCACACCGTATACCGGAGGATGAGCGGACTTTGCATTGACGGTGAGCTCATTATTGTGTGGTCGGGAATTAACACTGCTGCGATACGGAAATGTCTCGGACCGCTCATTTGAGCTCATTGAGACGCAGTCAACTGCGCCTCAAGCCTGGCCTGCTGTTTATTGAGCAGCTGAATATAACGCTCTTTCATCACCAGACCATTGTCTGTGGCATCGGCCCACTCGAGCGCAGCACTGCTTAAATCCCCGGGCAGGCGGGTCTGGATAGCCCGTCCCTGACAGGCCGCGAGCGCGTCGACCAGTTTCACTTCCTGCGCTTCCAATTGGAACTGATTGCTTTCACCTCGTACCGAGCCAATGGCGGCACAGGCACCCAGCGGCTGATCCAGCGCGCTAAGCAAGTGCGCACTGCACAGCGCCCGCAGCAGCGGTGGATCACTGCCCTCCAGGGCCCGGAAGCGCAGCGTCACACCGTCGCGGCGGTGGATTTTCAGTTGGCCGTGATACAACCGCGCCATCGCCAATGCCGCCTGGTAGCTCTGGGTCAGGCGGCGATCGAGCTCCGCTTTTCCCCACTGTTGGGTCAGGCGATCAAAGTGCTGCCAGTGCATATGGAGCACGACCCAGTCGGCGCTTTGCCGGCTGAATCCGGGAATCACCGGGTCGGGGGTGGCCAGCGTTTCCAATATGTCACCAAAGCTGTCAGCGCCAGCGTAGGAAACGGTCTGCGGCGCTTCGCTGGGGTGTAGCAGATTGTGACGGACGCGCTGTAGCAGACCATCGATCTTTTGCCCGAGCGCCGCCATCAAGGCAACAGCTAATGCCACCATGACTGCTGCCAGCAACAGCAGTTGCCATTGCAGTTGTTGCTGGGCCGATTGCAGGGGTGCCGTTTGCAATTCCAGAACCACGCTGCCGGCGAGATCCTGCCCGATCATAATGGGGCTGACGAAGCGGGGATTGCTGTCCTCGCGCAGACCAACCTCCACCAGGGTTTTGTCGTCACTGTCGGCGATTCGGGCGTAGCCCAGCAAGGGGTTTTCCGCTTGCTGCCGCAGGATACTCAACAACGTGACATTATCATTTCGGATCAGCCCTTCGCGGCTCAGATAGGCGATCTGCTTGACCCACTGCCGCGCAAATAGCGTGCTCTGCTCTTGGATTAACTGGTGATTGCCGCGGGCACTGGCTAGCAGGAGGGTAGCGCTCTGCACAACAAGCACCAGCAGTATAATAACGGCACACTTGGCCGGCAGGGGCAGCGCGAGCAGATGCTTGATGGCGGTGGAATACAACGCAGTGATGCGGTTGGCCCGCAGTTTTGCTGACGGCATGGGCGATAACTTCTGCAGGTGTTCCTAGGTTGTCGGTATCGGCGATAGCTGGTCGCGCAGTCAATCTGCGGAGCTCAGCCGGATCAACGCAGTATACCGAACTTGGTGCTTGATGGTGTGAAGTCGTTGTGACGGCTACAATAGCCGGCTTTAAGCATCCACCGCACCGTTAGCGGTACAGGCGCAGAGGCACCGAGTGAAAGAAATTATCCTGATCAATATCTCCGGCGACGACCGCGCCGGCGTCACCAGTTCGATTACCAGCATCCTGGCATCGCACGGGGTGAATATTCTGGACGTGGGGCAGGCCGTCATTCACGACACACTGTCACTGGGCCTGCTGGTTGAAGTGCCCGATAGCGCCGAATCCTCGCCGGTACTGAAGGACATTCTGTTTCGCACTCACGAACTGGGCTTTCAGGTACGGTTTTCGCCGGTCACGGCCGAAAGTTACCAGCACTGGGTGTCAGGCCAGGGCAAGCCGCGTCATATCCTCACTCTGCTAGCGCGCAAATTGACTGCCGATCACCTTGCGCGAGTAACCGCCATCATTGCCGACAATGGTCTGAATATTGATCGTATTGACCGGCTCTCCGGCCGTGTACCGCTCGACGGTGTAGACCAGCAGAGCAAGGCGTCGGTGGAGATTTCGGTGCGTGGCGCACTTGAGGACACGGCGAGCTTTCGCAAGCACATCATGCAACTGGCCAGCGAATTGGATATCGACATCGCCTACCAGGAAGACAATATGTACCGCCGCACCCGCCGGCTAGTGGCCTTTGATATGGATTCGACGTTGATTGAGGCCGAGGTCATCGACGAGCTGGCCGCTGCTGCGGGGGTAGGCGAGCAGGTCGCGGCCATCACCGAACAAGCCATGCGCGGCGAGATAGAATTTGCCGAAAGCTTTCGCCGGCGCGTGGCCCTGCTGAAAGGGCTGGATGCCAGTGTGTTGGAAAGTATAGCCCAGCAGCTGCGACTGACCGAAGGTGCCGAGCGTCTGGTTTCCACCTTGAAGCAGCTTGGCTACAAAACTGCGATTCTATCCGGTGGCTTTACCTATTTTGGTGAATTTTTGAAGCGGAAGCTGGGCATTGACTATGTGTATGCCAACGAGCTGTCCATTGCTGACGGTCGAGTCACTGGCGAGGTGACGGGTCGAATCGTTGACGGTGCCCGCAAAGCAGAGTTGCTACAGGAGCTGGCCGACCGGGAGGGCATCAACCTGGAGCAGGTTATCGCCGTGGGCGATGGCGCCAACGATTTGCCCATGCTGAGTATCGCCGGTCTCGGGATCGCCTTTCGGGCCAAACCCATCGTTCGCGAGAACGCCAATCAATCCATCAGTACGCTCGGGCTCGATGGCATTCTCTATCTGCTGGGTATCAGTGACCGACACACGGAACGGTAACGCTAATCCGCGCCGAAATCGTAATCCATTTCCGTGCTCGGCGAGTGAATATAGCTGCCTTGCACGTAGTCCGGTTTCAATTGCCATAGCGTGGCGAGAGTCGCAGCGCTGTCCACGCCGGTTACCACGGCTTTGCTGCCAGCTTCCTGCACCGCGCTGATGGCGTCGCGCAGAGTGTCGCTCTCTTTCGGGATGATTTCGATTTTGGTCAGCAACGGTGCCAGCTGCTGTAAGGGCGCCGTGTCATCCATGCCGGGGCTGCGGCTGCGCAGGGCAATATTGCCACCGAGTGCACGCAATTTTTCGGTAAAGGCTTTCGCCGGTTTGATAGCCTTGCCAGCGCTACTGGCACTGACCTGGAACACCAGCGTATCAGCCGGCAGCTCAGCGGCCTTCATCGCCACATTCAACCAGCTGCACAGGTTTTTATCGTGAAAGACATTGCAGCTAACATTTAATACCAGTCGTGTGTTTTTGCCCGCCTTGCGCGAGCGCGACAGCTGTTTGGTCGCCTCCACAATAATCCAGCGATCCAGATCCGTGCTCTTTCCCTGACCTTCAAAGCTATCCAGCAGCTGCTGCCCATTGATTTCGTCGGCCTCTTGATCCTTGAGGTTGAGGCACACCTCGTAGTACTGCTTTTCCTCGTCAGCCAGGCTGACAATGGGTTGAAATGACAGCTGCAAACGGTTGTCTGTCTTGGCGTCCTCAAAGAGTTGCAGCGGGTCAGATTGCTGATTGAGCTGCTGCTTGGCGCGCACATACAGCGCCGCTTCATTGCCGATACCGTTGTTGCCGGCATCCTCGCGAATCTGTTCGCACAGCTGTATCAGATTATCGATCAGCGTTACGCCTGCCGCTATCTTGGTTTTGCCAATCGCGTGAATGCCGATGCTGACGGTGTAGCTGATGCTGGCCTTGCCGATACTGACCGAGCGCTGGGCAATGGCAGCGCACAGCCTTTCAGCGCGGGGCAGCATCTCTTCTGCAGTGCAATTGCCAAGCAGAATGCCGATAAAGTCGCCATCGACGCGGCCAAAGTGCGCCTTGGGAAACTCAGCCAATAGCACGGTTGCCAAATCGCGCATAATGGAGGCGCAGCCGGTGCAGCCGTGTTCGCCGCGCAGAATCGTGTATCGATCCAAGCCAACGAGTAAGAATGCACCCTGACTGCTACTGCCACCAAAACCGTGCGCAGCCACGTCTTCCAGGTGCTGGATAAAACGCATGGCGGTGGCAAAGCCGGTGCTGGGGTCAATCGCGGCAACGTGGCCTGCGGCGTCTTCCGATTCGTGGCGCAGCGTGAGCTGCACACAGTCTTCGTCATCAAGCACGGCATGGCTGAGCTTCATGCTCATTTCTACCGTGTCGCCATCGGTCTTCCTGCCATGCAGGCTGAGGCGGGCGGAATCGTCGGTGGTCACACTGCGCAAGGCTGCTTTCAGGCGCTCCTGGTCGCTTTCTTCGATCAGGTCGATAAGCGGCTGGTAGTCGAGGTCGTCGGCATCGGCGTAGCCAAAATACTCGGCAAACAGGCGGTTGACACTGACAATCATGCCGTCAGCGACGTAGGCAATGGGTTCTTCCGACTGCAGCAGAATTTGCTCGCTGCGGTGCTCTGCCGCCTCCAGTTCCTTGCGGGTATGGGCTAGCGCGCGGCGGTTCTGCAAGCCCCAGAACTCGCGCAGACAGCTGCGCGCTGCACGCTCAAGTTGATGCGGCGGTAGCACGTCCATAATCTGATGGTCGGGCAGGCGCTCATCGGAATCCGACAGCAGAATCAGCGGCAGATCGAGCTGCTGGCTGCTGATGGCTTGCAGGCATGGGGCCAATTCCAGTGCCGACTCGGTTTCGTCAAACAGCACCAGATCGGGGTGTTCATCGCGAATGGCAGCGCCCAGTCGGCCCATCTCCTCGACGACAGTGTGTCGACAGATATAGCCCAGCCGGTGAAACGCAGAGGTCAGGGTAGCCGCGCGATTGGGATCAATCCCAACAAACAGCGCGCACAGCGTATTACTATTCATTACAGCCTATTATAGGTCAGAGGTCATTCCACAGGTTGTCGAATTCCTGTTTCTTTTTCTTAGTTTCTTTTTGACCGTTATTGTCGCTTGTCGGCGCTGAGTCGGGCAGCTCCTGCACGTCCGAGCCGCCAGCCTCGGCTTTGACCATGGTTGAAAATGCGTAGATACCGAGCGTTGCCGTTTGAACCACGCAGTGCTGGAATTTAACCCGGTAGGTCTGGCCGGGGCGATTCAGCTCAATGGCGTCACCTTCATTGAAGGCAGACTTTTGTACCAGAATTCGTTGCGGCAAACCACTGTCGCGATCCGGCGGCAGCATCAGGGCGCGCTGGTGCTCGCCCACCGGCAGTCCAGATCTTACCAATCGGGCGCTATAGGCATCGGCCACGCTGGACAGCACCTCAAGCCCCAGCTGATTTTCGTCTTTGTCGACCTGCTTGACCCAGCGGATTACGCCGACCGACCAGGTCAATTCCGCTTCTTCACGCATTCCTACCACGTCGCCAGTATGTAGTTTGACTGCTTCATTGGCCGGCCACTTGATGCAATAGCCTTTCTCACTGGCATTGACCATTTGCGCGCGATAATACCGGTAGTTCTGGGTGGTGCCCGAGGGTCCAGGCGCCCCGGCTTCAGTGGCTTCGTAGTCGATCGACTGCACTTCTCGGTGAGAAATGGCTCCATCCTTATCCGCAGCGTCACGCAAATTGGCTTCACCCCAGGCATCGCGGTTGGGGTCAAAGCGTTTGCGAACGCCGTATTCCTTGGTGATATCGATTTCATTGGGGTCGCGCTTAACTTCGCGACGCATAAATTCACTGAAGGGCTGATTGCCAGCGACGAAAAAATGGGTAGAAAACAGGCCCAATGACAACAACAGGTCGTCTTCGCGCTCGATCCGCACCGAATTACGCTGCAGCATCGTGCTCCACGAGGTATGGAGATGGGAAAGCAGGCTCAGGCTGAGATCGTTGCGCTCACGCTTACCGCCGGCGGACAAAACGTCCATTTTGTCTTCGAGCATTTTGCACAGCGGCCGCGAATCAATTCCCAGCCAGCCCGCGGTATCGTCGCACAACTCCCGGTAAGTGGGAGGGGCATCGCGAGTAGGATTGAACAGAAAGACACAGTCCTGCAGGTTGTCACCGCGCACGCTGGCTTTCTGGGCCCAGGTGCTCAGGTGGGCAAACACCTCCGCCTGATTGGCCTGACGCAACTGATGGGGACGGGCCGTAAACAACAGCATGGGACGCAAGTAACACTGTTCCAGAGTGCTACCGCCCCAGATTTCGTCGGTGACCTTTTCGCGGGCGATTTTGTGTTTCAGGGCCTGATAGAACAGCTCGTGGATGGTTTTCCAGAAGCCCGCTTCCTCGTCGCGGTATAGCTGGAAGTTGCGCAGCAGAACCAGACTGTGTTCGGTGATGGCGCGGTGAAAGGCGGCGGCCAGTTGATCTTTTGGGCGGCGCAGCCGGTGCATGCCGAGAAACTGATTGGCAGTGATGGTATAGCCGATGGCCATCTGCTTGTTGAGGGTATCGGCGAGCTGGGCAACCTTGCGCGATTTTTCCGGCAGGATCACCGGCTGGTTGAGAAAGTGTTTTTCCAGGCCGCGATTGGAGACGTGCACGTGGTGGCGCAATTGCTCCAGAATCTGTAGCCGGTCCTTCGGGTTGCACTTGACCTTGTTGAACTCAACCAGCGCCATGTACAACTGGCGCGTGGTTTCCCCCAGGTTGGCACTGGGCAGCGAGCGCAGCCAGCGCTCAGCGCTGTCCTTGTTCAATTCGAACAGGCTATGGCGCTCAAGTGTCTGCTGCGGCAGAGGAATATGTATTTCTATAAAATTAGCCATACTCGCTTGACTGCTACCAATGTCGCCGTTGCGATTGTTCTTCGGTCAGCTCAGAGCGGGCACTTGTAGGCTACCCCAGGGTCTTCGCGAACCAGTTTAGGTACCAGATAGCCGGGCAGGGTTTTCATCATCTGTTTGTGCAGTGTCTGAGCAACCTGGTCGGAAAGGGCAAAGTGAGCGGCGCCCTGAACTCTATCCAGTACATGAAGATAATAGGGTAACACACCAGCATTAAAAAGTTTTTCGCTCAAATCACAAAGTGTTTCCCCCTTGTCATTGATACCTTTTAGCAACACCGACTGGTTTAATATCGTGATCCCGGCGGCCCGCAGCGGCTGCAAACGATCGTGCAGCGCAGGGCTGATTTCAGCCGGGTGGTTGCTGTGGATCACAAACACACTCGATAAGCGGGTGCTGCCAAGGCTTTCTACCAGCTCACTGGTTATCCTGTCCGGCAACACGACGGGGAAGCGTGTGTGGATTCGCAGGCGCTTAACAGAAGGTATTTCCGAGAGTGCGAGCACTAACTTACGAAAGCGGTCATCACTATTAACTAATGGATCGCCGCCACTGAGGATCACTTCGCTGATATCGGGGTGTTGGCGGATGTAGTCCAGAGCTTGCTGCCACTGGGCGCGCGTCAGTTGGTTGTCCGCGTAGGGAAAGTGCCGGCGAAAACAGTAGCGGCAATTTATCGCGCAGGCCGGGCTGGCCACCAGCAGCAACCGCCCGTGATATTTGTGAATAATGCCGGGCGTCGGGTTGAAGCCCGCTTCGGCGAGGGGGTCATCGCTGTAGCCCGGCGTCAGGGTATTCTCCTCCGCCAGCGGCAGCACCTGCAACAGCAGGGGGTCGTACCAATCACCCGCTTGCATCTGGCTTACGAAGGCGCGAGGCACCCGGAGCGGAAAAGCTGGATCGAGATCCATGGGGTAGGGCGCCTGGTCCAATGGCAGCCCCAGCGCGTCAAGCAGGGCCTGGACAGAGTGGACAGCGCCTGAGAGCTGTTCCTGCCAGGTTTCGGTCTGCCATTGTGCTTGGCTAAGCGGTATCATGGGCGGCTTTCGTTTATATCAAGCTTTGAGGAAGGTTATGGCGAACTATTCTACCAACGAATTTCGCTCCGGGTTGAAAGTGATGCTGGAGGGCGATCCCTGCTCCATCCTGGACAACGAATTTGTGAAGCCAGGCAAGGGACAGGCCTTTAACCGCGTAAAACTGCGCAACCTGAAAACCGGTCGTGTGTGGGAACGCACCTTCAAATCCGGCGAATCGCTGGAAGGCGCCGATGTGATGGATACTGATATGGAGTATCTCTACAACGACGGCGAATTCTACCATTTTATGGAGCCTGATACCTTTGAACAGCATCAGGCCGATGCCACGATTGTCGGCGATGCCGCGCAATGGCTCAAAGAACAGGATATCGCCACGGTTACCCTGTATAACGGCGCGCCTTTGGCGGTAGCTCCTCCTAATTTCGTCGAGCTCGAAATTGTGGAAACTGATCCAGGCCTGAAAGGCGACACTGCCCAGGGTGGCACCAAGCCGGCCAAGCTCAGCACGGGCGCCGTGGTGAAAGTTCCCCTGTTCTTGAGCGAAGGCGAAGTGGTACGCGTAGACACCCGCACGGGCGAATACCAGAACCGCGTCAAGAGTTGAGCGACTGGCAACCCACCGCAGCGCTGAGTGCTCTGCGAGCCCGTGCGGCGCTGTTGGCTACCGTGCGGGCGTTTTTCAACCAGCGCGGCGTGCTGGAGGTGGACACGCCGCTGCTGGCCGCCGCCCCGGTTACCGACCCGGGAATCGAAGCCTTTTCGGTACGTCAGGTCGAGCTGTATCTGCAAACCTCGCCCGAATATGCCATGAAGCGCCTGCTGGCCGCGGGCAGCGGACCCATCTATCAAATCTGCAAAGCGTTTCGTCAGGGCGAAAGCGGGCGCCGTCACAACCCTGAATTCACCATGCTGGAGTGGTATCGCCCCGGATTTTCGCTGGCAGAGTTGATAGCGGAGGTCGGTGAGTTATTGTGCCTGGTCTTGGGTCAGCGCCCGGTGCGCAGCTATCGCTTTGCCGAGCTGTTTCAGCGCGAGTTCAACCTGGATCTGTTTGCGGTCGCGGATGACACGCTGTGCACATTAGCGCAGCAGCGCCACGGTATTCCCGCCGCGTCACTGAACCGTGATGAGGCAATCAACCTATTGTTCAGTCATGATATTGAGCCGGGGCTGGGACGCGGTGAATACAGTGTGGTGCACGATTTTCCCGCATCCCAAGCGGCTCTGGCGAAACGGGCCCGCGATCCCAGCGGTCATCAGGTAGCGCTGCGGTTTGAAGCCTTTGTCGACGGGATGGAGCTGGCCAACGGCTACGATGAGCTGCTGGATGCTGAGGAATTAAAGACACGGTTTGAATCCGACCTGGGCACGCGCCGTGAACGCAAGCAGGTTTGCCCTCCGATGGATGACAAGTTGCTCGACGCCATGCGCCATGGCTTGCCCGCCTGTGCTGGTGTGGCGCTGGGCTTTGACCGGTTACTGATGTTGAGCCTGGGCGCGAGCGACCTGGAAGAAGTACTAGCCTTTCCGGTCGCCCGCGCCTAACCCGTCAGGGGCGGGTGGCCAGAGCCTCGCCCATCCGGGTCTGGGTACCCGCATCAAATGCCGGCAGCCATTCCACCGCGTCCTCGCCAAACAGCAGTATTACGGTTGATCCCAGTTTGAAGCGCCCCAGCTCATCGCCTTTCTTCAATTCGACGCTTTGGGGTTGATCAAAGCGGCGCGTCTGGACGGTTTTTGGCGGTGGCGCAATCTGGCCCGCCCACACCGTTTCAATGCCTGCCACGATCATGGCGCCTACCAGAATCACCGCCATTGGCCCGACCTCAGTCTCAAACAGGCACACCAGGCGCTCATTGCGCGCGAACAGGTTGTCCACATTGTCGGCAGTGGTCTGGTTGACCGAGAACAGTTGGCCGGGGATGTAGTGGGTGGCTATCAGCTTGCCATCAAAGGGCATGTGAACCCGGTGATAATCTCGCGGCGCGAGGTAGACAGTCGCAAACTTCCCATTTTTGAAGGGCAGGGCGTCTTCATTATTTCCACCCAGCAGGGTATAGAGGCTGTAGTTGTGGCCCTTGGCCTGAAAGATTTTGCCGTCCTGAATCTCACCGAGCTGACTGATGGCGCCGTCGGCCGGGCAGGCAATGCTGTTCTCGCCATCACAAATGGTGCGGGCATCAGGCTTGAGCGCACGGGTGAAAAATTCATTGAAGGTCGGGTAGCCGCGGATGTCCTCTTCCAGGGCCTCGCTCATATCGACCTTGTAGTGTTTGGCAAACTGCTCGATCAGCAGGTTTTTTAGCCAGAAAATGCGGGTTTCCGCGAGTTGCCCAGCCAGCCGCGACAGCAGGTGATGGGGCAGCAGGTATTGCACAATGATGAACAGGGTATTCAAGGTTCTAGTCCCATATAGTAAAAGCCTGTGTCATTGCGAGCGCAGCGAAGCAATCTCAGTACATTGGCACCAGCGTTGGGAGATTGCTTCGCTGCGCTCGCAATGACGGCGGTTAGGTCAAATAGCGGGCGATTCCATTAACACGTCGGCCTCAAAATCAAGGCTCACCACCCGTATTCACTGGCGTATCCTCGCGATTGCCCCACTCCGACCAAGAGCCGTGGTAGCCCTTGATCTTGTCGTAGCCAAGGATCTTCATCGCCAGGTAACTCAGGCCGGAGCGGTGGTGGGTTTGGCAATGGGTGATAATGGTTTTGTCTTTGCTAAGCCCCAGATCGTTGAGCCGCTGCTGCAGGCCGTCGAGATCGACCAGACGCAGTTGGCGCTCACGGTCCATCAGCTCAAGCCAGTCGATATTGATGGCGCCTGGAATATGACCGCCGCGCTGGGCGACCACTTTCTCGCCGCGATATTCTTCTGCCGAACGCGCATCCCAGATGGCCTGATCGGGGTCGTCGATGGCATCCAGCACGTCGGTCGCCTCAGCAATCACCTCATCGTGCCATTCGGCGCTAAAGCCGCTTGGCGCGCTGGTGGGCAATTCTGTGGTGACCGGCAAGCCGGCGGCTAGCCAGGCGTGGAGTCCGCCATTCACGTAGCTGTAGCGGGTGTGTCCGAGTACATCGAGGGTCCAAATCAGGCGCCCGGCCCAACCACCCCCTTCGTCGTCATAGACCACCACATGTTTGTTGGCATTCAGACCCGCAGCCGAAAACAGCGCCTCTAGACGTTTTTTCTCGGGGATTTTGCCAACCGCCGGTTTGGTGCCCGCCTGCAGTTCCGCCGGCGGAATATGCACCGCACCGGGAATATGATGGGTGCGGTAGTTGTCGGCGGAACAGGTGTCGAGAATCAGCAGTTCCTCGTCGCCCAGTACTTCCGCCAGTTGTTCGGGTTCGATCAGCAGTGCCAGCTCTGCCATACCAGTCCTCCTTATTGAGGGGGCCATTCTACCCGTCTTGTCCCTCGATTTCGGCAATAATTTGCCGGTAACTCTGCACCCGGGCAGCGCTGATGTCGCCACGCTGCAACGCAGCCTGCAGGCCACAGTCCGGTTCCGATTCGTGACGGCAATCCCGGAAACGACACTGGCTGATAAAGGGCTGAAACTCGCGAAAGCCCTGTTCTACGGCAGCGCGATCCAGGTTCTGTACGCCGAATTCGCGTATGCCGGGCGAATCTATCAGGTCACCGCCGTCCGGAAAGTGAAACAGACGGGCAGTGGTGGTGGTATGCCGCCCCTTGTCAGCAGCATGTGAAAGCTCGCCTACGGCCGTGTCAGCGTCCGGCAGCAGGGCGTTGACCAGCGAGGATTTGCCCACCCCAGACTGGCCTACAAAGATACTAATGGCGCCGGCGAGTTGCGCTTTCAATTCACTCAAACCCTCGCCGCTGGTACTAGAAGCGGTAATCACGCGATAGCCGTTGGCTTTGTAGGCATCGAGCATGGCCACAGTTTCGTCGTCAGCTGGCAAATCTGCCTTATTGCGGACAATCACCGCGCTGAGCTGGTGGGCCTCGGCAGCGACCAGATAACGGTCAATCAAATTGGCATAGGCCGGTGGTTGGGTGGCCACCACAATCAGCATCTGGTCAATATTCGCCGCGATGGATTTGGGCTGACCATTGAAATCCGGCCGGGTGAGCAACGATCGCCGCGGTTCGACCGCCACGATGACACCCGTGGCGTCACCCTGCCGCCAGATCACCCGGTCTCCAGCCACGGGGTTTTCAACATTGGCGCGCAAATGGCAACGGTGAAACTCACCGTCTACGGCCTCCACGTTAAGCTGGCGCCCAAAGCTTTCGATCACCAGTCCCACTTGCTCCGGGCCGAGCGAATCGCTGTCGGGCAACGTCTCGTGGGTATCCTGCGCGCGCCGCACCCGTTGGCGATGTTGGGCCTGGATTCTGCGCTGCTGTTGTTTGTTGATTTTGCGTTTAGCCATGCAACCGCCAAAAGGAAGAAGGTCGCTATTATCGCGCAGGCCTTTTGCTACAATCCACTGCATTCCTTTCTAATGGGTGTCTCAATGGCAAATGACAACAATCTGATCTGGATCGATCTGGAAATGACCGGTCTGGATACCCAGAACGACCGCATTATCGAAATCGCCACAATTGTGACCGATTCCAATCTCAATACCCTGGCCGAAGGCCCCGTAGTGGCCATTCATCAAAAAGATGAAGTGCTGGCGGGGATGGACGAATGGAACACCCGTCAGCACGGCCAATCCGGGCTGGTTGACCGGGTTCGCGCCAGCCGCTTTTCGGCGCGCGACGCCGAAGATATGACCATCACCTTCCTCAAGGAGTTTGTGCCGGCGGGTGTCTCGCCCATGTGTGGCAATAGTATCTGTCAGGATCGGCGCTTTATGGCTAGGGAAATGCCCGAATTAGAGGCCTACTTTCACTACCGCAATCTGGACGTGAGCACATTGAAAGAGCTTGCCCGCCGTTGGCGCCCCGACGTACTGGCCGGCGTAAAGAAAGATGGCTCACACCTGGCACTGGACGATATCCGCGATTCCATCAACGAGCTGCGACACTACCGGGAGCACTTTATCAAGCTGTGAGGCGGCTCACCTCGCAATCTTGCTGCAAAAAATTGGGATGGTAAGCGCGGAAATTTTCGTTTTTTGTCAGCTTTCGAGATTCTGAATCTCGTCGTCAGGCTCTGTGGCATCCAGCCACAGATCAAGCTGCTCTTTAAGATCGTCCAGTCCGGTACCCTTCAGGGCGGAAAACAGCTGGGCCTGCACCAGTGCACCATAGGGCTGCAATTGCTTCCGAACCGCTAGCAGCGTGTTCTTGGCCTGACCATTGCTGAACTTGTCTGCTTTGGTCAGCAATATTCGCACCGGCATTTCGCTCTGAGCGGCCCATTCGATCATGGTCTGGTCGAAGGCCTGTAGCGGGTGGCGAATATCCATCATCAGCACCATGCCGCGCAGGCAGCGCCGCTCCGACAGGTACTGCTCCAGATGCCGCTCCCACTTCTTTTTCACTTCCGGCGGCACTTTGGCAAAACCGTAACCGGGGAGATCCACAAGCCGTTGGTCTTCGCTCAGGCTAAAGAAGTTGATCAGCTGGGTGCGCCCCGGCGTCTTGGAGGTGCGACACAGCTTTTTGTTTTCGGTCAAGCGGTTGATGGCGCTCGACTTGCCGGCATTGGAGCGGCCGGCAAAAGCCACTTCGGCGCCGCTGTCGTCCGGGCACTCGCGCAGGCTTGGGGCGCTTTGCAGAAAACGGGCGCGACGATAGTTGATGGCCGGAATGTCATCCATGGGGAGTCTCTTTGTCGGAGTAGCGCAGGTGGAATGCGCGGTTCAAAGGGGGTATAGTGCTGCCCCCGCAGGGTTGGCCTACCCCCGGTGGCATTGTGTATAATGCCGCAGTTTTTTTTCTCGGTCATCCCGCCGGGCGCGATCTTGGAGAAAAGCCGACGAAAATGCCCCTATTTGGGCATGAATCGTTGGTCGGATACTGTACGCTGTAATTCGTGAGAGCTGATATGAAGAAATCCTTCGCTGCATTGGTGTTTTCCGCTGTGCTGGCAAATGCCGCCCAGGCCGATGAACTGCAAGATCGCTACAATCGCACCTGCGCGATATGTCATGCCTCTGGTGCCGCTGGCGCGCCTCGCACGGGCGATGCCGAGACCTGGAACAAGCGCCTGGAAGAAAAGGGTATGGACAAGCTGGTTGAGAACGCCAAGAACGGCATCAAGGCCATGCCGCCTAAAGGCATGTGTTTTGATTGCTCCGATGAGGACTTCAAGGCGCTGATCGAATTGATGGCCAAGCCCAAGTCCTAACGCACGAATTTAGACAAGCTACTGAGTAGATATCATGAAAAAATCACTGTTGGTCATTCTGTCGTCGCTGCTGATTGCAGTGCCTGCTGTTGCTGGTGATGCCAAAGCCGGCAAAGCCAAGTCGCAGTCTTGCGCGGCGTGCCACGGTGCTGACGGCAACAGCCCTGCGCCTACCTTCCCCAAGCTGGCCGGTCAGAACGAAAAGTACCTGATCAAACAGCTGCAAGATATTCAATCAGGCGCGCGCCCGGTTCCGACCATGGCGGGCCAGCTCGACGGCATGGACGAAGAAGATTTCGCTGATATTGCTGCCTATTTTGCCAAGCAGCAAGGCAGCGTTGGCCAAGCCAACCCTGAACTGGCCGAAAAAGGCGAGGCGATCTACCGTGGTGGTATTGTCGAACGCGGTATTCCGGCTTGTACGGGTTGCCACTCTCCTGCGGGTGAAGGCAATGCCTCTGCAGGCTTCCCGATGCTTTCCGGCCAACACGCGGCCTATACCGAAGCCCAGCTGAAATCATTCCGTGCTGCCGCTGATGGGGATGAGAGCGGCCGCATGAACGATGGTGAAGAAACCAAGACCATGCGCACCGTGGCCTTCCAGCTGAGTGACAACGAAATCAAGGCTCTGGCCTCGTACATCCAAGGTCTCTATTAAAAGCTGATAGAGATAGAAAGAGGCGGATTCGGCCGCCTTTTTTATTTAGAATGCCACGATAGTATGCGCGGCAGTGGGGAACTCATGCCCGCTGACCAGATCAGAACAACAATATCTTAGCCAGGAGATAAGAATGCTGAATCGCCGATGGTTGATCGCCAGTCTGTTAACCCTGTTGATGCCCGTGGTGGCCTGCGCCGAAGAGGGAGCTCCAACCTATGAGGAAGGCAAGCACTACGTGCGCCTGGATACTCCCGTTCGCACTGTTGATCCGAATAAAATCGAAGTGACCGAAGTGTTCTGGTACGGCTGCTCCCACTGCTTTCACTTCGAGCCTATGGTGCACGCGTGGGCTGAAAAACAGGGCGATGACGTGGTTTTCGTGCAGTCTCCGGCGATGTGGAACCGGGTGATGCAAACCCATGCCCGGGCTTTTTATACCGCCCAGGCCCTGGGTGTGCTGGACAAGGTTCATCAGCCCATCTTTAACGCCATTAACTTAGAGCGCAATATGCTGACCACGCCGGAAGCCTTGGCGGAGCTGTTTGCCAAGCACGGCGTTGAGAAAGACCGTTTCCACAAGGCCTTCCGTTCGTTCTCGGTAAACAGCCAGGTACAACAGGCCGACGCCCGCGCTCGTGGCTACCAGATCCAGGGCACACCGGAAATGGTGGTAAATGGTAAATTCCGCGTGAGCACCCGAACGGCGGGCAGCCAGCGCGGTATGCTGGATGTGGTGGACTATCTTGTCGAGCAGGAGCGCAAGGGCGCTAAATAGGTCAGTCACTTGAGTCATTCCCCCGCCAGCGCGCCCGCGTGGATGCAGGAGGCGCTGGCTTGCCGCGCCGAGTCGCGGCATGTCACCGTCGACGGGTGCGCCATCCACTACCTGTGCTGGAATCCGCAAGACACAGACAAGCCCCCCGTTTTGCTCGCCCACGGGTTCTGTGCCCACGCTCACTGGTGGGATCTAACCGCGCCAGCCTTGCTCGACACCTACCGAGTGGTGGCCCTGGACTTTAGTGGTATGGGTGATAGCGGCTACCGCGAACACTACTCCCACGAAACCTATACCCGTGAAATTGCCGCCGTGATTGAAGCCGAAGCGATGGCACCCGTGCATCTGGTGGGGCACAGCTTTGGCGGTCTGGTCAGTATTCAGACTACCGCACGCTTCCCGGAGCTGATCGCCAGTCTGACCATTGTCGATTCCCGCATTAGCTTGCCGCGCACCGAGTCAGAAACCACCTCCCGCGGCGCATCAGAGCTGCGGCCAAAACGGGTATATCCGACGCTGGAACAAGCCGTGTCCCGTTTCCGACTGATTCCGGAAGAGAACTCCACCGATCCAGCGGTTTTTGACTACGTGGCGCGGGGTTCACTGCGCGAGGAAGCCGGCGGTTGGGTATGGAAATTTGACGACCGGATTACGCTAACGCTAGAGCCGGTAGAGATTCCCGAAGCTGAGCTGCTGCCCACCATTACCTGCCCCACCGCTTTTATCTACGGTGAACACAGCATCGTCGCGCCGAAAGACATGGCGGAAAAGACCGTGGCCTACATGGGCAATGGTCGCCCGCCAATTGAGGTAGCTGACGCCCACCATCATGTGTTACTGGATCAGCCCCAAGTCATGCGTGAACTGTTAAAGCAGTTACTGGATGGGCTGAAAACGGAACGCTAAGCCAAGAACCCACCTTCATCGCTCCCAGCGTAGTAAGTTTCCTTACCGGGAGCGCTTTCAGCGTAACAGCCGAGTCTCACGAACCATCGGTTAAGCATTATCGCGCGGTCGCTGGGGTAATTAGACTTCCCGCTTCCGCCAGAGCGATGGCGCGGGCGCAGGCGCGGTTGTCGAACAGGCGTTGACGCCAGCCAGCAGCCTGGAAGGGTTGCCACTGGTTTTCCCCTTGTCCCAGTCGGTCGGCCAGCAGATAGAGAACAATCGGGTTGTGGGTTAATCCCACGTGACTGCCGGGCACACGGATGTTTTCGCTCTGCGCAATTTTCTCGTCCACGCAGTAGTGCCAGTGCACAACGCCGTCGCTTTGCGTAAAAATGCTGGTGCACGGTACCGAGGGCGTGGCTTGCCACAACTCCGGGCGCTCCAGCATGGCGTCTTCGCCGGCGCGGTTCAGCAGCTGAAAGGCTCGACCGACAAGGCTCTGCACGCCGTCGGCATCGGTGGCGGGAATGGCAAAAGGTGAGCCGAGGGTGGCGACTTGCCGAATAAGTTCGGGGTGAAGTGCAGCGAGCGTGCGTGCGTAAATGCCGCCCAAGCTCCAGCCGACCAGTGTGACCTTTCGGCCGCATTGCCCCACAATGGTAGCCAGCTGTTGTCGCAGTCGCTCCAGCTTGTGTTGATGCAGGCCGGTGTTGACGCCCTGCTGCCACGCGTGAACCTCGTAACCCAGGTTGGAAAGAGATTTTCGCAACGACGCGGTCAGCGTGTCGCTCGTCAGGAAGGCAGGAATAATCAGTACCGGATGGCCGTCGCCACGGGGCAGCAAACGCTCAAGGGGTTTGCTGCCAAAGTGGGCCAAGGCTTCCAATGCGGCCCGGGTCTCCAGCACCGTGTGTAAGGGGCTGGGTCTCTTATTTGTCATTGCTGTCTCCTGCGCTGACGAGTCGCCGTGAAATCGGCTGAGCGCTGACGCTAGCCTCTGGCGCAGCATAATGCAAAGGGTGAATCCGGCGATTGATCAGGTTTTTATAATTAACGTTATGATTCTAGTGGTAAAAAGCGCATTTCTAAGTATTTTCCGTAACAGTTATAGAATTTTAGCAGGGAGTTCAATATTTTGACCGCTATTGCGACGCTGGAGACGCCGGACTGGACGCGCTGGCTCGCTGATAAAGGCACCACCATCGTACTGGTGGATCACGATAGCGAAGCGGCGGATTACCGGCGCCGTATCGCCGAAAATCAGCAAGTGGCCTGGCTCGAAAATCTGCAAGTGGTGCCCAAGTCCCAGTGGTGGGTTGCGTTGTGGGATGCCAGCTTCCCCTCACAGCAGGTGTTGCGACCGGTGCAATTGCTTGCCTTGGCCGAGCAATGTCTGGAGGACAGCTCGGTGCTGCCGGAGGCGGTGATTGGTATGCAGGGCATTGCGCGGCGCTTTGTCGATGCCTTTGAGATCGTGGAACGCTACGGGGTAACCTTGGCGCCGTCCGATCTGACCGGACCGGACCAGGAGGCGTTCGTAGTTTGGCAGCAAGCACTGCGCCAGCGGTTAGTTGAAATGGATGCTATCAGCTCAGGGCAGTTGGTGTCGGCGCTGATACAGCGCTTTGCCGAACTGGAGCTGCCGCGCAGGGTGGTTGTTAGTCACCAGCTGGAATTCAGTACATCAGAGCTTGCGTTGCTGCAACGGATGCAGGCGGCTGGTGTTGAGGTCAACGGGCTACCGACGTTCTTGAACGACAATCTTCAAAGTCAGATTATGCAATTGTGCTGCGATACGGTGTCTGACGAAATCGCGCAGGTAGCACGGTGGGCGGCTTCTCGTCTTGAGGCTTCTCACGATAGCGCAGATGCGCAGATGCCACGTCTGGCCATAGTGGCTCCGGATATTGCCAGTGTTGAACACGCTCTGCAGCGCGCACTTGAGCACTACGTGTATCCGCTGAGTCTTTTCCCCGGACAGGTGGTTGGCGCACTCAACGAACCCTGGCGGGTGGGTACAGGCAAACTCATCGGGTATCCGGTGATCAGCGCAGCGCTCGATGTATTGCTAGCTGCCAGCGGTGAAACATCACTTGAGCAGATGAGTCGGTTGTTGCGCAGCCCCTTTATTGGCGCGGCGCAAACACAGGCGGCTTCGCGAGCGCGCCTTGACTGGCATTGGCGCGAACATCTACAAAATCGCACGACTCTTAATGCGGCGCTTCGCGAAGCCCAGTTCGCTGGCTTTGCTGAGGCAGCGGAACCCCTGGAGGCACTCAGTGATGTTGTTGGCAAGCACGCGAGCCGTTGTTTGCCGTCGGTTTGGGTTGCGCGATTCGATCACGAGCTGCTGGCGGCCGGCTGGCCAAATCGCGAGGCTGGAGACCCGGTGGTCGACCAGTGTCGTCAGGGCTTTAGTCAGGTGATGGATACTTTGCGTGCGCTCGACCGCCAACTCGGCCTTATTCCCCGCGCTCAGGCATTGCGATGGCTGCAGCATGTGCTGCAGCAAAAGCGCTTCGAATTGCGGCGAGACGAAGCGCCGTTATTGCAATTGCTGAATCTGGATGAGGCCGCAGGCCAGAGTTTTGATGGCTTGTGGATCATGGGGCTGACCGATACGGCGCTACCTATTGCGCTGGAGCCATCACCGTTTCTGCCGCGGCGCTGTCTGCGCGCGGCGTCGGTACCGCGGGCCGATCACCACGATGCGTTGGCGCGAGACCAGCGCTTGTTGCAATCACTTTTGCGTGCCGCAAAGGAAGTGGTTCTCTCCCGTGCCGGTCAGAATGATGAGGGTGTACCACAATCTGGCTGCACGCTGATTGACTGGAACTTCCCCCCCTATGAAACGCCTGCGGTGGAAGAGGGCTTTTCCCTAGCGGCTAGCAGTCGTCTGCCCGAAACGGATGCGGTGCGGCCGGTATCGGTGTCAGAGCGAGAGCGTCTCCGCGGCGGCACCGGAATTTTCAAGGCCTTTGCGGCCAGTCCCTTCTTTGCGTTTCTAAAATACCGGCTGCGGCTGGAAGCGATGCCCGTACCCGTGGAGGGACTGGATGCCCGTATTCAGGGGCAATGGATTCATCAGGCCTTGGACTATTTCTGGGCCGAGGTAAAAAATAGCGATGCATTGGCTGCACTATCTGACAGTCAAACTGAGTCGCTGTTGGAAAAAGCCGTTGCACGTGCAATGACGGACGCCGCCCTGCACGGCGACGAACTACTGCGTATCGAGCAACGTCGCATTCTTATTTTGCTGAAGGAATGGCTGGCATTCGAACGCAGCCGCCAGCAACCCTTTGTCGTTGAAGCGCGGGAAGTCGGCGGCAAGGTGGATGCGTTTGGTCTCCCCTTGCGTATTCAGATTGACCGAGTAGACCGTATCGGCGAGCGGCGAGTGGTATTGGATTATAAAACTGGCAGCGTTGCCGCTAATGCACTCAACGCGGAAAATTTGCGTGAGCCGCAATTGCCTCTGTACGCCTTGTTGGCGGAGGAGGTTACCGGCGACGCAGTGGATGGTGTGGTGCTGGCTCAGATTCATCCACGTGAGGGCATGATGGTGCATATGCGTTCCAACTGGACCGCCAATCTGGTCGAAAAGAGACCGAGAAACCCGGTGGATACGCCGGAAAAATGGGAGGCGGAACTGACGGCATGGCGCAAGGTGCTTACCGGTTATGCCAATGGTTTTCTCGCCGGTGATACGGGCCATGACTTTAC
>JBFKXO010000010.1:0-23061 GCA_041638115.1 Litorivivens sp. | reverse complement strand
GGGGAAGCCGGCCCCGGAGGGCCGGCAGTCGATCAGGAGGCGTACTCTTTCAGCTTTTTCAGAGGACGCACTTTCACCGCTATGCTGGCAGGCTTGGCCTTGAAGGTGGTTTCTTCACCAGTGAAGGGGTTAATACCCTTGCGCGCCTTGCGAGCAGGCTTCTTCACGGTAACCACTTTCATCAGACCGGGCACAGTGAATTCGCCCAGGCCTTTCTTCGACACGCTGCGCGCAATCAGAGATTCCAGCTCGTCCATTACCGCAGATACCTGCTTGCGGTTCAGGTCTGTGGCAGTCGCAATCTCATTGAGAATCTGGCTCTTGGTCATTTTCTCTTTGATTGGGCCGGCAGCCTTCTTCTTGGGAGCCGCTTTCTTAGCAGCTACTTTTTTCGCTGGGGCTTTTTTGGCAACAGCCTTTTTCTTGGCCGGTGCTTTCTTCTTGGGAGCAGCTTTCTTTGCCATAGGTGAATTTCCCGTATTGTTGTTTGAGTTGGTTTTCCCGACAGGTCGTTAGGCCGTGATATCAGGTGTTTTCACGCTGCATATATAGAGCCTGCGGAAGATATAAGCCATCCCGCACTGTAATACAAGGGTTTTGAGGCAAAAAAGGATTAATTTTTAAGCGAATTGCGTTGAAAACAGACCCCTCGCTTTAACGCACTGCCACCAGGAGTTTGCATTACCCGAACAAAGCCTGTTTGAGCTCAGCAACAAGCGGCTCCATTTCATCGGTTGAATACGGCTTTATCGCCACCGCACCCCAGACCGGCTTGGGCCAGGCCGCATCGTTTACTGAGCGAGCGATATGGTGAATATGAAGCTGCGGCACCATATTTCCGAGCGCCGCCACATTCATTTTATCTGCCTGAAACAGCCTCGCCATCACGCTGGCGAGCTGACTGGACTCCGACAATAGCTGCTGCTGATCGGCGGCCGATAGCTCGTAAATTTCCCTGATGCCCTCTCGCCTCGGGACCAGAATCACCCAGGGGTAGTTCGAATCGTTCATCAGCAGGACCCGGCACAACGGCAGGTCACCCAGCGCAATGGTATCGGCAGCCAATCGCTCATCCAGTTGGAACATGTCTTCTCCTGTTTCGCCGCCCCTAACAATCCGGTCGGGGAAGCGTGTAAAATGCGGCAAATTTTCCCAGCAAGGCTAAGAGTCGCATGCGAGCCAGTCAATTTCTTATTGCTACCCAAAAGGAAACCCCTGCTGACGCCGAGGTTATCAGTCACCAGTTAATGCTGCGCGCAGGGCTGATTCGCAAACTGGCCTCCGGTCTGTACACCTGGCTGCCAGCCGGTCTGCGCGTGCTGCAGAAGGTCGAATCTATCATTCGCGAAGAAATGAATCGCAGCGGCGCAATGGAAGTACTGATGCCCGTGGTTCAGCCCGCCGAGCTGTGGGAGCAGTCCAAGCGCTGGCAGCAATACGGCCCGGAACTGCTACGCATCAAGGACCGGCACGAGCGGGATTTCTGCCTCGGGCCAACTCACGAAGAGGTCATTACCCATCTGGTGAGCAACGAGATTCGCAGTTATAAGCAGTTGCCCATCAACCTGTATCAGATTCAGACGAAGTTCCGCGATGAAATCCGTCCCCGTTTCGGCGTCATGCGTTCGCGTGAATTTATTATGAAAGACGCCTACTCCTTCCATCTGGATCAGGATTCGCTGGTACAGACCTACGACGTGATGTACCAGACCTACTCTGCCATCTTTAATCGTATTGGCCTGGATTTCCGCCCGGTTATCGCAGACAACGGCTCCATCGGCGGCACCGGTTCTCACGAGTTTCACGTGCTGGCCGATTCCGGAGAAGACGATATCGCCTTCTCCGATAGCAGTGACTACGCCGCCAATATTGAGATGGCCGAAGCTGTCGCACTGGGTAAGCGCGGCATCGCTACCCAGTCGTTGGAAAAAGTGTCCACCCCCACGGTCAAAACCATCGACGAGGTGTGCAAGGCCCTGGCAGTGCCGGCCTATCGCACCGTAAAAACGCTACTGGTGAAGGGCGTCAATGAGGACGGTGAAGCGGCTGGCCTGGTGGCCCTCGTGCTGCGCGGTGATCACCAGCTGAATGAAATCAAAGCAGAAAAACTCCCCGCAGTATTTGCTCCGCTGACCATGGCCAGCGAAGAAGAAATCAAGCAGGCCGTTGGCTGCAGCGCAGGTTCACTGGGGCCGATTGGCCTCGAACTTCCGGTTATCGCCGATCGCAGTGCGGTGGAATTGACTGATTTTGTCTGCGGCGCCAACGAAGATGACTACCACTACACCGGCGCCAACTGGGAGCGCGATGTCGCTGTACCCACTGTCGCCGACATACGCAACGTCGTTGCCGGCGATCCAAGCCCGGACGGCAAAGGCACCCTGCAGATCAAACGTGGTATCGAAGTGGGCCATATATTCCAGCTCGGCCTGAAATACTCCGAAGCCTTGAACGCGCGCGTTCTCGATGAAAACGGCAAAGAAGCCACAGTCACCATGGGTTGCTACGGTATCGGTGTGACTCGCGTGGTAGCCGCGGCCATTGAGCAGAACCACGATGCTCAGGGCATCATCTGGCCGGACGCCATTGCGCCTTTCCAGCTGGCGCTGGTGCCGCTGAATATGCAGAAATCCGAGCAGGTAAAAGAAACCACAGAGCAGCTCTACCGCGAACTGACGGCTGCCGGCATCGACGTCTTGATGGACGATCGCAACGAGCGCCCTGGCGTCAAGTTTGCCGATATTGAGCTGATGGGCATTCCCCACCGCATCGTGGTTGGTGATCGAGGCTTGGAAAAAGGTACACTGGAATACCGCCATCGCCGCGCCGAGAGCAACGAGGACGTAAACCTGAACGATGTGGTTCGCTTTATTCAGGACAAACTGGCTTCTGTCTGATGACCGCTTGCTGCTGAGACTTGCGCTGCTGCTTTGCCTAAGCAGCGGCACCGTCGCACAGGTCTCACCGGATACGCAGGAAGGCGCCGAACTGCGCCTGTTTTTGCAAAATACCATCAATGAAGCCAGCAGCTTCAAAGACCGGTTTGATGCGGAAGTGTGGCTTCTCGATATGTCCGGTCGGCTGGAGAGTTTTATCGACGACCCTCAGGAGCGGCTGGATCTATTGCGCGCGATCCATCAAGAGGCGCAGGCCGCCAACCTGAAACCCGATATGGTACTGGCGCTAATCGAAGTTGAAAGCGCCTTTGATCGCTTCGCTGTCTCCAGCGCTGGTGCTCAGGGACTGATGCAGGTTATGCCATTCTGGAAAAACGAGATCGGCCGCCCGGAAGACAATCTCACCGACCCCTATACCAACCTGCGCTATGGTTGTCGCATTCTTCAATTCTATGTTGAAAAGGAGAAGGGCAACCTGATGCACGCACTGGCGCGCTACAACGGCAGCTACGGTAAATACTGGTATCCGCGCCGGGTAATGGATGCCTGGGACCGACGCTGGCGGGCAGGGACGCTGTAAGGCGGCGCGCTAACAACGCGCACTATTCTGAAAATTCGTAGCGCCAGTAATGCCCTTCCAGCCAACAGCGATTGCGCGCACCCTGCGCTGAACCGTCGACTGCCTCGTAGCCCGCATCGCCAACATAGAGCATACAGATTTTATCCTCTGCAGTGGCCATACGCGGTTCGATAAAGGGTACTTGGCGCTGCGAGTAAAACAGCGCGGCAGCCGCAGCGTCCTCGCAAGCTGCCAATTCAGTTAAGGTGACAATCGTTGGTGGCAGCATTTTCAGATCGCCTGCCACATGCGCTTCAATCACTTCCTGCGCGGTCATCCAGCGAAAGGCATCAATCTCTTCGTTGTCTACGGTGATCTCGCCCACCGGCTGGGCACTGAGGAAAAACCAGGTCGAAAACCGCTTTTTCGACACTTCCGGCGCATCCGGCGTGGTCCAGTGGGAAATAAACTGTAGCGTTTCAGCAGCGACCTCAATCCCCGCCTCTTCCCGGGTTTCACGCACCGCCGCAGCGCGGGCGGTCCGCTCACTGTCACCGCCCACATCATCCTCAGGCTCAACAACCCCACCAGGAAAAACCCAGGCCCCCTTGCCACTTTTGCTTTTGCGACGCAGCAACAGAGTTTCCAGGCGCCCCTCATGCTCTCGCAACAAAACCAGAGTTGCCGCCGGGCGAATCGCAGGCGCTGTCGTCATCAGTTGAGTACTCCATGATCTATGCTATCCAACACTGCCAGAATCGTGGCAGGCTCGGGTCGAACCCGATAGTTATCCGTCAGGTCACAATAGAGGATGCGACCTGATTCGTCAGTCAAAACGACCGTCGGCAACACGGTATCAGCCCCGTAACCACCGATACCGGCCGCAATACCTCCGGTGTGATAAATCTGTAAGGTGCGCGCGGCACGACCATCGCGATCCACGCAAAAACGCATCGGCACGTCAAATTTCTTCGCCAGCTCGCGGGTTTGTTTGTGCGGCTGGGGGCTGACCAAAACCACATCAACGCCACGCTGCGCCAGATCGCGGTAGTGGCCGGCCACTTCTTTGACCTGCGCGACGCACAAAGGGCACCAGTTACCGCGATAAAACAGCAACAACAGTTTACGGCCGAGAAAACGGCTGGAAGGCACCGCGTTGCCCTCGGTATCTTCCAGTTCAAAGGCCGGCAAACTGGCGCCCGGCGTCAATACCGTGTTGGCGCCTCGGTCCAGCTTTGAGTACCAGAACACATAGGCAAACACGCCGACAACACCCAGCAGCCAAACATAGACCATCGCCAATGCCGGCGTGTCCCCCAGCAGGCTAAGCGCGGCCGCCAGGACCACCGCGCCCAATTGCCAAGGCATAAGCGCCGATGTTCTGGGCGTTGAGGATGCGCCGAGATAGATCATAAAGCCCAGCATGGGCCACAGCGCAAGCGCCGCGCCATACCAGGCGGGATCCAGCGGCTGCTGCGTAACCATCAGCCACAGCACATGAGCACTGCCCAGCATACAGGCCAGCAGGTAGGGAACCACGAAATAGCGTTTCAGCGATTGCATGAACCAGGCCCTTGTTATGATTTTGTGGCCATTATTCCTGAGTGAAAGTGCCATTACCAATCGGCACCGGAGCGATTGAGCACCGGTGCGCGACGTCATTTCAGGGGATTACTCGGGAAAATAGCGGCTGATCGTATCTACCACACAAGCGGGTTTTTCCTGCCCCTCAATCTCCACGGTCACGCGAACAACCGATTGGATGCCGCCTTTTACTTCGTCAACAGAAACCAGTTCGCCGCTACCGCGAACACGCGAACCTACCGGCACCGGTGACGGGAACCGAATTTTTTCGCAGCCAACGTTTACGCCCATGGAAATGCCCTGCACATCGATGATTTCCGGCAAAAACAGGTTCACCAGCGACAGCGTCAGATAGCCGTGAGCAATACACTTGCCAAACGGTCCATCCTTGGCGCGCTCGGGATCAACGTGAATCCACTGATGATCGCCTGTCGCCTCAGCAAATAAATTGATGCGGTTCTGATCGATCTCAAGCCACTCGCTATACCCCAGATGCTCGCCTGCCGCATCTTTGAGTTCTGCCGGATGTTTAAAAACTCTGGTCATGGTACCCCTTCCTGTCTATGGTCCTTCAATTCTATGGTGCTTTAATGTGGCAGGACTATACCACCCGAGTCTGACAGCGAGCATCGTCCGTTTTTGCCAGTCGCAAGCCATTACAGCCCCCATCCCCGCAAAGGCGTACAATACAGCCTTCTCAGTGGTAATTCGCCGGTAAGCCTCCGGTAATGATCAACACTGGCGGGCATGCTATAACACACTGTAATCACTAATTTTTTGAGAGCTTCCCGTGGGTCCACGTTCCAAAAACCTCTTTCTGTGCGTTGCCATTCTTGGCCTGGCCTGTGCTGGCGCAGTGACGCTCTACCTGAACCGGCCTGAACCTGTGCAAGTCGACATTGAAGCCACGCCGCTGATGGTTGATGTCGCCGAGGTCGTCAAACAGGATGTGCCCGTGTCGGTTTCATCCCAGGGCACCGTCATGCCACGCACGCAAACCACACTGATTGCGGAAGTGGCCGGACGCGTGGTCAAGGTTTCTCCAAAATTTGAAGCGGGCGGCTTTTTTGAAGCCGGCGAAATGCTGCTGCAAATCGATGACCGCGATTACCGGGCCGAACTCAAACGCGCCGAGGCCGCCGTCGCCAGCGCACGCAGCAACCTGGCGCTTGAAAAAGGGCGCGCTGAAGTGGCCTATCGCGACTGGCTTAAATTCTCGAATGGGGTAAAGCGCAAGGGCGAGGCAGACGAGCTTGCCCAGCGCAAGCCTCAGCTCGCCGAGGCTCAGGCCCGGCTGGATTCTGCAGAAGCCGATCTGACCCGCGCGCAGGATGATCTGGATCGCACCACCATCCGCTTACCTTACGCCGGCATGGTGCAACAAAAGCAGGTAGACATCGGTCAGTACGTCACCCTCGGCACCCAGCTGGGCAAGACTTTCGCGGTCGATATTGCCGAAGTACGCCTGCCCATTCCCGATGATCGTTTGAATTATCTCAACCTGCCATCGATCGCTGGCACTGAGTCGCCTACCCCCTCTGTTACGTTAAGCGCCGAACAGGGCGACCAGGTCTACGAGTGGCAGGCGCGCTTGATTCGGACCGAAGGCGTACTCGATGAGCGCAGCCGGGTGTTGTTCGCCGTCGCAGAAGTGAGTGATCCCTACGGTCTGAATACACCACGCAATGCGCCACTGCGCATTGGCACCTTTGTTCAGGCCAATATTGCAGGCAAAACCATTGCTGACGTTGTGGTACTGCCGCGGCATATCCTGCGCACGGGCAATCAGGTTTGGGTGGTGGATGACAGCAACCGGCTGGTCAATCGCAAGGTCAAACTGCTAAGAACCGATGGCGCGCTCGCCTATATCTATCAAGGGCTTGAAACCGGAGAGCGAGTCTCCCTGTCCTCGGCTCCCTTTGCCGTGGCCGGCACCCAGGTACAGCTCAACAGTTCGGTAAAAACCAGCACCCTCCTTAACGGCAAATCGGCCACGCGCGATACTCGCAGCGCACCCAATACAGGCGTCTAACAATGGAAGGTATCGATACCCAACGCGGGCTTATCGCATGGTTCGCGCGTAACTCTGTGGCCGCCAATCTGCTGATGGTGATGATCTTCTGCACCGGATTTGCCGCCCTCGCGAATCTGCCAAAGGTTATGCAACCCAAGTTCGAGTCCGGCACGATTCAGATCACCGTACCCTACCCGGGTGCATCGCCCGAAGAAGTAGAACAGGGCATCGCACTAAAAATTGAAGAATCCCTGAAAGACATCAACGACCTGGAAAAGGTGCAGTCCGTTTCACAGGAATCCATTGCGCTGATTACGCTGAAAGTTGATGAAGAAGCCAACATTGCCGAAGTCCTGGACGAAGTAAAAAGCGCTGTCGACGGCATTTCCTCTTTGCCGGAAGAAGCTGAAAAGCCCATCATTCGCCACCTCGAATTCCATGAGCATGCCGCCAACATTCAGGTCTGGGGCAATCTGTCTGAACGCGACATGAAATCGCTGGTCGATCAAATCAAAAACGAGTTGCTTCAATTGCCGGAGATCCGGGTAGTTGAGGTTTATGGAGCACGCAATTACGAGGTTTCCGTGGAAGTGTCGGAAGCCGCCCTGCTTAAGTACAACCTGACCCTGGCCGATGTAGCCAACGCCATTCGCAATTCTTCCCTGAACCTTCCAGGCGGCGCCATCAAAACCGACACCGGCGAAATCATGCTGCGCACAAAGGGGCAGGCCTACCAACAACATGAGTTCGAACGCATCCCGCTGATCAATTACCCGGACGGCACCCGATTGACCATCGGGGATGTGGCCACCATCAACGATGGTTTTGAAGAATCAACCGGGTTCTCTCTGTTCGACGGTGGCTTCAGCATGGGCGTTACCGCATTTGCTGTCGGCGACCAGGATTTACTGGAAGTCGCGAATGCGGCCAAGGCCTATGTCGAGCGCAAACGCAGCCAGATGCCAGAAGGCGCGCAAATCGACTACTGGGCCGACGCCACCTATTATCTGGAAGGACGCCTGTCGATGATGCTGAAAAATCTCGGCATGGGTGCCTTGCTGGTCTTTATCGTGCTCACCCTCTTCCTCGATATCAAATTGGCGTTCTGGGTCATGGTGGGTTTACCCCTGTGCTTTCTGGGCACCTTTGCCATGATGAGCACGCCGATGATTGATATCAGCCTGAACATGATCAGCCTGTTCGGGTTTATTCTGGTGCTCGGTATCGTGGTGGACGACGCCATCATTATTGGAGAAAGCGCCGGCAACTTTTCGGAAAAATATGGCCACAGTACCGACGCCATTATCGCCGGCGCCAAACGCGTTGCCACCCCCGCGACCTTTGGCGTACTGACAACGATCATGGCCTTTTTGCCCACCCTGTTTGCCCAGGGGATATTCGCGCCTTTCCCGGCGTCTTTTGGCTGGGTGGTCCTGTGCTGTTTGAGTTTTTCACTGATCGAATCCAAGCTGATCCTGCCCGCCCATCTGATTCACTCCAAGCCATCGAACCGTGGTTTTTACGCTTTGACTACCCGGCTACAGCAGGCGTGCAACGGCTTACTGCAGCGCTTTATTTCTACGGTCTACCAACCTCTTATCACGCGTGCCATTAACGCGCGCTACGTCACCACCTCACTATTTGTCGCGGCGATGGTACTCACCATTGGGCTGGTGGCCGGCGGGCTTATCCGCGTGGTTCTGTTGCCGGCCTTGCCTAACGATTTCGTTCAGGCCTCACTGGAAATGGTGGAGGGCACCACCGAAGAGCAACTACTGGCCGGCTATCGGCAGTACGCTCAGGCGCTGGAAACTATCAACCGCGACTATATCGAAGAAACAGGCAATGAAGCCGGCCTGGTCAAACACGTCTTCGCCTACGCCTACGACGGTCGTTTCGTCAACTTTATGGCGGAACTGACCAAAGCCGAACAGCGCACCCTGCATAGTGACGAGCTCTCTGAAATCTGGCGTGAAAAAATCGGCAATATTCCGGGCGCCCGCGTGATTTCTGTTTCCACCGCTCAGGATATGGGTGGCGGTCAGGACGTGCAGTTCAAACTCATCAGCAGCAATACCGATATTCTCAAAGCCGCCTCCAAAGAGTTCGCCGCCAAGCTCGAAACCTACGACGGGGCCTACGATATTCGCAACAGTGCCGAAATGTCGCAGGATGAAATTGTCCTCACGACCAAACCCATGGCCGAAGCCATGGGTATATCGCTGTCAGATATTGCCACCCAGGTACGCCACGCCTTTTACGGCGCTGAAGCGCAGCGTATGCAGCGCGGTAACGATGAAGTAAAGGTGATGGTGCGACTGCCGCGCGACGAACGCGGTGCCATCTCAGATCTGGAGAATCTCTACCTGAACACCGGCAGTGGCGAGCACATTCCCTTTACGGTACTCGCAGATGCCAATATTGAACCGGGCTTTACCAAAGTGACGCGCATTGATGGCGAGCGCGCGGTGACCGTGGGCGCCGCCGTTGATCGCAAGTACGCGTCGCCGGACGATATTGCCAACGACCTGAAAGATAATTTTTTGCCAGAGCTTACCCGAAAATACCCCGGACTAAGCTTCAAGATTGATGGTATGACGGAAGAGTCCAACAAGGTCTTTAGCAGTCTGTTTGTCGGCATGGCCCTGGCGCTGTTTGGCATCTATGCCCTACTGGCCGTGCCACTTAAATCCTACCTGCAACCGCTCATTATCATGGGCGTTATTCCCTTCGGGATCATCGGCGCGCTGGTTGGCCATCTGGTGATGGATTTACCCATCGACATGATGTCTTTCTTCGGCATCATTGCCCTATCCGGTGTCGTGGTAAACGACAGTCTCATCATGGTGGACTTCATCAACCGCGCCATCGCCAACGGCACGCCGGTCGTAGAGGCCGTTGTACAATCGGGCACGCAACGCTATCGCGCGATTATGCTGACCTCACTCACCACGTTTTTTGGTCTGGCGCCAATGCTGGCAGAAACCAGCGTACAGGCCCAGTTCCTGATACCCATGGCAGTGTCACTGGGTTTTGGCATTATCTTCGCAACGGTCATCACGTTAGTCCTGATCCCCTGTCTCTACGTCATACTTGAAGATATGAAAAGCCTCACTGGCAAAGACAGTCCACATGAGGGGCAGATCGTGGCGAGCTGACAGTACGCCACGATCTTCTCCCGCAAGATTGAGCTAATGCCTGCGCTCGGACTACACTAAAGACTTGGGTACGACTCCCCAAGAAAAACAAGGCAAATGCAATGCCCTATATAGTCTTAGCCAAACGGCTTAGCCTCGTTCTGATTACAACCGCCAGCGTTTTAAGTTAGATCAAAAAAATTGGGGACAGTTTACCTATTTAATAAATAGGTAAACTGTCCCCAATTTTCGTCGCTGCCACCGCTTTGTTTCCCTTGACGCCACCTCCCTCTGAATTTCTGCTGTGATGCACTCACCAAATGCGCCACATCTGTTAATTTTCCGCCACCTTTCGCGCACGAGCGCGTCTGTATAGATCTCACGGCGGAGAATAATATGAATGAACCTCGCAGTGCGCGCCGCTTCTGGCGCTGGCTTGTATTTCTACTCCCAGCATTAAACCCCTATGCCAACGCATTTGTTTACGGCGATGACCCCAATGCCTTGCTTGGTAGCAGCCGCGGTGGCCTGCATATCTGGGATTACTGCTACGACAAGCCCGACCATACACCCGTACCTGAGGACCCGCGCACATTGGTGCAGCCTGGCACCAATGCCGGACGAGCAGTACATTTCAACGCCTTCTGGGTAGACTGTCATGTCGATCCGGTGGCTGTTCGGGAAGTGGGTACGCCAAAAACCTGCGGCGCACTTCGCGATCAGTTTGAAGCTGGCGCCAAATTGATGGATACCGGCGGCGATGGCGTCGCTGCGCTGTTTGCCGGCACCAACTATCACGCCGCTGAAGCCGCTGGTGGCATATCGACCTTTTCAGCCCAACAATTCAATCAGCTGTGGCAAGTATGGGGCGGTTTCACCTCACGCCCCGCCAATTTTGACGAACTGGTTGCGCAACGCTATGGCTCGGGATTCGATGAAGGTCGAAACCCTTACCCACTACCCGGCGAGGATCCGAATCAGACCAATGGTGGTAGCGGCCAGTTACCAGAAATGCTTACTCAATTGCGTGAACCCGATGGCTCCTGGAGCGGACGGATCGGGGTCACCTGTCACGGCTGCCACTCCGGTGAAATTGGCGACAAATCCGAGCATCCAGACCTTGGCTTCCAGTTCGGTGGCTCCAGCGCCACAGACCTGAACCTGTTCCTGAGAGATATGTGGCCACTGGGTTATATGGCTTCCGGTGCCACACCGCTGAACCTGACGCGCAGCAGAGGAACTAACAATGCCAGCGCCGTCAACATCGCCTTTTTGTTTCCGATGGAGGGCTTTCCCACGCCAATGAGCTTTATGAATATTTCCAACTCAGGATCTACTGGCAGCATGGATTCTCCAAACTGGTGGAATATGGGGCACCGGCCGGTGAAGTTTGTCGACGGCCTGTTCTCTATGGACACCCCTCGCGTCGACTCCGTCTTCTACTCGCCCTTCTTTGGTCTGTTTGGCGGTTCCAGTGGCCCCTGGGGAGCAGCAGGAGCCCAGTGGATGCGCGACAACGGCCCAAATCTAAATCGCTGGGTAGAAAGCCTGAAAGCACCTCGCTATCCCGGACCGGTAAATACCGCGTTGGCCGAGCAAGGCGCGGAACTGTTCCATGAACTCAATTTGTGGGCGCCGGAGCGGAATAATCCCGTGCGCAAACCGGAAGGAAACGGATCGTGTGCCGGGTGCCACGGAGCCTATGCGCCGCGCTACGTAAACAACCCGGATTACCTGGAAGACCCACGCCTGGAAGGTATGGCGAGTTACATTGTGCCGCTGGAGATTATCGGCACCGACGAGCGTCGCGTACTGACAAATACGGAAGGTATGCAACAAGCAGGTGCCGACAACTTCTTCGGTTACCCGCCCACCAAGGGTACGGCGCAGGATTGTGGTCCACAAAATCAGGAGCGCCTGCGCGGTGATCGTGAACTCGGCTACCTCGCGCAACCGCTCTACGGCGTGTGGGCCTCCGCCCCCTATTTCCATAATGGGTCTGTGCCCAATGTATGGGAAGTATTAAAACCCTCGGATCGCCACCCGATCTGGCGTCGCGTGTCCGCACCCAAGCCGCTGGGCATGCCGTCCACCGTCGTGATGGGTTTCGACACAGACCTTGATCGCGCCTACGACCACACCAAGCTAGGCTGGAAGTACGACAAGATGGCCTGCACGGTGCAACCTCCGATGATCACTCCCGGCTACAACTGCGACCCATTCAATATCAACCAGACGCCCTATCCACAACAGATGGAGAACATCCTGTTTAGCAACATGACCGGTGCCTGGAATATCGGCTACCCGCCAATCGTAACGAATAGCGATATGGAGAACCGCAAGATCTACAACTCACATATGTACAGCCAGCGAAACACCGGCCACGAATTCACGGCCGTACTAACCGATGCAGAGCGACTCGCAATCATTGAGTACTTGAAAACCCTGTAAATGAAATAAATTGGGGACAGTTTACCTATTTAATAAATAGGTAAACTGTCCCCAATTTCGTCATTTTCTAGAGGCGGGAGAGTATGCCTTTGTCTGCGTCGAGTCTTACCCGGTCGCCGGTTTTGAACAGCCGTGTCGCCTGCCGCAGGTTAACGATGGCGGGGAGCCCGTATTCGCGCGCAATCACGGCCCCGTGCGATACCGCAGAACCAACATCCGTCGCCAGCCCGGCAATCAGGCTGAAATAGGGGGTCCAGCCAATGTCAGTGATCGGCGCAATCAGGATTTCGCCCGGTTTGAGCTCGGCCGCTTCCTGAATGGTTAACGCTACCCGTGCCGTACCCTCAACCACTCCGCGACTGACAGGCCGACCAACGAGTTCGCCCTCAGCGGTATCTTTTGGCGGCTCCCAAACCAGGGGTTCGGGCTTGCCCACGTAGATATCGTCAAACTCCATTTTTTCGTGAAAAGACAGAGCAATGCGCCGCTTTTCGGCACGCTCGACCCACTCGCTGCGAGGGCTGGTAACAAAGTCGCGCAATTCGTCATGGGTAAAGAAAAACACCAGATCAGGATCAGGCAGGTGACCTTCCTTCACCAGCAGGTTTGCCAGGTGCCGGTAGCCCCGTTTCAGACGGTGGGTGACCAAGACCAGCAGTGACTTGGTGTGCTCGCGTCGACGGATGGCGTTGTGAGCGATCGGCAGCATGAACCGCAGACCACGCGACATACCTCGCGTATCCACTTTTTCGACATGGCGCGGCTTGTAGGAACCTTGCAGTCGGGCCGCCAGAGAAGCCTGCATCGTGACAATCAATTTCTCTGGCTCATCGACCCAGCCAGCTTCGCGCAAACACAGTTCGCGGATCGAACGATGGCCGTGCGCCGCCAGAAATTCCTCGAAACGATACTTTGCCGCACCAGCCTCATCACTTTGCAGCCACTGCAAGGCACTGCTCGCATCGACTGATTGAAAGGCGCTTACCGCATCCGGATGTTCGGCGATGCTATCCACCACATCGTCCAGTCGATCCACCATCACGGCGCTTTCGACATCGCTGGCGCCAGCCAGCAAGCGCGCCGCTTCGGCCTGTTGATCTGCATCCGGTGGCTGACTGCTACCGGTGACAAAACTCTGGATGATGCCTTCCATCACACCGGAAAATGCTGAAGACCGAAGGTGGACCTCGTTGGTTTCAAGGATCCACGGAAAGTAACTGTCGATCGCCGCCATCATGGAGCGACTGTCGTCGGTATAGGGAATATAAGCATGTTTGAAACGGGTTTCGAATTCCGTCAAAACTTTCTGCGACCGCATCACATAGCGCGCAAACTGCCAGGTGCCGTACCAGCGACGCCAAAACGGCGCCACATTTTCCAATGGCTTTAATTCAGGTACCGGACGACCGCAAAGACTCTGCCCCATACTCTCGACGGTATTGATGGATACATAGCGCGATGACTGCAGCCCGCCAGTCATGTTGATAAACATGTGACCGAAAAACAGGTTGATCTGCGACCACTCATCATTGATGGCCGGACGATTGGCATAGCACACATGCATATGCTGCATGCCGTGCTCTATGGCACGCCCCTGCACCGAAAACGTCAGCGGACACACCGCACCCGGCATCATCTCGCCCACATTACAGCGCGTGATCACATGGTCGTCGGGAATCGGCGTGTCGAGTTCATTCAGATCAGAACCCAACGTTGTAATCGGGCGGGCTTGCAACCAGAACAGCTCGCCACTGGCATCGATTGCCCATTCCATATCCAGCAATGCAGACATACGTTTGGCCGCATCACGGGCGTCTTCGGCAAGCGCCTGAATCTCGGCGTCAGACAGTATCGGCTGATCACTTGTCAGCTCTCGCCGAACCACCTGATTGTGGCTGTCCAATTCATAGTGGTCTGGTGTGACCTCACCACTAACCAGGGCTTCACCCAATCCGTTTACCGCATCGATAATCAAACGATCATGGCGTCCGGTCACAGCGTCAGCCGTAAACAGCACACCCGCAGACTTGGCATCGACCATGCGCTGGACGACGACGCACATGTCGACTTCGCCCAAATTGGCCTGCTCGGATTTATAGGCCGTCGCCTGCGCACTATCGAGGGATTTCACACACTGCCCGATCGCCGCCTTCAGGGCCTCAAGGCCCTCCACATTCAAAATGGTTTCGTACTGGCCAGCAAAGGAGCTGTCCTCACCATCCTCCCCAATCGCGGATGACCGAACCGCAACCTTGCCGCCGCCGATGGCCTCATAGTGTGAGGCCAGATCATCGGGGAAAACTTGCGCACTGGCGGCCTGGATAACAAAGGCCGGCGGCACATTCAGCCCGTGGCGGGTAAGTTCTGCCAAGCCGGCGGCCTTGCCACCCACCGCCTGATCGGTGATTTCCTTGAGGGTTAAGATGTTTGTCATATCAGCTTCGCAGTCTTTTTATTGGCCGGGAGTCATCCGGAAATTTAATGCGACGAACCTCGGCTTTCTGGGCGAAAACACCGTGGCGGCATTCCTACATAAATTTCACTATACGGCCGTATTGTCATCGTGTAAAGTCGCAGAATAACACTCAGCCATATCAAGCCTTGATAACCAATACAGGAGTCCACCGTGAAGTCATCTGCAAATGCGATTACCGACCACAATCTGACAAAATCCGGGGCTGATATGGCCCGCGCTGTCGAGGACATTGTGTTAGCCGAGGCCGCAGCTTCAGAGCAAAAGCGCACCTTGACTGAAGCTACGGTCAACGCCCTGTGGGACTCCGGGCTGATGCAGTACATGAACCCCAAAGTCGCGGGAGGGCAGGAACCCGACTTTGAAGCGTTAATCGACACCTGGATTGAAATGGCACGACAGGACGGCTCCTTCGGCTGGATCGGCATCGCCAACCTGCCCTCGGCCTGCTTCGCTGCGGCCTACCTGCCCGACGAAGGATTTGAGCAGGTTTTTACCGCCAACAACAACCGCGTCACCATGGGCGGCCAGTTCTTCCCGAACGGTACCGGTGAGAAAGTTGAGGGCGGCTACAAGGTCACCGGCGCCTGGCAGTTTGGTAGCGGTACCGGGCATTCCGAGTATGTCTGCGCCGGCTTTTTGCCCATGGCCAACGGCGAAATGATTATGGCGGATGAAACCATGCCGCAAATGCTGGTCGCCGTCGTGCCCCGCGAACAGGTTAACTTCACCGATGGCTGGTTCGTCCAGGGCCTGAAAGGAAGCGGCAGCTATAACTACGAGCTCAACGAGGTTTTTGTCCCCGAAAGTCACACCTACCCCTTGTTTACCCGCAGCCCTCAGCGCGGCGGCAGTCTTTACAAGTTTGGCTTGATGCCGCTGACCGGCTGCGGTCACGCCGCCTGGGCTTTGGGTATTGCGCGCAGCGCGATCGACGACGTGCGCGAACTGGCGATCAGCAAAGTGCGGATGGGCGACGACAGCTCCGTGGCTCACAAACTCACCTTCCAAAAAGATCTTTCTCTGCACGAAGGCCAGTGGCGCGCTGCCCGCGCAGGTGTGCTGAACATTTATAAAGCAATGGAAGAGCGCGTCGCTGCGGGCGAAGAGCTCACCCCGCAAATGCGGGCCGACATGCGTATCGCGGCAAACTTTGCGACCGACGCCAGCCGCGAGATTGTGCAATGGACGCACCTCGCTGCGGGAACCACTGCCATTCGCGAAGGCAGTCGACTGGAACGCGCCTTCCGCGATATGTACACCGGCACCCAGCACGCTTTTATCAGCGAAAAGATCTACACCGAAGCGGGAAAACTAATGCTCGGCCTGATCGAAGACAGTACAGCACTATAAACTGCCTGCAACATAACAATAAAAGGAAAACACTATGCGTCTAGAAGGAAAAGTTGCCATCGTGACCGGCGCCGCCTCCGGCATCGGCCTGGCCTGCGCCGAGCGCTTCGCACGAGAAGGTGCCATTGTTGTGGGCACCGATTTAAATCAACCGAAAGATTGGCAAGCGGTAACCAGCGCCTCACCCGAGAGCTGGTTCAGCACCCTGGATGTCACCGACGGCGACGCTCAGATGACCGTTGCCCAACAAGCTGCAGAGAAACACGGTCGCATCGATATTCTGGTTACCGCCGCCGGTGTGGGTGACGGCGGCCCCGTCAGCATGATCGACAATGCCGCCTGGGATCGGGTCATCGATATCAATCTGAAAGGCACTTTCCTGTCGATCAAATCTGTTTTAGATACGATGATGACCCAACGCAGCGGCAGCATTATTACCGTATCGAGCGTGGAAGGCATTAATGGCACCGAGGGCGGCAGCGCCTACAATGCCTCAAAAGGCGGCGTGATCCTGCTGACTAAAAACGTGTCTATCGACTATGGCCGGATGGGCATACGCTGCAACGCCATCTGCCCCGGCTTTATTGATACGCCAATGCTTCACGGCATTATGGATTCCATGCCGGAATTTAAAGCCGATGTGATTCGGGAGACCAAAGTCGGGCGACTGGGTAAACCCGAGGAAATTGCCGGCGCAGCCCTGTTTCTGGCGTCGGATGACGCCTCGTTTGTTACCGGGCAGAGCTTGGCTGTGGATGGCGGTTATACTGCGGGACACCGTCACGGCCTTGTCGAGATGATGGGTCTGGTATAGCGCACAACCGGTGCCGGCAAGCCCGGCACCGATCACACTACGCCTAGTTTCTGTAGGGCTCGCTAGCTTCACGAACCGCCCGAATAAAGTGCTGGTTTCCGGGCTCGTTCTTGCCAAACACAATCTTCGGTAATCCGCTGTTGATGCCCGCCGTACAGGCCACCATCGCGGTCAGGTCTTCTTCAGCAACTTCCTGCATTCCCGCAAACAAGCCTTTATAGCCCTCTAGCGTATCGTTGTCACTGATGCGCATATTCGCCATGCCTACATAATAAAGCGATACCGTGTCCGGCGAATTGCCCGGCATAATCTGCAACACTTCAGCACCGATCGGCGAGTTCGCCAGTATCACATTCGGAAAAATGTTATAGACCACCGCCAGATGCTGACTGCCGTGGTAAGGCTGCGGATTGTCGTTCAGCTCGGTAATTGTGGCCAGCGGCGACAGCAATCGAGTGTGCCGACCGTAAGTATCCATAGCCGTGACGTTGGAGATCGTTCCCTGCCCCACCAGTGAATTCGCGTGCACAAACTTGAAGTGATAAAACTCCGCAAAGGCTTCAATCGCATTTTTCCAATTGGCCTGCACGGAATAGACATTGTGGGAAATATACTCAAAATCTGCATAGTTCCACTGCGCGAGATCCGGCGCCAGCTTCCCCAGATAGTCGTCAATACTGAACTCAAGTTCGGGATTCAAGGCATACCAGACAAGGCCGTATTTTTCTTCGCTGGGTAATTCCAGCAGGCCGTGCTCCCTGCGATCCATACCGTCAAATCCCTGCTGAAATGGCACCCCTTTAAGCTCACCGTCATTGGCATAGGTCCAGTTGTGGTAGGGACAGGTAAAGCGCTTTTGGCAACCCGCGCCGTCTTCCACAATCACCGACCCACGATGACGGCAGGCATTGAGGAAAACATGAGCCTTGCCGGCCTCGTCGCGAGTGATCAGAATGCGTCGGTGGTTATTCACCGTGCGTGCCAAATATTGACCGGGCTCACGCAGCATAGCCGTCGGTGCCGCTATTTGTGGCAGGTTTTCCATCATTTCGCATTCGGCGCGCCACTGCGCCGGATCAGTGTAAAAACGGCCCTCTACCTCCATAACGGTATCTGCGAACTCGGTGGAATCCTCATTCACCAATTTCAGTACGCGCTCGGTCAACGCTTCTGCGAGCGACTGCTCCATGGTATTCATATTGTTCTCCGATAACGTCCTGGTCAGATTGCCGGTGGCGCCAGGGTTGGATTGCGGCGAAGTCGAAGGTCTTCCAGTCGACTGTTCGCCGTAACCGACCAGGGGTTATCTTCCGGCGGCAAAATATAGAAGCTCTGATCTTTTATCGCTTGCAGGACACGCTCGGCCGCAACGCTTGGCGGCAACGAATTCGCGGTCGCGCCGGTGATCGCCTCCATCGACATCTTGTGCATATCCGTGATGTTTTCTGCGCTCAACGCTTCTGGTCGATTGCGAAACGAGGCGGCAATACCGGTATTAAATAATTCAGGACACAGACACGACACTTTGATCTGCGGCGCACTGATCGCCAGCTCGTGATAAAGGCATTCGCTCAAGGCAAGCGCTGCGTGTTTGGTCATGTGATAGATGCCGGCGAAGGGCAACGTACACATGGAAGCCATTGAGGACGTATTGACGATATGGCACGTGTCACCCTGCGAAATCATTTGTGGCACAAACTGGCGAATACCGTGAATGATGCCCCACTGATTCACCCGCATCAGCCACTCGAAATCGTCTTCGGTCTGCTCCCACAGGTTACCGCCGGTATATACTCCCGCGTTATTACACAGGATGTGTATCGCGCCAAACCGCTCTACACTGGCATCCCGCAGCGCCGCAACCGACTCACCAGAACCGACGTCGGTGACCACACCGATCGCCTCACCCCCCAGAGCTGCGACCTCACCAACAGCAGCATCTAGCCGTTGCTGCTCAATATCCGCCAGTACCACGTTCATACCCTGCTCAGCAAACAGCGTGGCAAGCGCCAGACCAATACCGCTCGCCGCGCCGGTGACGACGGCGGTCTTCCCCCTAAAATCCTGCATTATCTAGACTCCGTATCGATGCCTGGCACCGAAAAAGGTAACAACTGTGTAAGAACTTTAAAGGCGATTTGACCAGCCAACAAGCAACACCGCGTTACCAGTTTTTAACGCTGAACAAAATGTACCCAATCCTACAAAAGCTGTCCCGCTGAGCTCTGTAGCGGCCAGTGGACGCAGGAGACAATATCCGGTCATAGCAACAACCGGGGACGGCGAATCATGCGGAATCTACTCAATCGACGATATGGCGCAGTCGTGGCGCTGATATTTATCAGCCTGATGCTGAGCGGATGCAAAAGCTCCTCGAGCTCTTCCAGTGCCGCAAATGCCTTCTCCGACGATCCGCCGACCATAGAGCCCGACACACCTACGCCGCCCGACAACTCGGGGGGCGATGGTACGACGCCGCCCCCCACCAACCCGCCCGGCGGTGGCGGTGTCGACCCGAAGCCAGCTGAGCCCCGCGTATTCATCATCAAGCCGGACAACAACACAGATCGACCGGCAGGAACCGCGCAAAAAGAAGCGCTTACCGCCTTTTTTATTGCCCTGACGGGGGACACCATCGAGTTCACCGAAGGCACCTTTAATTTCGAAACCACATTAGTGATGTCTCACAAAGAAGGCATCACGGTGCGTGGTGCCGGGATGCGTAAAACGATTCTGAACTTTGAAAACAGCAGCACACCGGAAGGTCTGTCGATGAGCCATATGAAGGGCATCACCATCGAAGATCTGACGGTTTATGATACCCCCGGGTTTTCCATCAAGATTTCGGACTCTGACCACGTCACACTCAGAAACATGCGCACCATGTGGAGTAGTGGCGACGGCTACATGGACCCTGAAGTACCGTCCACATTGGACGTATCCTGTAACGGCAGCAACGCCACCTCCAAGGGCTTTAGTGTGCATGGCGGCTCTCACCTCGGCCTGCCCTCCTACCCTGAGTCACGCGGTAGCTATGTGGATGCCTCGGGCACCACGCGCGCCTACGTCGTTGACCCGACCAACGGTGGCTACGCGCTGTACCCGGTGCTGACCAATAATGTACTTATCGACAACGTTGTTGCGCTGGGCGCGTCGGACGCAGGCATCTATGTGGGCCAATCAAACGACGTGATCGTACGCAACTCGGAGGCACTGTTTAACGTTGCCGGCTACGAAATAGAAAACACCGATCGCGCCGACCTGTATGACAATGTGGCCCACTGTAATACCACTGGCTTCCTGATATTCGACCTACCGGGCCTGAATCAATACGGCGACGGCACTCGCATCTTTGACAGCTACTCTGGTTTCAACAACCAACCAAACTTTGCACCGGGCGGCATTGTCTCCATCGTTCCGCAAGGGGTTGGCATGCTGCAGTTGGGGTACGACCGCGTAGAATTCTTTAAAAACATTGTTGAATTTAACCGCACCCTTGGCGTGGTGTTGGTAAGCCACGAACTGCTGGAGTTTAAGCCCGACCATCCAGATAAACGCATGGACCTGTATCCTGAAGGCATTCATATCCACAGCAACACCTTTACAACGAATGGTCACCTTCCCGAACCGCCGCGCGACGATATTTTTGTGTGCGAGGAAAACGTTGATCCCGAGAAGCTGCTGACGGACCTTCTTTCCGGCTCGCCTTCATTGCCCTGCACGATTGACGACACACACCCCTCACTGCTGCCCTTCCTGGTACAGATCAAAACCCTGCAGGCCGGCGACCCCTACGTTGGCCAGGGCGCCCACATCGTCTGGGACGGCATGTACGACAAAGCCAGTAATGGCTGCGTGCTTGCGGATGAATTCAAGGACAAGGTGGATAACAGCATCGCCCAAGACGGCAGACCACTGGGCAAACCGGACTACGACAGCAGCGACTTCCCCAGCTGCCGTTACAACGACTACAAGTTCAAAAATGTGGCGAACGGCGAGCGGCGTCACCCGTTGTTCTGGTATTGCTTTCCCGATACAGGCGACGAATTGGCCAACAACTTTTCGCCGGACAGCCGCAAATTCCTGAACTTCAAAGACACCGAGCCCACCACCGCCCCCAGCGTGGATATCGACGCCCACGATTGTAAGACCCTGTTCGGTCAAACATTGGCGCCCATCCCACCAGCCGTCGTAAAACCCTATGTACCCGGTACGGGCGGCAGCACGGCGCCCAGCGAACAGGAAATCCTGGCCGTGTGTGAAGCCGATACTGGTAGCGAGATAAACCGTGCGGCCCTGCAATTCAACTGCCCCAAGTTGTCACACTACAACCTGTTCGTTGACCCGACCGATCCACGCTCCGGCTTTAATGGCGACGGCATTCTGTTTGATTTGACGACACCGCTGTTTTCAGACTACGCCAGCAAATACCGAGTGCTGTTTTTGCCGCAAGGCGAGTCCGCGCAGTGGGTCGTGGGTAATGCATCCTCGCCCAACGCGACACTGGATTTCCCGGTGGGCACCGTCATCGCCAAAACTTTTACCTTTAAGGATGGTGCAAACGAAGATGTGGTTGAAACCCGCCTGTTGATTCACCGTGCCGATGCCAAGGGCAACAGTTTCTGGGAAGGCCTGCCATACGCCTGGGAAACCGACACCAATGGCAATCGCACCGATGCGGTTCTAGCGATATCGGGCGGCAAGAAAAGTGTCACCTGGAACTATCCCGACCCGGATCCGGAGGTAAGTAAAACCTACGCGGGCAGCAGCAATAGCTACGCCATTCCACATCCGAACCAGTGCGGCAGCTGCCACAACAATGACGATCGCCAGCCCGGCGATGCGCCAATCGGCCCCAAGGTTCGCTTGCTCAATCGTTCGATCGACTTTGGCAGCGGCCCCGTCAATCAGCTGAAAAACCTGTGCGACAAAGGCTATCTTCGCGACTGCCCAACACTGAATATCAATCCCGCAACCCTGGTAGCGGATAACATCCCGCGCCTGCCGCGCTTCGATGTGCCGGGCGATACATTTTTTATCCCCAAAATCCAGAACAACAATCCCGGTGACAACGCAAAGCATAACCTTGAGGTTCGCACCCGGGCCTGGCTGGAAACCAACTGCGCTCATTGCCACAACCGTAAAGGGCTTGCTGGCAGCACCGGTGTCTTCTTTGATGTATTCCGCAAGGTCGATTTGAACTACGGTATTTGTAAACAGCCGAACACGGCAGGCTCATCCTCCGGTGGTCGCTCTCGCGATATCGTGCCAGGCAGTGCCGACGACTCGATCGTGAGTTATCGCATGCACTCGGAAGATCTGAGTATTCAGATGCCACCGCTGGCTCGCAGCGTGAACCACGACGAAGCGGTCGCGCTGGTGGACCAGTGGATCAACACCGTACTGGACAGAGACTACGACAACGCAAATTGCGCTCAGTAAGTTAGCGGGGAGTCTGGCGTTTCGCCTGGCGGTAAGCCGCCGGCGTTACGCCAGTAAGCCGCCGAAACGCCTGCCCAAAACTGGAGGCATCGGCATACGATAGCTTGCGGGCAATGTCGTCCGAGGTCAGGGAGGTAAACTCCAGCAACTCTTTGGCTCGCTCACAGCGCACCTCATCGACAAGCTGGCTGAAGGTAACGCCTTCCGCATCCAGTTTGCGCCGCAAGGTTCGGACAGAAACATAAAGCTCGCCTGCCACCTTTTCCATGGAGGGCAACGTTTTGATGTTAGCCAGAAGAACATCGCGAATCCGGTCGCTTAATGCTCGCCCGTCAGC